>JAYUHK010000052.1:0-17439 GCA_043767025.1 Saprospiraceae bacterium | reverse complement strand
AAAATATCGTCTGGCGAAGCGAAAACTGTTTGAGTCTGGCGGAGCCGACGAGTATTTTTCGCGCGCCGACGGGATTTTTAAGCAAAAACTTTAGAATTTATGCAGAGCACTTGATTTTTTTGGTTACTTTTTTTATCAAGAAAAAAAGTGACAAAAACCAAGTAAATAGCTACAAAGCTAAATTCAGAGGAGTCAATTTAAAAATCTTGCGTAACACCAATTAACCTTATTTTTTTACCAATTTGTCCGTATAGGTTACTGCGTAGCCGCCCCAAATGCCCAATCCTCCGACAATATTGTGCTTTATTCGGGTGTAAGAAGAAAACGGTCCTTGATTATTGGCACTGAACTCGAGCGTGTTCCAAAAGTTGAAATGCGCCTCGTCGAGCGTACACCACTTGACAGAAGCAGTGTCACCGATTTTGAATAATCCGAAAGTTGCTGGATTAAATTTAACTCCTCGCGGCTCTGATTTAGTCAAAGTTCCTCTCAATTCTTTTCCATTGATAAAGCCGTCATTTGCTACCGAGCCGCGCCCAGCTTGGTACACGCCTTGGTTTATTTTCGTAAAATATCTGTAAAAATTTCTCTCGCCCGCAGGGTCTTTCAAAATAAATTTTCCTTGCGCCAAAGTATCGTTGTTATCACCCGGAGGAGTAATAAAATAAAGGGAATCCAACGGAACCAATCGCGGAATAGTGGTCGTAGCCGTAGCCGTTTCACCAGTTTTTGTGACTATTTTTAGGTCGTATTTTCCGCCGACTGCTCCGGGCATTTCGTTCAAAACATCTACATAAATACAAAAATTTATCTTCACACTATCGGGATTGAAACCCAACGCCGCCGCCGCCTGCATACGCAACGCAGGTGGCAAACTGTCCAAGCACAACTGCCTCAACTGAACAGTTTTTGTCCCGTTATACACTGTCACAACAGCATCACGAATGAAATTATTATTGAGGGTCGAAAGTCCGATTTCCGAGAAAAAAGACTGACTTTTGGTGAGAATCACATAAGTATTCATCGGATTTTGCCCTGCCTCAATGAACCCCTCCACTACAATCTGTGGTGCGTCGTTGCTGCCTTCGGGTACAAATTCTTTTTCGCAAGACGAAAAGAATAAAATTAGAACTGCAAAAAAAATATATTTTAAAATACTCATAATGAACTGTTTACAAAATATTTTAGGGTTCGTAGAGGTCAAAAAACCAAAATTTGAGTACAAAATCGTATCTTTCCGAAAATATTTATCTTATTACAAAACGGCTTAAAGCCTGAAATTGTTTTATGCCTAACAAAATTTATAAATATGAGGCGCGCGGAGTTTCCTCTACCAAAGACGAGGTGCATGAAGCCATCAAACACTTGGACAAAGGGCTTTACCCCAACGCTTTTTGTAAAATATTGCCTGATTTTACGGGCGGCGAGCCTGATTTTTGCTGTTTGATGCACGCAGATACGGCTGGCAGCAAACCAAGTTTGGCTTATATTTATTGGAAAGAAACTGGGGATATGTCTGTTTGGAAAGGCATTATTCAAGACGCTATCGTAATGAATTTGGACGATATGGCTTGCGTTGGTTGCTTTGACAACATAATTTTGTCTTCTACCATCGGAAGAAATAAAAATTTGATTTCAGGAGATGTTGTGACGGCTTTGATACGAGCAACTTCTGAAATCATCGCTGAATTATCGCAATACGGAATCCATATTCATCTTGCTGGAGGCGAAACTGCGGACGTTGGCGACATCGTTAGAACCGTCGATGTGGGCTTCACTGCTTTTGCTCGAATGAAGAAATCAGATGTTATTGAGAATGATATTCAAGACGGCGACGTGATAGTTGGCTTCGAATCTTTTGGTCAAAGTAGCTATGAAAAAGAGTACAACGGCGGCATGGGTAGCAACGGTTTGACCTCTGCAAGGCACGATGTTTTTAGTAAAAAATACGCGATAAAATACCCCGAAAGTTTTGCTACCGAGTTAGCAGATGATGTAATTTATTGCGGCTCTAAATCTTTAACCGACACACTAACAGTTGATAATCAAGAACTTACGATAGGAAAATTAGTTCTTTCTCCGACTCGGACGTATATGCCGCTGTTGAAGAATATTATTGAAAAACATCGAAAAAATATTCACGGGATAATACACTGCACGGGAGGCGGACAGACAAAAGTTCAAAAATTTATACAAAATAAACACGTCACCAAAAACAATTTATTTGATGTGCCGCCGCTTTTTGAGTTGATACAAAAAGAATCGCAAACGGACTGGCGAGAAATGTATCAAGTCTTTAATATGGGACATCGGCTCGAAATTTATCTTCCGCAGGAGTTTGCAAATGACCTTATAGAAGCGGCAAATTCTTTTAATATAAATGCAAAAATTATCGGTTTTGTGACAAATGGCGAAGGCGAAAAAATTTACCTAAAAACTAAAAATGGAAACTTTGAATATTAAAATCAAAGCGAACTTTTTAGTAGGTTTGAGTGTTTGAAGCAAAAAAATTAATTTATGATTACAGTAATATCGGGTACTAATAGACCCAAAAACAGAACTCGTATAGTCGCCGAGAAGTATGTCACAATGTTGAGAGAAAATACGTCGGAAGAAGTAGCGTTTTTGTCCCTCGAATCCTTGCCATCGGATATTTTTCACCTCCAAATGTATGAGTCTGCGCACCAAGCGAGCGGTTTAGTCACAATTCAGGATAAATTTATTTTTCCTGCTGATAAATTTGTGTTCCTTGCGCCCGAGTACAATGGAAGTTTTCCGGGCGTATTGAAGTTATTTATTGATGCTTGTTCGGTGCGCAACTACAAGCAAAATTTTAAAGGAAAAAAAGCTGCGCTGATAGGTACATCGGACGGACGCGCGGGCAATCTTCGCGGCATGGATCATTTGACAGGACTTTTGAATTATTTGGGTGTTAATATTTTGCCTAACAGGTTGCCTATTTCGCTGATTAACAGCGTGATAAATAAAGAAACTCTTGAATTGACTGACGAACCAACGCTCAAATTGTTGTCTGAACAGGCTTTGGAATTTATTAATTTTTAATATTTTTTGATGAAATTTTTGCCTTTTTTATTTCTAATTGGTTTGCTTTTTGCGGGCTGCCAAGCTGAAAAAACGGCAAATACGTCGTCCAAAAAAGTCTTTAAGTATAATCAACACAACAATATTACTTCATTAGACCCAGCTTTTGCTCGCTCACAAGCCAACTCGTGGGCGATAGACCATCTCTACAACGGTCTGCTGCAGTTGGGCATAGACGGAGAAGTTTTGCCTTCTATTGCTAAAAAATGGACTGTCACAAATGACGGTTTAAAGTACACTTTTTTTCTGCGAACTGATGTTTTTTTTCACTCTAATTCTGTTTTCAAGGATTCTACCCGTTGCGTGGTAGCGAGCGATTTTAGGTATAGTTTTGAGCGAATTTTAGACGATAAAGTTGCATCGCCCGGTTCGTGGATTTTTAGAGGTAAAGTGTCTGAAAATCAACCGTTTATAGCTGTGAACGACTCCGTGTTCGAGCTGAATTTGTCCAAACCATTCTTACCAATTTTAGGTATTTTGACGATGGGTTATTGCGCAGTAGTGCCGCGCGAAGCCGTAGAAAAATATGGTGCAGAATTTAGAAAAAATCCCGTCGGAACTGGTGCTTTTAGCTTTAAAAAGTGGCTCGACAATCAGGCATTATTTCTCAAAAAAAATGAAAATTATTTTGAAAAAGACAGCTTAAACGTCCGACTTCCTTACCTTGACGGTGTAAAAATTTCTTTCATTTCGGACAGAAAAACTGCTTTTTTGGAACTTATGAAAGGTAATTTAGACCATCTGAACGGATTAGAATCTTCTTACTCGACTGAACTTCTTAACAACAAAGGGCTGCTGAAAGACTGTCACAAGAGTAAAATTAATTTTATTAAATCTCCTTTTTTGAATACCGAATATTTGGGTATCAGAATCGATAAGTCAGCTAATAATCCGCTGCAAATCAAGCAGTTGCGACAGGCTCTGAACTACGCACTTGATAAAAATGCGATGCTAAAAGCGTTGAGAAATAATGTTGGGAAAGCTGCGCAAGAAGGCTTTTTACCAAATGGATTAGCAAAGTATCCGACGATTGGGTACGCATACGAACCTGCAAAAGCTGCACAATTAATCAAAGAAGCTGGCTTTGATGACAGTCACAAAATACCTAAAATTCAGTTAATTGTTTCAAAAGATTACTCCGATTTATGCGCTTACATAACTCGCCAATGGGAAGAGTTGGGCATAAAAGTAGAGATAGAACTATCCGAATCGGCGACTTTGCGCGAGCGAATGACGAAAGGTCAGGCACCTTTTTTTCGGGCTTCTTGGATAGCCGACTATCCAGATGCGGAGAGTTTTTTTGCCGTTTTTTATGGAAAAAATCCTGCGCCACCCAACTACACCCATTTTCAAAATGATTTATTCGATAAATTATACGAACAGTTGGTAAGCGAAAAAATTGAGTCTTCTCGACAGCTCATTTGCAAAAAAATGGACGAAATATTGATTGAAGAAGCACCCGTTATTTTTTTATTTTACGACGAATCGGCAGTATTTACGAGTCGCAAAATCCATAATCTTCACTCTAACAATCTGAATATTTTGTCCCTAAAAAATGTAAAAAAAGATTAGCATAAACTAAAAGAACCCTGTAAAAGCACAGCTTTTACAGGGTTCTTTGTTATATTTCAACACGAAAATTTACATTCCTGCTATCATTTGGTCTCCAAATTCAGAGCATTTGAGTTCCGTAGCACCTTCCATCAAGCGCGCAAAATCATACGTTACTCTTTTGGAAGCAATCGCATTTTCTAAACCCTTATGGACGAGCTGCGCTGCTTCGAGCCAACCCATATATTCGAGCATCATCGCACCAGAAAGCACCATCGAACCCGGATTTACTTTATCCAAATTTGCATATTTGGGAGCGGTACCGTGAGTTGCTTCAAAAATAGCGTGACCTGTGACATAGTTAATATTCGCGCCGGGCGCAATGCCGATGCCGCCGATTTGAGCCGCCAACGCATCTGAAATATAATCGCCGTTGAGGTTCAAAGTAGCAATCACGCTAAAATCTTCGGGACGAGTCAGTACTTGCTGCAACGTAATGTCCGCAATCGAATCTTTTATGATGACTTTTCCAGCAGCTTGCGCAGCTTTCATTTCGGCATTTGCAGCCGCTTCGCCTTGCTCTTTTTTCGTCACTTCCCACTGCGCCCAAGTATAAACGTCTGCGCCAAACTCTTTCTCCGCCAGCTCGTAGCCCCAATCACGAAACCCGCCTTCGGTATATTTCATAATATTTCCCTTGTGAACCAACGTAACGGACGCTTTTTTGAACTCAATCGCAAACTGAATCGCCGAGCGAATCAAACGTTGGGAACCGACTTTTGAAACTGGCTTTATTCCGATGCCGACTTGCACTGTTTCGTTGGCTTCCAAGCCCGCCGCAGTCAGGTATTCATTTGATTTTTCAGCCGTATTGAATCGAATTTTTGCAAACTCTTTCGGAAAATTTTCTTCCAAAAAACTCAACATCTTGGCGGCATCTGCCGAACCAGCGGCGTACTCGATGCCTGCATAAATATCTTCGGTATTTTCGCGAAAAATAGTCATATCCACCGCCTCCGGACGCTTGACGGGCGACGGCGTTCCCGTATAAAATTTGACGGGTCGAAGGCACACATATAAGTCCAGAATCTGGCGCAAAGCGACATTTAGGGAGCGAATCCCGCCGCCGATGGGCGTAGTGAGCGGACCTTTGATGCCGACCAAATACTCTCGAAAAGCGTCCAATGTAGCGTCTGGCAGCCAAGAACCCGTAGCATTGAAGGACTTTTCGCCCGCTAAAACTTCGAGCCATTCGATTTTTTTCGTTCCGCCGTAAGCCTTTTCTACCGCAGCGTCGAGCACTCTGACGGCTGCGCGCCAAATATCTGGTCCCGTTCCGTCGCCTTCGATGAAAGGAATAATTGGTTGGTTCGGAACGTTTAATTTTCCGTTTTGTATGGTCACTTTAGCTCCACTCATTGTCAAAAATTATGTTTTAAGTTGATGATAAAATTATTTTGTTTTCAAAAACAGCGCAAAGGTAAGCAAATTATGTCAAGGAATGTACCAAAAATATGCGCTCCAATTTTTCTTTAAGGAATGAGGAAAAAATAAGTTACTCCAATTTTTCCAATAAACTGAAATAAAAACAACGCATTTTTGGGTCATAACACATCGCACTGAAACGAAAAAATAACGCGGTGATTGGTTATAATTTGTCGGAATAGATGTATAAGTTCTTAAGAACTTGTGCATAAATACTTTCGTTTAAAAATCCCGAAGGGATTAAATGTTTATAAAAGACAAATGCCCTATATCTGCGACCCCATCGGGGTCGGACGTGATGTACCATTTATTTTTCTATAAATGTTTGATGCCTTTGGCATCAGGTTGCAAAACTGTTTTTTTAATTAAGTTCATGCACTTAAATAGATGACATTTAATATTCGACATAATTCGTTGATTTTCAATAGTTTATGATGATTCAAAATTGAAAACTAAAATCTCGGTAATTTATTTAAAAAAAAATTCAAAAAAATATTCAGCAAGGAAAGTGTTCTGTAATTTTTAGAAATTTGAAGTAAAAATAATTTGTTTTCAAAAAAAAAGAACTATTTCGAGCGGAGAGTTTTACTTTTGCAAAAATAATAAAACTGATATGCCAACAACTACCAACGAGTCGCAGGTGAACGTCGAAATCGCAAAAAATTTAGGACTTACCGCCGACGAGTTCCAAAAAATTCAGGATATTCTTGGGCGAATGCCTAATTTTACAGAATTAAGTATTTTTTCGGTCATGTGGAGCGAACATTGTTCGTACAAAAACTCGATTACATGGCTCAAAACGCTTCCCCGAAAAGGCAATCGACTGCTCGTAGAGGCGGGCGAAGAAAATGCAGGTTTGGTGGATATTGGCGACGGATTGGCTTGCGCTTTCAAGATTGAAAGCCACAATCACCCGTCCGCGTTGGAGCCGTTTCAGGGCGCGGCGACAGGGGTAGGCGGGATTCACCGCGATATTTTTACGATGGGCGCGCGCCCGATTGCTGCACTTAATTCGTTGCGTTTTGGCAATTTAGGGGCTGCACATACGCGGCATCTCGTGCGTGGCGTGGTGGAAGGCATCAGCCATTATGGAAACTGTTTTGGCGTGCCGACGGTGGGCGGCGAAACGTATTTTTCGGATTGCTACAACCAGAATATTTTGGTCAATGCGATGTCTGTTGGTATCGTAAAAGTCGGCGAAACGGTTTCTGCTTGCGCCGACGGTCCCGGCAACCCTGTGTATATCGTGGGTTCTGCGACGGGAAAAGACGGGATTCATGGCGCAACTTTTGCCTCTGCGGACTTGACGGAGGACAGTGCCAATGACTTGCCTGCCGTCCAAGTTGGCGACCCATTTCAGGAAAAATTATTGCTGGAAGCAAGTCTGGAAGCCATCAAAACCGGTGCGATTGTGGGAATGCAGGACATGGGCGCGGCGGGAATTACCTGCTCCACCTCTGAAATGAGTGCCAAAAGCGGTACGGGAATGGTGATTTATCTCGACCGAGTGCCGACTCGACAAGCCAATATGAAACCGTTTGAAATTCTGCTTTCTGAAAGTCAAGAGCGAATGTTGATAGTCGCCAAAAAGGGTCAAGAACATTTGTTGCAGGCTGTGTTTGACAAGTGGGATTTGGAGTGTGAGCTAATCGGAGAAGTCACAAATACGCAAAGATTAGAATTTTTTGTGCATGGCGAAAAAGTGGCGGACGTTCCCGCCGAACCATTGGTGTTGGGTGGTGGCGCGCCAGTCTATCATCGCGAATACACTCGACCAACCTATTTGGAGGAGTTGCTAAAATTTAATTTAGCCGATGTTTTAGTTCCCGTAGATTATATCGAAGCTGCCAAAAAATTATTTGTTTCTCCGAATATTATTTCAAAAAAATGGATTTTTGAGCAATATGATTCTATGGTTCAGACCAATACGATGACTACCAACGCTCCGTCTGACGCAGCCGTAGTCCGTATAAAAGGGACTAAAAAAGCGCTTGCCGTCACGACCGATTGTAATTCTAACTATGTTTATGCTGACCCATATCAAGGCGCAATGATTGCTGTTGCAGAAGCTGCGCGGAATATTATTTGTGCGGGAGGCGTTCCAGTAGCTGTCACAAATAACCTAAATTTCGGAAATCCTTACAATACAGAAGTTTACTGGCAGTTTGTTCATGCGGTGAAGGGTATGGGAGCAGCTTGCGAGCGGTTCGGAACGCCTGTGACGGGTGGAAATGTGAGTTTTTACAACCAGTCCGTAGTAGGGGAGCGCGTGATTCCAATTTACCCGACTCCGACGATTGGAATGTTAGGAATTTTAGAAAATTATGAAAATTTGATGACTTTAAACTTCAAAAAAGCGGAAGATATTATTTATCTTTTAGGAAGTTCAAAAGACGATTTGAACAGCTCCGAATACCTCCGAACTGTCTGCGGCATACCAGAGTCACCAGTCCCGTTTTTTGATATAGAAGACGAATTGCGCCTACAAAATTGTGTAAAGACGTTGATAATCAAGCAGTTAGTAGCTTCGGTACATGATGTTTCGGAAGGCGGTGTTTTTGTCGCATTGATGGAAAGTGCTATGTCGAGCGGTTTAGGATTTGATATAAAAACAGATGTTAATTTTAGAAAAGACGCTTTTTTATTTGGGGAAAGTCAAAGCCGAATAATCGTATCTTTATCTCCAAACCATGTCACAAATTTAGAAAAAGAGTTATTAAAAAATAATGTTGCTTTCCAAGCGATAGGAACAGTCAATAATAGTTCAGATTTTTTGATTGACGATGAGAACTTTGGAAAAATCGAGGATTGGAAAACTATTTATGAGCAAACTTTGGGCAACCTCATGGACGGAACGAATTAAGTTAGAAAAACATATAATCAAAGCTATGAAAGTCTATTTTAATTCTCAAAAATCAAAAATATACAATATTCTATTTTTTGTTAGTCTATTTTTTATTTGTTTTTATTTTGATTTTTTTACAATATTGAAAGCCGACTTTCAATCCCAACACGTTTGGAGGCAGACGGACAGTGCTTCGCAGGCACTGAACTACTACCAGAGAAATATGAATTTTTTTCAGCCAGAAGTTCATAATTTGATTGATGGCGACTCGCATACTTTGGCAGAATTTCCGATTACTTATTATCTTTCGGCAATTCTAATGCAGTTTTTTGGTCCTCAAAATTGGACGATACGCATTGTGAATTTGGCATTTTTTCTAATAGGAGTTTTTTATTTCTTTAAATTAAATCATAAAATTTGTGACAATTTTTTGCTCGCATTGTTTTCAAGTTTTTGCCTTTTTTGTTGTCCAGTCGTAGTTTTTTACGCCAGTAGCTCAGTCCCGAATTCGGCTGCGTTGGGAATGATTTTTGTTGCGGGTTGGTTTTTTTATTGCTTCCAAGACACACAAAAAATCAATTTTTTGTGGAAAAGTATGTTGTTTTTCTCCATAGCAGGCATGATAAAACCTACGCTGCTCGTCACTTATTTTGCACTATTGGGAGTTTGGATGTACGATGTTTTGCACAAAAAACAAGAAGACAGAGCCGTTTTTATGCGACCCATCTCACAGTTAATTCCTTTGTCGCTGGTTATTTTTTGTTTGTTGATTTGGAGGATTTATGTTTATTGGTATGTCACAAAACATCATTCAGAAATATTTTTTTTAAGTCATGTTATGCCAATTTGGGACATGAACAGCGATGATATAGCTGACACCTGTGATTGGATGAAAAATTTTTGGGTTAAAATTTCTTTTGGCAGGCTGCTGATGCAATTTTTTCTGGGGGTTTTTATAGCCGCAATTTTCTCCTTTCGGAGATTCCCAAAGTGGCTTTATGCCTTTTGGTTGCTGACTTTGTTGGGTTCGATAGGAATAGCTTGCTTATTTTTTCAACAATTTTCGATACACGATTACTATGCGATTGATTTTTATCCTTTGTTTGCCGTCGCTTTGATGGCTTTGGCTGCGGTATTTAGTATTCTGAAAAATAATGTCACAAAAAATCTGATAATTATTTTTTTAGGCTTTATTTTGTTCCAAAATATCCTCCACTCCAAAGCTGATTTGAGCGACCGATACAACTATGTCAAACCCTACGACCACGAAAAAAATTCGTCTTTTTTTAAGCAAAAAGAGCTGCAACTTTTTTTAGACAGTCTTCATATTGACAAAAAAGATTTCGTCGTGAGTATTCCTGATTTTAGTCCCAATACCAATTTATACTTCTTGAACCGCAAGGGATTGACAAATTATAATTTTTTTTACATCAAATTGGAGGCGGATAAAATTAGTGACGTTCTGCAAAAAAATAATTGTAAATATTTGATAGTCAGCAACATAAACTCTCAAATCGTGAAACCGTTTGCGTATTTGATGACCGACGACAAACTGCGCGGAGTATTCGACAACTCCATTTATGTGTACCAACTTTTTTGAGTAGCCAATCATACATTGTCGATGGATATTGGTATATTCGACGAAATTTTCCGTAAAATAAAATTCACAAATAGAATTTTTTAGATATGTTTTAGTATCTTTGAGCGTATTTTTTTTGAATAAAATCAAATGGAAACAATAAATATCATAGATTGTAGCGACGCAAAAGTCCTGCACTCGCAGCAAATAAAAGGCATTGACGAGCATTTGGAGCATTTTCCGTACTGCTCTGCGCTGCATTTGATGCGCTACAAGGGCAGCCAAAAAGACCAAAATGTTTTAGAGAAAGCAGCTCTTTTTGTTCCCGACCGCCGAAAATTAGCCGTGATTTATGATACCGATTTCCAGCATTTTCTAAAAGTAGAAAATGAGCAAACTTCTTCTGAACAGATACTCAAAAAAAAAAATACTTTAGAATCCCTTGACGAATTGGCTAAAATAGTGCCAAATGAACAATTTTCCGTAGAACATATTTTTCCAAAGGACACCGCCGATATGAAATTCGATTTCCAAATACAATTTGAAACTCCAAGTACAGAAACAACCGCCGAAGTAAATTATTTTGTAGAAAAATTTACCTCCGATGAAGCCCCTAAATTGAAAAAAAATAAAAAGAACGTGACAGAGCAAAAAATACAATATACTGATTTTTCGATGACCGATGCCTACCCTCACCAGAGCCCGCAGCCCAAGTCTTCGTTTGCGAGCTGGCTTCGGCAGTTCAAAATAGACGAGCAAGAGCCGCTCGCGGGCATGGAGTTGTTGGGGCGCAAACTCGCCGAGCAATCTACCCAAGAAATGCCGCGCCAAGCAGCCGTAGAGCGGAAAATGAAATCCATAGCAAGTCAAAGCGTAGCCGAAAATGATAAAGTATATTCAGAAACTTTGGCGGATTTGTTGGCGATGCAGGGACAAAAAACCAAAGCAATCGAAATGTTTGGTAAATTAATTTTGATATTTCCAGAAAAAAGTAGTTACTTTGCACGGAAAATAGAAAAATTGAAATAGAGATTTTTTTACACCTATAAATATTACGGAGCAAATAATCACTCCGAATCAATTATTTACTACACTTATGCTAACTTTTATTACAGTTCTTACCTCTCTCGTAGGCTTACTTTTGGTGGCGGTTATCCTTATCCAAAACCCAAAAGGCGGCGG
Source organism: Saprospiraceae bacterium (assembly GCA_043767025.1). Lineage (GTDB taxonomy): Bacteria > Bacteroidota > Bacteroidia > Chitinophagales > Saprospiraceae > JAYUHK01. The sequence continues at coordinate 5,695 of JAYUHK010000052.1, read as the reverse complement.
CGTGGACTCTACTTATGGCGGACAAGCGACCACTCAAATGTTCGGTGCGGCTCGTTCTACTGACTTTATCGAAAAATTAACTTGGTATTTGGTCATTGCGCTGTTCGTGATGTGTGTTGCAGCTTCTTTCTTCTTGAAAAGTGCAGGCGCATCTACTCAGTTACTTTCCCAATAAAAATTAAATAATTTGGTAATTTGTGACAAACTACAAAAATTTTACCAAATTTTATTTTGTAAAAAAGCTCGTAGGTTCTAAAACACCTTTGGGCTTTTTCTGTTGTACTTGAATGTAATAAAAATTTACCAAATCAAACTAAAAAATGAATCATTTTTTGTCCGCCTTACTCGTTTTTTGCTGTTTTTTATTCGCGTGCAAAAGCGATACCAAAAATTCTGCTACCAAACAAGCTCCATTTGTTGCGTTGCCGTCAGGGCTTACCGTCGAATCAAAGCCCAACTATCAAGCGTTGATGCAGATGCACGACGACGCAATGATAAAGCTCGACACAGTGGTGCGCCTGCAAAAAAAGCTGAAAGATATTTTGCATGAGGAGCATGTGAGCGCCCAAAGCCCTACCGACCAGTCCGACGAAATTCGCTCGGCTTTGAGCGAACTCAACAAGGCAGAGGATATTATGTACAAATGGATGCACAATTTTAATGGTAAAATGGATACTCTCAATGCCGACGGACAACGTGGCTATTTGGTGATGGAAAAATTTATGATGGAAGAGATTCGAGAGCAAATATTATTCAGTATCGAAAAGGGGAATAAAACTTTAACAAAAATTGGTCGCAACTAAACTATTGATTATGAGAAATATACAAATATTTTTAAGTATAATTTGTGTTACTTTGTGCTTCTCCGATTGCAAAATACCAGACGGAAAGTTACCGATACTCGGCAATAAAGAAGCAAAAAATGGCGATACGATTTACGCAAAAATCCGTGATTTTTCGTTCATCAATCAGGACAGTCAAGTGGTAAATAATGCAACTTTTGAAAATAAAATCTACGTTGCAGATTTCTTTTTTACTTCTTGCCCAACTATTTGTCCGATTCAGACACGAGAAATGCTGCGAATTTACAAAAAATTTCTGGACAACGACCAAATTTTATTACTTTCCCACAGTATTGACACCAAATATGATACGGTGGAACGATTGCATCAATATGCAAAAAAGCTCGAAGTTAGTGCTAAAAAATGGCATTTCGTGACAGGTAAAAAAGATGAGCTTACAGATATTGCAGCCGACTACATGAGTACCGTTATCGAAGATACCGATGCGCCCGGCGGCTTCAATCACAGTGGATATTTCGTGCTGATAGACAAAAACCGCCACTTGCGTTCTTACTGCAACGGAACAGACCCGCAAGACGTAGATAAATTCATGTTGGACATCGAAAAACTGTTGGCTGAAATGAAATCTGAACCTCCAAAGAGTGATAAAAAATGATAAAAAAAATTCAATTTGGGCTTTTAGTGGCAGGTTTAGCTTGCTTGATTTCGTGTGGCGAAAATAGCGCAACTGACTCAAACACAGCGTTTAAGCAGGGTCACAACCTTTACGAAGTCTATTGTGGCAACTGTCACGCACACGACGGACAGGGATTGGTGGGCAACATTCCACCGTTGGCAAATTCTGATTATCTGGCGGAGCGACAAAGTGAAATCCCATGCCTAATGAAGAAGGGTTTGAAGGGAGGAATCTTGGTAAATGGCAAAACTTACGACGGAGTTATGCTCGGAATAGGGCAACTTTCGGACGTAGAAATTACAAATATTTTGAATTACATCAACAACGAATGGGGAAATAAAAAGCCTTATGTTACGATTCAGGAAGTTGGCGGGTGGTTAAAAAATTGTCAATAAAAATTATATTTAGCGATTTTTTGTGACAAAAGTCAAAGAAATGTGTTTAAAACAAACTGCCTATTTTTCTTCATTTCTTATTTGAAGGTAAAAAAGTAATTCACAAAAAAATTCCAAAACATAACTACACCTGTGGCTAATATTTTGGAAAAGTAAAAATTTTTATTTCGTTTTTCGGAGAAAAAATAAACCAATAAGTTGTTGATAGCCAGACCAACCAAAGCAACACCCAAAAATTTAATGAATTGTTCTAAAATATTTGGATTGGCGTTTACGAAAGTAAAATGTTTGTTAAGAAAAAAATTGCTCAAAGCAGATGCCGTGAAGCCCATAGAGTTGGCGACAAATTTATTTTGTTTCAGTTTTTCTTTTGCCCAAATTGTGATGCCAAAGTCAATGGCGGCACAGGTTGCGCCGACCAAACAAAATTTTACGAACCTTGTAAATAAATCAAAAAACATATTATTATTTCTTCTGAAGCTGCAAATTTATAATTTTAATTTAGCTTTGCACGCCTTTGAGTGGTTATTAAATAAAAAATAATGGACTTTTGGCACGGTTTTAATCATTTTTAGAAGTAAGTTGAACCCATTTTATTAAAATATCTTTTCCAAAATATGAGTGATAGCGTAGATTTTCAGTTGATTGAAGACGAGGCGGGCTTGGAGTCTTTTTACGAAGAAAATAAATCCATCAGTTGGATGAGTTTTGACACCGAATTTATAGGCGAAAAGCGTTATTATACATTGCTTTGTCTGATTCAAGTCGCTACCGAACACGGTCTTTACATTATTGACCCGTTGAAATTGAGAAATTTAGACCTTTTTTTAGACTTTATTACCAATCCAGATATTCTAAAAATCACTCACGCCGGCGACAACGACTATCGAATATTGAATATTATGTTCGGGATTTTACCCAAAAATGTGTTCGATACGCAGATTGCAGCGGGTTTTATGTCGCACACTTATCCGATTTCGTTTCAGAAGTTAGTGGAGAAAGAGGTGGGAATGAAAATCAAAAAAGGCTATACCGTGACGGATTGGGAAAGCCGTCCCGTCAAGCAAAGCCAGCTCACTTACGCCCTCAACGACGTGATTCCGCTCCGCGAGTTGTACGATAATATCAGCCAGCAACTGACTGAATTGAACCGTCAAGCGTGGGCGGTGGACGAGATGAAAAATTTAGAAAGCGCCGAATATTATGAGCAAGACCCGTACAAAGAGTTTTTGGGCAGCAATATGATTTTTGATTTGTCGGTCAAGGAACAGGTTTTTTTGATGCGATTGCTGAGTTGGCGCAGGCGCGAAGCGGAGCGAAAAAATTACTCTCGCGAAATGATTTTACAGACCAAACTTTTGGGTGCAATCGTCAAAAATATCAATGAAGGCAAGGGCGCACTCAAAGACAATCGAAGAATACCAGACAGAACGCTCGTCCAACATTGGGACACGTTCAACGATTTTTACCATGCAAAAATCACCGATGAGGAACGCGAAGTGCTGAAAAAAATTCCCTACGGCACCGAGCTGACGCTCCAGCAAGACCTGCTTTTGGAAACTTTGCACCTGCTGATTCGCTACCGATGCGCCGAAACCAAAATCGCTCCATCTTTGGTCACCTCAAAGTCCGTTCTGAAAAAAATTGTCGCCGACTCGACTTATCACAGCAAGGAATTGGAAACAGGTTGGCGGCGAGAGTGGTTGGGCGAAGATTTACTTTCGTGGTTCAAAAACTGCCGTCCGCTTCAGTTTCAAATGGACGGAGAAAAATGCGTTCTTTCTCCTGAAAATTGAAAAAAATAATTTGTTTCTTATTTTTGCGAAAAAATAGTTTAAATTGAGTCAAACTAACCAAGAATACGACCAAATAGTGTCGAAATGCAAGCAACTTTTTGTTCAAAAAACAAAAGATTACGGCACTGCGTGGCGCATTTTGCGTCCGACTTCTCTGACCGACCAAATTCTTATCAAGGCGCGGAGAATCCGTCAAATCCAAGAAAATGGGGTGCAAAAAATCGGCGATACTGTTAATAGTGAGTTAATTGGTATTGTAAATTATGCTGTTCTCGCCTTGGTTCAGTTATCTTTGCCGAAAGATTTTCCGATGGAGCTTGAAGTTGAGAAAGCAGTGGAACTTTTTGAAGGACAGATTTTTGTCACAAAAGACCTAATGTTGGAAAAAAACCACGATTATGGCGAAGTTTGGAGAGAGATGCGAGTTTCGTCTATGGTAGATTTGATTTTGATGAAACTGTTGAGAATCAAGCAAATAGAAAATAATGCAGGAAAAACCATCGTTTCGGAGGGTTTAGATGCCAATTATCAGGATATTATTAATTATGCCATTTTTTGTTTAATAAAAATAGAAAATAACCAATAAAATTATTGTAGAATGACCATTATTACCTTACTTTTATATTTTGCGGCGGCTGCCGTAATAATGACTTTGATTACGGGCTTTGTGCTGAAAGCACAAAAAAATTGGTTGGTCACATTCTTGCAGCATTTTGCAGGAGTTTGGTTCGCCTTTTCGGGGCTCGTAAAAGCGGTAGATCCCATCGGGACGGCTCTAAAAATGGAGCAGTATTTTACGGAGTTCGAGCGGACTTTTGCGGGTACTTCCCTAAAATTTATAACGCCGATTTTTCCATTTTTTTCCAAGTATTCTGTGACATTCTCTATCGTAGTCATTACGTTGGAGATTATGTTAGGAATTATGCTAATCATCGGTTCGAGAAGACGATGGACGGCGTGGATATTTTTGTTGATAGTCGTATTTTTTACAGTTTTGACGGGCTTCACATACCTCACGGGCTATGTGGCGGGCGACGCTAATTTTTTCGATTTTGCAAAATGGGGTGAGTACAAATCATCTAATATGCGTGTCACAGATTGTGGTTGTTTTGGAGAATTTATGAAATTAGAACCTTACACATCGTTTCTAAAAGATTTAGTATTGTTAGTCCCAATTTCGTTACTTTTCGTGATTGGCTCTCAAAAAATGCACAAACTATTCAATCGAAAAATTCGTTTTTCTACGGTCATGTTGAGCCTTTTTGCAATATTGGGTTTGAACTACTACAATACCGCTATGGACGAGCCAATCGTTGATTTTCGCCCGTTTAAAGTCGGAGTAAATATTCCAGAACGGCGCGAAGCGGAGGAAAAAGCAGCGTCAAATGTCGAAATTTTAGGATACATTTTGAAAAATGAAAAGACCGGTTTGACGGCAGAAAAACGGTTTGCCAACACCAGCGAAGCCACTAAAAGATTTGGAGAAGTGATGAAAGAATTTCCGGCAGAAGACGGCTGGAAAGTGAAAGACCAGATAAAAACCGATGTCACAGTTCCGCATACCAAGTTGTCTGATTTTTCTGTGAGTAAGTTTGAAGACGGCGCAGAATATACAGAGGATATTTTGACGGACTCCGACTATTCTTTCATGATTGTTTCCTACAAATTGACTTATGACAACATGAAAACGGAGACGACTTACACGCCCGATACGCTTTATAGCATAGACACTATTCGGGCTGGCAAAGAGATAAAAATTGTAAAAACAGCAGAATCCGTGACACAAAAAGAACAAAGCAAACAAGTGTTTTCTTGGAACCCAGATTTTGTGTCGAGCTATGTCAATCGCATAAAACCATTCGCAGAAGCGGCAAAAAAAGCCAATATTAAGACTTTTGTGATGACTTCGCCCAATGACCCGGTCACGATTGCAGACTTTCAGAAAGCAACTCAAATGTCAGCTTTTCCTTTTTACTATACGGACGATGTAGTTTTGAAAACGATTATGCGTTCCAATCCGGGAGT
>JAYUHK010000051.1:0-35243 GCA_043767025.1 Saprospiraceae bacterium | reverse complement strand
GATTTGCTTCAGCCTGTAGTAAGTGATGCCCGAGTTCGGACGCTCATCGGAGAACGAGTAGGATTGTTTTTGATTTCCTTTTGCGGTAGAAGATACTTTGCCTAACGTTTCGTATTTCGTGCCATCTAAACTTTTTTCTACCATAAAGTGGTCGTTATTGACTTCGTTGGCAGTAGTCCAGTTCAAAATATTCGCACTTCTTTCTTTATATCCAGCGAAGTTCATCATCTCAAGCGGCAGAACTCCTGCGGTCTGGAAACTCCATACACAGCCATCCCCTGCATTACCATCTACGACTACTATGAAGGACTGGTTAGGAGCAATACCTGTTGTATTGAGTGTGACAGTACCATTACCAGCCGCACAGCCGAAGAAATTGCTACCGTTCCACATTGCTGCTGTACCCGTGATAGAGGCACAGCTCGAAAACGCTGCAAATTGAGCAACGCCACCTGTGGCACTTCCGTTACAAGTTATACCATTGACGGTGATAGACGGGTTTGCAGCAGCTGCCGTAAAGCAAAAATAAACAGGATTATCCACAGATGACCATGCGTTGGTGCCGCACAGGTAAGGAGCCGCGGCAGTGCCCAAGCCTGGAGGCATGGCAGTAGTTAATGCACTTGGTCCTGACCACGTTGAGTATTCATTGGGTGCGCCCAGATTGCAGCCATTTGTAGGGTTTGAAATACAAGCATTGCAGGATTCGTTAGCAGGCGGTGGAGGTAAAAGATTGGTTTTAAAGTCCGATAAGAACCAGTTGTCTTGGACAAAACTATTGCCCGTCGTTCCGTCTTGGGCGATACAATTTCTTTCTCTGTAGGTGAAAACTCTGATGTAGTAAGTACCCGGAGCCAATCCTTGATAAGTTGCAACGTAAGGTCCTCCCAACGTCAATCCTCCTGTTGGAGCGGCGCAAGTACCTGTGGTTCGGTAAGCTTCTAACAAGGTATTACAAGCTCCGACTGCGGTAAGGGCAGCACAGGAACCAGAATAAACTTGGCAGGATACAGAGGAGTAGGTCGTCGTACCATAAAACCCACTACTCGCAGCTAACATTGCTGTACTTACCTGAAATCCTTGTGCGCCTGCTGGGACAGTAATAGAGTACCAAACATCGGGCGTAAAGCCTGCATAAAAGCCACAGCCTGATGCAGGCAGTGGCGTAGTAACCGAAGAAGTAGCAGTAGTACCAGTCCCCGAAATCTGTCCCGAAGCTCCTCCTGAACCTGTAGGGAACGTGGTAGCCATTGTGGCGCAAGCGGGAATCCCCGGTGGGGTTATGTCAAGTGCTGTGGTACATTCATTGCCGGGAGCTGTTAGCAATGTTCGGTTTGATTTCCCAAACAAATTAAAGGCTGACGAAGTCGGAGCTGATGGATGTCCATCAAGCTGTGTTTCGACCATCGTAGTAGAGGGGCTAATGATTTGTAAGGACGTAGTGGTTTTTTGGTCTTTGTTCACTCTTGATTTTCCAAATGTCTGTCCAGACAACTGGAGAACAGAAATGCACAGTAGCGCAAATAATGTAATTTTTTTCATGTTGACAAATTCAATAAAGTTAATAGATATGTGACTGTGTTAGATGAGGTTATTTTTTAGAACAATGAGTACGCAAAGTTATCTTTTTATATTTACAAATAAAAATATTTTTTTAATAAAAAATAAAGAAAATTGAGTTTTAAATATTTTAAGAGTAAAAATATTGTTTAAAATATTGATTTTCAGTTGTTTATGTATTAATTATTAAAAAATAAATTTTTTAATAATTTTAAAAAAAATATTTATTTTTTTAAATATTACTTGCTTTGATATTTTGGAAGTGGTTATAAAAAATAATTTTATTCGGCTTTTTGTGAAAATCTATAAATATATATGTAAGTGACAGAGTATATTTACTCTAATAAATCCAAAAAAAAACTCTTTGCTGACATTCAGCAAAGAGTTTTTTTAAAACAATAAAACAAGTGATTATTAGTTTTTCATCAATTTTACAACAGTTTTTTCGTTGTTGCTGTTGATAATTGTCAAATAATAAGCTCCTTGCGGGAGTGCTTGGATATCGAAGTTGAAACCGTTGATTCCTGACAAAAGGGTTAGTTTCTGTAATAGCACTTGCGCTCCCAAAATGTTGCTGATCGTCGCAGTTGCTTCGTCTTCTCTCACGCTTTCTATGCTTACGTTTATCTCGCCCGCAGTCGGATTAGGAAATACGTTAGCGACTTGGTATTTATTCGATTTTCTTTGGACATTTATTATTCCCGAATATTGAGAGCGTCCGTCTGTATCTACGTTTTTGAGTCTGTAATAATTATTACCGATAGCAGGTTTTTCGTCTGCCCAAAAATAATTTGTCGGAGAAGACGCATTACCCTTGGTTTTGATTCGCTCACTTGCAGTCTGAAAGTTTATGCCGTCGCCGCTTTTTTCCACCCAAACATAGTCACTGCTAACTTCCTGCGAAGTTTCCCAATTTAGTATATTTCTTGTTCCGTCTGCGTGTCCTCTGAATTTTATCAATTCGATAGGAAGTGCTACTCCCGACTCGGCAGCAAAGACATAGTTACAAATATCGCCTGCATACCCATCAACCATCAAATAATAAGTAGCACCAACAGTCAATCCTGTTGCAGTTATAGAGCCCAAACTGCCTGTACCTCCCGTTGGGTTGATACAAGGAGCAGTAGAAATAGACGTGAGCGCACCGCACGTACCCGCAAAAATCTGAAACTGTGCTCCAGATGAGCAGCTTGTTCCTCCCGTTATCCACCAGTTGATATCCAAAGTCGGAGTAGATGCTGTAAAGCTGAGCCAAGAATTATTATCTATCGAGCCACAAAATGCAGCATTTGCGTCCACTGTGTATGTGCTTAAGGTTGTTCCGCAATAGCCATTAAAATTTGTCAATGGAGTGGCACTCGTACAGTTATCGTTGGGCGGTGTGTTGCCTACTCCGCAGGCTGGTGCAGGAGTTGGGGTGACTATACAAATTGTGCCTGTCGTAGAAGCTGCAGCTGCATAAGTATAGACTTTCACATAATAAGTATTTCCAACCGTTAAGCCACTCACACTTCCTCCGGAATCTGTATCGCTGCATAAGATACTGGTCATAGCTGGACTACAAGCTGACGATGAAAAAACTTGAAAGTATATATCGGTCACGCCACTTGTGTTAGCAAAAGTGATTGTCTGAATCGTGCCTGCTGCGACAAATGAAAACCAAACGTCATCATCAGGATTACCAAAGTTAGAAGTACAAGATCCTGACGGTGTGACGTTTGAACTTGTTGCCCCTGCCGTAGTGTAAGGTGTTGGGTTACAAGAAGCAGAAGGCGTTAGAGCGATTGCTCCCGAACAGTTGTCATTGCCTGGTGCCACTGGCGGCACCACACAAGAGGTCAGACCTATGTTAAAAGTACCTGTAGCTGTAGAACTTGTTGAGTAATGTGCCACATAAACGTAATACACCGTACCAGCCACAGTTGTAAAAGTATATGTTTCTGTTCCTGCAGTTCCTGCACCATCTTTACAGACAATATTGGTCAAAGCACCACAAGAGCCACTAAATACGTCTATTTCGTGGTCATAGCCCGCTCCAGCCACGGAGGTCAAAGTCATACTGCTTCCGTCACCCGTAAATGTGTACCATACACCGAAGGCACTTGCGCACCCAGAAGGAGCGGTTTCGGACACAGTGCTAACCGTTGTGCCATTGACTACTCCGCCACCGCAAGCTAACGCAACTGCACCACTACAAGCGTCATTGGCAGGAGCAGCTGGTGGGGCAGCTGGAGCACTTATTGTCAAAGTATATGGTGAGCAAGCTGGAGATGCCCACGTACTGACGACAATCGTGTACGTTGTTCCAGCTACCACTGCAAAATTCGTAGTAGCAGTCGTTCCGCTACCCGTTGTTGCGTTCCCTACGCAAGCACCAGCGCAACCGCCAGTATGGAAAAAAACGCCGCCATAAGTAGCACTTGCTGTCAAATTGACTGTGATATTACCCGATGTTGTTGGAGTGTAGGAATAGACTACTGCGTCCTCTGTTCCGCCATAAGAAGTAGAACATTGAGAAGCTGCGCCGCCGGTTCCAGCACCACAAGTCGTGACACTTCCACTTGAAAAGGGTGCAGTGATTACTGTCGGCGATGCGCAGGTTTGGGCAAAAGTATTGGCTAAACCTAAAACAATCAGCAGACTTAAAAGTATAAACTTTTTCATAAAATAGTAAAGTTTTTGTTTATTAAGTGAATTATTTTTTTGAGTAAATGTCATAGATGCGGTCAAATTCGCTGGCATCTTTTTCAGCGAGTTTCAAGACTGATAATTTGAGTGCGCTTAAATCTTTTTCGAGGTTGCCCGAATATTTGGAGGGACGCTCAAAAGATTTGCTTTCCAAATTCATGTAATAGTTTGGAACGTAATTGAGATTTTTATCAATTTCTCTCGAAATTGCTGCTGTTTTCGAATCTTTTTGGAAAAAAGATACGATTTTATCGACTTTTGCCTCCATTGTCTGTGCGTTCGAGGACAAAAATGCGCAACAAATAAATGCCGTAAAAAAAATTTTTTTCATAAATAGTAAAGTTTTAAAATATAGTTTAATTGTGACAAATAATAAATACAAAGCTCGTTTAGGGGCAGCTTCTTTTAGTATTAAAAAACATTTAGTAATGCTTTAATCCAAAAATTAAATTGATGTGTGACAGTTCTAAAATACATGATTCAAGAAAGTCTTTTGAGGTAATAGTGCAAATATAAATATTTTTAACTTGCGAGTATAATTTTTTCTAAACTTATTTTGTTCAAGCAGCCTAATTAAGTATAAAAGTCTTTATTTTACTGCATTTATCAATTATAAAAAATATAGTAATATTAATTATTTATTTTTTAAAATAATATATTTGTGAATTTTTGATATTGTGACTTGTGTAAAATATAGACATATTTGCAACTGATTTATCCAATATTTCGTATATTAGAGTATGAAAACAATTTTATTCGCATATCATTTTGACGCTTCCAACCGGTACTTGCGAGATTGTGCTTTCGAGAGTTTTGGTGAAATTTCGTTTCTAAATTTGTTAGAAAATAATCATCAATTAGAACCTATTGAGATTACAAAAGACCTCCAATTCGCCAGAACCGAAAATTTTAGGCAGTCACTCCAACAGTATTTAATCGAAAAACCATCGGCTTTTTTTGCTGAAAGTTTTGAGGCAGACACATTCGGTACGGCTCGAAAAGTCCTTTCTATATTAGATGAATTGACCTTGAACGGTTGGGATTTTGGGGCGGCAAAAGATTTACCGCCCAGACTTTTGGTGCTTTCTGAACTGAACCGCTTGGAACAAAATTCAGAAATTTCAAATCCTGCTGCGCAATTTATTCAGTTATTCAAAACGATTGACGATAGCGATTTGGAGTACGATTTTGATAAAATTTTACTCGTAGAGCCGCTTCATTTTTTGCCTTCACATTGGCAAAGACTGTTCGGATTGTTAGTAAAAAAAGGTATAAAATTGGAACAGTTGGAGCGTCCAAAGCCCAACGAAAAAACCAATAATTTACAAAAAATAAAAAATAAGCTACTAAATGTGACAGAAAAAATAGAAAACGATTTTTCTACTGATTGTGACAGCTCAGTAATCGTATTGCGGGCTGTGAGGGAGTCAGATGCGGCTGAATGTATCGCTCAAATGCTGAAAAGAAATCCGTTTTGGAAGCCAGTGTGCTTGATTCCAGAAGAAAATAGAATGTTGGAGGAGGCACTCGTAAAAGTTGGGCTGCCCAATCTTGGTATCCAGAGCCAATCGGACGCGCGACCGAGTCTTCAAGTCCTCAAATTACTCACTGTTTTTCTTTGGGAGCCTTTGGATATTTCAAAAGTTATGGAGTTTTTGTCGCTCGCTATCCAGCCGCTTCATTCAGATTTGGCTTCCAAGTTGGCAGTCGCTTTGGCAGAGAATCCGGGAGTTGGAAGTGATAAATGGAGAGCGGTATTAGCTATTTTTTTTGAAGAAAATGAGTCACAAAATGCAGATGAAATAAAAAAAGAGTACCGCTTTTGGTTTGAACGAAGGCGAACCGACAACCGTAGGACGGTGCAGGTATCAGAGCCGATAGAGCTGTTTGCGATGCTTTCCAAATGGGCGCGCAGGACTTTCGATGAACAAAATAATAAAAATATGTCGCTTTTGGTGTTGAGCAATCAAGCTCGGAGAGTGGCGGATTTGTTGGATTTATTGAGCGAAAAGCAAATTGGATATTTGGATTTGGAGCGGATTGTTCGTTCTGTGTCGGAGCCAACGCCTGTGCAGATGCGCGAACCAAGTCCCGGACATTTAGATTTTGTCCACCAGCCAGAGGCAATTATTTCGGAAGTAAATACACTGTTGTGGTGGAATTTTGTGGGTGGAGAACCGAGTAATTTTTTCAATTTTTTGTATCTTAATGAAATTGACTATTTGAAAAATTTGGGTATCGAAATTCAGCTTGCATCGGTAAAAAATCGCTTTCAAATGTGGAAATATCGTCAAGCAATCCTAAAAACTGAATGTCAGGTGGTGCTATTCTGCCCCGAAAATGTTATGGCAGAAAAGACAGTCCCGCACGCACTTTGGGCAGATTTTGAATTTGGTTTGGGCAAAAATCTTCAAGCGTGCGAGTATAATATTCACGACGAAAATGACCGTTTGCGGCTCGAAAAAATATTTATTCAAGCCAATTATCAAAAAATCACCCGCCAACACGATACGGACGTAAAGGTATTTTTAGAAATAAAACCTCGAAAAATGCTGTCACAATATGAAAAAGAAACGCTAACGAGTTTAGAAAATCTTCTGTATTTTCCACATCAGTGGTTGCTCAAATACAGAGCAAAACTTCAAAAATCTCCGATTTTGTCCATCGTTGATGAAAAAAAGCTGTACGGAAATTTGTCACATAAACTGATAGAAAAATTATTTTTAGAAAAAAATTATCCGAGAGAGGAAGTTGCATTGCGGACGTGGATTGAGAAAGAAATCACTCAATTTTTAGTGCGTGAAGGTGCTATTTTGCTGCAATATGGCATGGAGCCACAGCGAATTTCGTTTGTCAATAAGCTAAAAAAATCTATCTTGGTTTTAGTGTCCGCTATTGACTCAAATGGGTGGGAAGTTGTTAATTCGGAGTTCGTTTTAGACGGTTTTTTACATGGAAGAATGTTGGAAACGAGGGTTGATTTAATCCTTCAGCGCAGCGGAGAGTTCGCTATTATTGACCTCAAATGGGGTGGCAAAACATATCGGTCTGAACTAATCAAGAACGAAGAGGACATTCAATTAGCCGTATATGCTGGACTTTGGAAAAATTCGACTACTTGCAAAACGGTGCATACGGCATATTTTATTTTAGAGTCGGGACAGCTACTGGCGCGCAATAAGTTGGGTTTTGGTCAAGCCATTGAGTTGAGCAAAGACAAAAACCACGACGAAGTACACGAGAGAATGATGGATAAAATCGCAGCTACGTATTCGTGGCGGCAAAGCCAGATTGAAACCGGTAAAATAGAAATTAGAACCAGTCACAATATCAAAGAATTAGAAAAAATATATGAAGACGGCTTATTGTTAGATTTATTAGAAATGAAACGAAGTGAGTCAAAATTTGATGACTACAAATTGTTGATAAATGAAAATTTTTAGAAATTTTTTTGGGAATACGTTTAAAGCAAACTACTCAATTTTTTCTTCATTCCTTAGAAATTTTTAACAAAACAGAGCCATGTGCGGGTATGTCGAAGTTGGTGTTTGGAATATTTTTTTGCCGCCACAAGTCGCGAACTTTGAGTGAGTTTCCGAAGGAAATCTGACAGTCATTTTTCCAATCAATGTTTACGGCACTCGAAGAATTATCTAAATTGAAAATTCCGACTGCATACGAGCCGTCCGCCAGCGATTTTTTCCAGATTTGCGTGTGTTCATTTTTTTTGACAATTTCTGCTGCCTTACCCAATTCGTCTTGGTCAATGGCGATGACTTCGCTGTTGCTGAGAAGATTTTTGGTAAAATCATCTAAATTTGCCAAGTCACAACCAATCAATAAAGGCGAAGAAAGTAACGCCCAAAGTGAGATGTGCGTGTATTGTTCGTGGGGTGTGAGGTTGGTGGAATGAAGGTCGTCGCCCCAGCCCAATTTACCGACAATCAGCATATCGGGGTCGCCCCAGCCCGAAGGTTTGGAATAAGAGCAAGCCAGATTTTGTTGAAATCCGATGCCTGACAGGCTTTCCCAAGTATCGTTAATGTCGCCTGTCGTTCGCCAACAATTTACGCCGATATCAGCCGCCCATTCCCAAATATTTCCTGCACCAAAATTACATACACTAAATACTATGTCACGTTTATGATTATTTAGCTCATTTTTCATTAGCACGAAAGGAGCTTGCATTTGCTGTCGATTTGGCTGTTTCGGTGCAATATTTTCGTAAGAACACCAGTCGTATTTCAAGTAATCTACTCCCCAGTCTGCATAGGTTTTGGCATCATTTTTTTCAAACTTGTAGCTGCCTTCGTAGCCTCCACAAGTCATATTGCCCGGCGAAGAATAAATACCATATTTTAGACCCAAATCGTGTACATAATCCCCTAATTTTTTCATATTCGGGAATTTTTTGTTCGCTTTTATGATTCCATTTTCATCGTGTTTGTCCATCCAGCCGTCGTCAATATTGATATACGACCAACCATAATTACTCAAACCGCTCGTTTGCATAGCTTTCGCCGAAGCGCGCACTTTTTCGTCATTTACGCTCAAACCCCAACAGTTCCAACTGTTCCAACCCATTGGAGGAGTTAAAGCTATTTTGTCACCGATAACGATTTTTATTTTTTTTCTATCTGTTCCAAAGGCATTTTTTGCCGTCACAAAAACTTCATAAGTTCCAATTTTTTCTACTTTTCCACTAATGATTCCAGAAGATTTGTCACACTTCAATCCATCGGGCAGCTGTTCTACTTTCCACTTAATCGGAGTCTGACCCGTGGTCGGGATTAGGTACTGAAAGGGTGTATTTGGGTGCGCACCGTAGGAAGTGACGGCGTTGATTTGTGGCTCATCAGGTGGCGGCGGAGTCAATATGTAGGGCACGACCATTTCCTTCTTGACGACTTTATTCGTCTGCGACTCTACAAAAATAACAGTCATTTTCAAATAATCATCATTGAGGTTTTTAAAAGATAAATCATATATTTTTTCTTCGTTAGAAGAATAAAATTCGCTATTTTTGTTCAAATGCGTAATATTTATATTTTTTGAGTTATGGACAGCGATTGAAATTTCTGCTGTTAGCGGCTCTTTGAACGTATTTTTTATCGAAATTTTCTTTGTAATTTGTCCATTTGGGAGAAAAATAAAGTCTGATTTGTCGGTTTTTATTTCTATAAAATTAGAAATATCAATCGTTTCGAGGCTGCAAGTTCCACCATAAATTCCACCGCCTCCAACTCCGTCATATACTCGAACGGCGATTACATTTTCGCTTCCCCATTTCAGGCAAGGGTCGTTGGCAGCAATCTTATATCGTCGGATTTTGTCCCAATGCGACTTATAGCCGCCTTCGTCTTGTGGCATAGTTCCTGTTTTTCCGACAAGTTTTCCATTAAAAAAAACCTCGTCACAATCATCAATTTTTGTCATATTTAGTACCAAGCTGTCTTTATAGATTGCGTCGGTCAAAATCTCTCTTTTTAGCCGAAAATGTATCCGATACCAACCAAACCCATTGTAGTTATCGTGACCTTGACTTTCCCAAGTTGCAGCCGTACTTATTTCTTCCCAATAGTTGTCATCGAAGCCAAAATTAGCATATTCTGGGCGGTCGCCAGTCTGAAATTTCCATTTTCCAAATGGAATTCCGTCTTGCGCCAGCAAATAATGAAATGGACAAAAAAATGTCACAAGCAAAAATGTCACAAAAAAGGCATTATTCTTCATAAAATTAAATATTTATCGTACCCACAAAATATACGCCGAAGCGAAAGGAATTAGAAAAATGAAGGCATCAAACCTATCCAAAAACCCGCCGTGACCGGGAAGCAGCGAGCCAGAATCTTTGATGTCCAAACTTCGTTTGAGCATAGACTCCACCAAATCTCCGATAGAACCAAAAATCGAAACTATCAAACCCAAGACCAACCAATTGGAGATAGTGAGTTCCCTAAAAAAATATCCGTACAGTAACGCAAATAAAAGTGTGACGGCGACACCGCCTAATGTTCCCTCCCAAGTTTTTTTAGGCGATATTCGAGCAAATAGCTTGTTTTTGCCGTATTTTGAGCCGACTAAATAAGCTCCAGTATCATTCGCCCAAGTCATTGTAAGCAATCCAAAAATGGTATTTGCATAAAAATAGTCACCTTCAAAAGCGATGAAACTCAATAATGCAAATGGGATTCCGATATAAGCCATGCCTAATATAACGACCCCAATATTACTGAACGGACTTTTAGAATTGGTAAAAAGTTCGATAATAAAGGATAAAAACATAAAAGGAAAAAATAAAATCGCCAGCAAAGGTACATAATCATGTGGGTTTTGAATGGCATTTAGTTGGACAATAGATATGAAAACGAAAGGCAACATTCCGAAGACTAAACCAAAAATTTTGCGTGTAAAATAGTTGATATCATCTTTTTCGAGCGTCAGAGAAAGAAATTCCCATAAGCAAAGCCCTGTCACAACTGCAAATAAAAATACAAAAGAATATTTGCCGCCATATAAGCCTCCTAACATGACGATTACAAAAAATGCGCCTGTTATTCCCCGTTGAGCCATTCCTTCCTTCATAATTTTGTTGTTTTTTGTTTGATATTTTCAAGATGGTCTTTGTAAAAAAAATGTGCGACGAAAGCGAAAATAGTAAAAGATAAAAAATAAATAATAATTGGTATTTGTGATGTGCTTTTGTCGAAGCTATCGAATTGCTCTCCAAAAAAATAATGAGCCAGCAACTGCGCAGAATTGTTAGCAAAATGAGCAAAAATAGCAACCCACAAGTTGCCTGTCCAATAGTATAAATAACCCAGCAGCGCACCCAAAATCATGCGTGGAAAAAAGCCAGAAAACTGAAAATGTATAGCACTGAAAATAATTGCAGAAAGCCAAATAGACGTACTTTGCTGACGCACCAAGCGAGTAATTTGTCGCTGTATCCACCCACGAAATATCATTTCCTCTCCGATGGCTGGTATCAATCCGATGACTAATATGTTGATAATCAGTTCATAAACAGAATCGCACTGGAGCAGTCCTTTGATTGCTTCGTCTGTATTGTCCTCTATAGTTTTTATCCAATCGGGTAATATTATTTGTTGATTGAGAGCATAAATAAGTTGTATCATCGGAAAAGAGGACAAAATAAGCAACACGCCGAGCAACATATATTTTATTTTTGGTACTATCTTTAAGCCTAAATATTCGCTCCAAGCAGATGAAAATATAAATCCTGCCAATAAAATGACAGGCAAGCAGAACATTGTCAAATGATTAATTAGGAGGATAAATCTGGTAAAATTTCTATTTATTTCGCTGCCATAAAATGAAATTTCATTCGTTATTGTGACATTTTTTCCAAAAACAAAACCTACTCCTTGTATGGCTAAAATTCCAAACATAGCACCTGCGCAAATTGCGCCCAGCAATAGCATTAAAAGCTGGGTGGCAGAAAATTTTTCTTCTACTTGCAAAATATTTAAACCAAATTTTTTACTTTCGTAAAACATTATTTTGTTATTTTTGTATTACTTTTTAAAATTTACATCGACTATGACCAAATTGAGCGTCAATATCAACAAGATAGCCACACTTCGCAACGCACGCGGCGGCGATATTCCTAATCTTTTTCAAGTTGCCGAAGACTGTGAGCGTTTTGGCGCGCAGGGAATTACGGTGCACCCGCGCCCTGACGAGCGGCATATCCGGTATGCAGATGTCCCAATTTTGAAAGAATTGGTTCGCACCGAATTGAATATCGAAGGAAATCCCACGCCAGATTTTATCGAATTGGTACTAAAAAATAGACCTCATCAATGTACTTTAGTTCCAGACGCACCCGATGCTCTTACTTCTGATGGTGGCTGGAACACTGTCACAAATGCCGATTTTCTTAAAAAAATTATCGCTCAACTTCATGAGCAAAATATCCGTGTTTCGCTGTTTTTAGACCCCGTAGAGCAGTTTGTCGAAGGCGCAAAAAATGTCGGTGCCGACCGCATCGAATTTTATACGGGCAAATACGCACAGCAATTTCAGTCTGACAAACTCCAAGCGATCGAGCCGCACACACGTTGCGCAAAATTGGCAAACGAACTCGGTTTGGGCATCAATGCAGGACACGATTTGAATTTAGAAAACTTAAAATTTTACCAACAAAATATTTCTGGCTTGTTAGAAGTTTCGATTGGTCATGCCATTATTTGTGACGCGCTTTATTTCGGACTTCACAACACCATTCAGCTTTATCTGAAAGAATTGAACTCATAAATCAAGTTCCATTTTTACATCGCCTCGGGCATAATAATTTTTTTCTTCTTTCATATCAACGTGCTGGAAGCCGTATTTTTCGTAGAGTTTGATAGCTGGCGTTAGCACCGAATTGGTATAAATAAGGACTTTTTTGCAATTCTGTTCTCTTGCTATTTGCAACATAGCAGCCATCAATCTGTCGCCAATTTTTTTTCCTCGCGCCTTTTTTGTGACACCCATTTTAGCGAGTTCATAGACTGTTTCTGACACTTTTATTAACGCACAAGTTCCTACTATTTCGCCGTCCAACTCTGCCAAGCGTATAAATCCTCCTTTTTCGATAATATTTTGTTGTGGATAATCAAGTGCTTTTTTGTCATTTTCTTCGATGTAAAAGTACTCTACTATCCATTCTTCATTGAGTATTTTAAAATCTTTCTGAAAACTTTCATCAAAAGTCACAATTTTCATATTTTTCACAATTTTTTAAATTTATTTAGCTACCACATTTACCCAACTGCCCGGCGAATGTGCATGAATCGAGTTGTCGTACATGGCTTCGCAAACGGTGGTTGGGAGGTAATATTTTCCGATGTATGCCGCATTGAGCAGCACTCGATAGGTCTGTTTTGCGCCTTTTGGTAAATTGAAATAAGTGCAAACTCTGTCATCTCTGATGTCTTGGTAAGTTGGCGTTGAGGAATTTGTAGCTCCTTGCACGCTGCTCATTCTCGGATTGTGAATTTCCCAACCCGAAGGAAAAACTTGGGTCAGCGCCATTTCTTTATAATCTATTCCTCTGATACCGTTATTTTGTACGGTCACTTCGGCTATAAAATCCTTATTTTGTGGCAGTGAATTGGGGTCTAATTTTTGTCCTGTTGGAGTTTTATAAGTAACTTCCATTGCCAAATTTCGGCTTGCCGATGTTTGGTCGCCCACCAAAGGCTGTCCGCTCAAAATCAAGCGAGAGAATAAAATTCCGTTTCCTGTATTTTTTACGTTTATTTTACGAATATTATTTGACTCTATCGGAATATCAATCAACATTATTGGGTTGCTGCAGCTTACATCGACAAATTGTCCAGTCCCTAACTGGTAGCTAAAAGAACATTTGGCATCTAACTTTGAGTCGCCTACAAATTTTCCGATAGCCAGCAGGGAGTAAGCAACGGTTTGGGTGCTGAACCATTCATCGGAGGCTAATTTTGGGGCGAGTTGCTGAAGTATGTCGCCTGCAGATTTTTTATTTCCTAACAATAATTGTGTTTCGAGTATCATTGCTTCGTCCCTTTCGTCGGAGCCGTAGGAGTAACTCATTTCGGAATAATTTGTCACAGAAGTTGATAAATTTGTAATTATTTCGCGTGCGATTTCCAACTTTCCCGATAGTGCGTAGGCGGCAGCCAAACGCCATTTAGTAGCTATCCCTACTTTTTTTTGCTCCCGCAAGCGGTTCATTGCTCCGAGTTCGGGCTGTTTGGCGAGTGCTAATGTGTAGAGGCGATAGGCTTGCGTGAGGTCGTGATTTTCGACATTCCAGCCAGCGTCTTCCAATGTTCCGTCCCATTTTTGGGCAGTTTTTTGTTGGTATTTCAAAAATCTTTCCAACATATTTGGGGGGATAGCATAGCCCAAGTTTCGGGCTTCGAGCAGAAAATGCCCTGCATAGTTTGTCCCCCAGTGGCTTGCTTGTTGCTCGCCTCTCCAATAGCCGAAGCCGCCAGCGTCTGTCTGAAAACTCCGTAATTTATCGATAGCCGCTGTCACATTTTGGGTAATTTCCTTCTTTTTCTGCTCGTCAATTTTTAATAATTTATTCAAAAAAAGCTGTGGAAACGCTGCCGAAGTCGTTTGCTCCACGCAGCCGTGCGGATATTGGATAAGGTATTGGAGGCGCGAAGTCAGATTGAGCGGCGGTAGCGTAGAAACCTCCAAAGTCGCTTTATTGCTGCCTTTCATGCCTACGGGACTGAAGGTTTTTGCCCAACTTTTGCCTGCTTCTATATTTTCAGAGAGAATATTGGTAAGGAAAGGATTCGGGTTTCGGACTTCTACCTCGATGTTTTCTTCGGTAATTTCTCCGCCGCCTTTTGCAATTATTTTGAATTTAGCCACGCCTTGTGTTTCTTTTATTTTCATAAAAAAATTGACATTTTGGTCGCCGATTTGAGCAAATTTTACGCTTTGGTTTGTATTTTTCCATGTCACTAAATCGCTCATATCTTGCACCGTTACAGTTGCGTCTTTTATTTTATTTTCCATCGCAAAAACGCTAATCGGCAAATTCAACTCTTCGCCCGGACTCAAAACTCGCGGTAGGGTGGGCATTATCATCAAGGCTTTTCGGACTGCGGTAGTTTTTTCTGCTGCGCCATACGCGCCTTTATCGGAGGCAACGACCATCGTGCGGACAGAGCCAACATAGTTAGGAATGGTGATTTCGTGACGCGCTTTTTTTCCTTTTTCAAGAAAAAATGGACCCAAATGCAGCACCACAGGTTTGAAACGGTTGGCTTTTCGGTCTGATTTTGCTTTCAGATTGTAAGCGTCGCCGCCGATGCTCAAAAGGCGTTCCAACTCGCCGCCGTAAGCCCCCAAGACGTAGTCGTAAATGTCCCAAGTTTTTACTCCGAGTGCTTCGCGAGCGTAAAACGAATTCCAAGGATTGGGTGTTTTGTGACGTGTCAAATCGAGTAAGCCTTCATCTACCACGTCTATCGTGTACGCCATTGCGCGGCTGTCCTTTTCGGCAATTTGAAGCGTAATTTTTTCATTCGGTTTCAGCACATTGGGCATATCGAGGGTCGGAGTTAGGCGAGTTCTGGGTTCTTCCACGCTTATCGGGACTACGCCGTAGAGTCGAATCGGCAAATCATTTTTGACCTGCGCATGAGGTTGGAGGAGCGTAACGTGGACATAAATGGTCGGAGCCATGTCACTTCTTGCCGTAAATTTGAAAGTATTTTTGCCATTGCTCGCGTCTTTCCAGTAGGCATCTAACACTTTTGTTCCGTTTTCGAGTGAAATCAAAACTTTTCCTTCTCCAATTTCGGGTAACTGGATAACTACCGTTTCGCCCGATTTATAACTTGCTTTGTCGGATTTGATAGCCAATTTGGTAGGTCCGTTGCCGCCAGATTGTGTGATTTCGTCGCTCTCTTGGTTATAAAAATCGTCGGAGTTTCCATTGGGGCTGCCTGCATAATAATATTTTGCAGTGCTGTGTTTGCCTTCGGCATCGGAGGCGCGAACCAAGTATCTTCCCCATTCTTTGAGCGTAAATTTCCAAGTTGCTTTTCCGTTTGCATCAGTCGTGACGGTAGCTTGTTGGACGGCTTGCAGGTTGGAGCTGCTGTTATAGTTTGTGCCGCTATCTGCGCTTTCGTCCCACCACCAACGCCATTGTGTTTTAAAAATATTTAGTTGTAAAGTCCTGTTTTTCAACGGATTACCCAACTCATCTACCAACAAAAGCATGGTTTCGTCCTCTTTTCCGACTTCGGCAGATTTGCCTTCTGTGACTGCATTTTTTAGCTGAATCCCTACATAAGAAGGGTAGGGGCTGAAATCCATCGAAACATTATCCACGTTAGCGTCGCCTCCTTTTTCAAAAACTCTAACTTTAAAATCTACCCTCAAAAAACCAGCCGCCATATTGTTGGTGTTGAGCGTGGATTTTACGACGGCATTTCCAGTCCCGTCGAGGCTTCCATCGAATAAAACTCGCGGCTCGGAGCTGAAACTGCGAGTTGGGTCGTCAAAAACGTACCCTTCGTAATTTTTGAAAGTTGTCGGCACTGGTTTTATTTGGGCTTCTACTTTGGCGGTGAGGTTGGCTGCTGGCGCACCTGTCAGCCATTCGGCGTGCAGATTGACGTTCAGTTTATTGTCCGCAGCTAAAAGTTTTTCCTTACCAAAGTTCAGATTAAGTTTAATTCGATTGGGTTTTACGGTTTCTATTTTCAATATTTTAGTAAAAGCTGCGCCGCCCGCTTTCACTTTCGCCGTCCAGTTGCCAGTCAAGGCTTCGTTTTGTGTCACAAAATGAATTGGATACACATTATTTACGTTGTAAGTCGTCGTAATTCGGTACTGAATTTGTCCGCGCGGGTCGCTTACTTCAAAAGAAATCGGATAATCGGGCGGTAATTTTCCCGTTTTGTCCTCCAGCACGAAATTTAAGAAAAGTGAATCGCCCGGTCGCCAAACGCCGCGCTCGCCGTATATGAAGCCTTTCATTCCTTTTTGGGTTTCTTCACCGCCAACGTCGAAGTGGCTCAACTGCAACGAATTTCCATTCGCAAGTTTGATAAAACCGCGTTGGTCGCCTTTGGTGGCGATGATTAAGTTGGGTATTTTTGGCAATTCTAACTTTGCAATTCCGTCGTTACCCGTCACAGTTGATGTGATTAATTGATTTTGGTAGTCATAAAACTCTAATTTTGTTCCCGGTTGTGGCTCGGCATTTTTGATGTCTGCTGCCGCTACAAAAAAAGATTTGTCTTTTCCGCCCTTCACAATCAGTCCTAAATTGGAGGCAAAAACATTTCTGCGAATGAATCTTTCTCCCGAATAATATTCTTTAGCACACGGGTTATCTCGCTCATTCCACTTGTAATTTTCATAAAAATCAGAAGCATAGTCGGTTTTTAGAATACTCTGAATATCTCCATTTTCGTCCAATGGCGCAGCGGTAGCGGTCAAATTTTGCTCTTCCTTGCTGTTATTTTTGTTGCAATAATAATCTGTATAGTTCAGCTTGAACCCAACTCTTACTTGATAAATCGTGTTGGGGTCTGTCTTAATTATTTTACTCAAATCAAGTCCATAGCGCGTCCATTCGTGCGCTTTTGCGTTAGAATTGAGGTCTTTGAGTGTAATTTTTTTCTGAAAAATGACTTTTCCAACCCGCTCGAGTTCTTGGTCGCCGTCCAAATTATTAGTCTGAAGAAATTGGGGTAAATTGTTGCCATAAATTTTAAAAATCTCGACATCTACAGCGTTCAAACTCACTGCGTCAAAAGGGAAAATGAGCCCGTCCGAATTTGGAATTATCACCCCACGTCCCGCCAAACGTAGAGCTGGCTTTTGGTCTTCAAAGCTCAATGTCCAAGATTTTTGGACTTCGTTCAGCAGTTTATTATTAATATTTTTTATTCCTCCCGCAATCGTGACACTCAATTTACCCGATAATCTACCCGACGGAAAGACGCGCAGCGAGTTGCCGTCTATCAAATAATTGAGCAAACCACCGTAGCCTTCGATTTGTATTTTGCCCGTCAAATCCTGATTTTGGAGCAAAGGGTCTGAAAAAATAACTTGAATACTTTGCTCTTTTTGTTGAATTACTTTGAACTCTACGACCGTAAAATCCTTGATAGAGGGTATCAAAGCCAGCGTTTCGCCTTTGGATTCAATATCCAATAGGTCGCCGTTCCATGAAATTTTTATCGAAAAATCATTGTCTTGTCGAATAATATTATCAATAAAAAACTCATGTTTTAGTTGGTCATTGCTGTGAATCCATCGAATCGGATAATTTTTATTTCCGCCTGCGGCAAACAAGCATTTTTCAAGTGCTTGATTATCAGCGATATCCGAAGTAAAAACTTTTCCAGCGTAGGTTTGCTTACTCAAATCGCTGTTGTCGTCTGTCTTCAAACCGTCGGTCACGACTTCCATAAAAAGCTCACGCGTGCGAAAGTCAAACTCAAAGGTTTTGATTTCTTTGGGGACGTTCTGGAAAAGTTTGTCGAGCCGTACTTTTCCGATATAATTGGTTTTGGAAGGCAACAATTTGTCGGATTCTACGGTGATGGTTCGGTCGTCTGCCCAGACTGCTTTTCCACGAATCGATGGGCTGAAGCTGATAATGCCACTTTCGACTTCGGTGCCAATTTTGTCGTGCGATACTATTTGGCTCGTAAAGCTCACCTTTATATTTGCTTTTTTTGAAATAGAGCCTGACGTGTACGCATACACATAGTTGCTGATTTCGTCGGACATTTTTTTTGCGCGCTTGTCGGAGCGACAGCCGATTAGAAAAATGGAAAATGTGAGCAAAGCAAGTGCAAAGGGCAACAAAAAGCCACTAATTGATGTTTTGAGAGTATTGATTTTCATTAATTTGGTTATTTGACTTCAAATTATGAATTTTTTTTTGTTCGATATTATTTATGCGAATATTTTTTTATTTTTTTTTACTATGACTGATTTTTTGCCTCTTTTTCCGCTTCAAATGGTCGTCTTTCCGGGCGAACTTCTAAACTTGCACATATTTGAGCCGCGCTACCGCCAGTTGGTGAGAGAGTGTCACGCAAACAGAACTACTTTTGGTATTCCTTGTTTTTTAAAAAATAAAATAACTGAAATAGGTACTGAAATAAAATTATTAAGTATAGAAAAACGCTACCCCAATGGCGAAATGGACATCAAAACCCAAGCTTTGGGGCGGTTTGTGTTGCAAGATTTTTACAACGAAACGCCCGGAAAACTTTATGCGGGCGCAGATGTAGAGCGGTTGGAGGAGGAAGATATCGTAGGAAATTTTAATCTCAAAGAAGAAATTTTTGAAAAGTTGATGGAGCTTTTTTCGATGATGGGAGTGCAAAAAACCCCTAATTTCGAGTTGGCTGCGTTTTCAACTTTTTCAGCAGGGCATTACATTGGGCTTTCGTTGGAAGAAGAATATGAATTGTTGAAAATAATCGGCGAAGAAAACCGACAGCATTTTGTGTTGTCACAACTCAACAAACTAATCCCTACTATGCGCGAGGTAGAAAACTTAAAGAATCGGGTAAAAATGAACGGACATTTTAAAAATATTGTCCCACCAAATTTTTGAAGAATATAATTCTATTTAATGCGTAATTCCTTTAGAATTTAAAAAATTTATATATTTATTTACATTTACGTTGTGTCCTGACAGGGTTTCTGCGAATGCATGAGTACCAGAATTGTCTGCGCGAGCGCAAAAATAGAGGTAATGATGTTCTTCGGGGTTCAAAACTGCATCAATGCTGCTCGCTGACGCAATGCTAATCGGACCCGGCGGCAGCCCTTCGTGGAGGTAAGTGTTGTAGGGAGAGTTGAACTCCAAATGATATTTTACGACCCGACGAGTTTCAAAATCCTTGCTTGCAAAAACACAAGTTGGGTCAGCTTGTAGTTTCATTCCTATTTTAAGCCGATTGAGGTAAACAGCTGCAATTCTGGGTCTTTCTTCCTGATTTTGTGATTCTTTTTCGACGATAGAAGCCAACGCATACGCTTGGTTGGGAGTCAAATTGAGAGCTTCTGCTTTCGCTTTTCGGTCATTTTTTTGCCAAAAAGCGTCGTGTTCTTTGACCATTCTTTCTATAAATTTTTTCGCATCGGTATTCCACAAAAAATCATAAGTGTTTGGTACAAACACGCTCATCAACTCGTCAGCGTTATAACCAATAGCTGCTAAAAATGCAGAATCTTTAAAAAGTGTGACAATTTCGAGTGAATCACACTCCAACGCTTTTCCAGCTTTGGCAGCTATATTTTCGGTCTGCCTTTCGTAATTCAAAACAACTTTTACGCTTGCTTGCTCCCCTTTTTTGAGGTGATTGACGAGGTCGTAGTTGCTCCAGCCTTTTTTGATTTTGTAGCGTCCGGCACGCATGACAGGCTGCTTATAGTGTAGTTGCTGCGCCAACCAATCGAAAGAATCGAGGTTGTGGACGATTTTTTTTGTTTTAATTATTTCCAAAACTTGCTCGTAAGTCGCACCTGTTGGGATATAAACGTATTCCTCTTTCAAGTCTTTTGGGACGTTGGACGCAAAAACATCTCGCCCGTATTTTGCTCCAAGCACTGCGGCGAACACTGTCACAAATGCAATAATTATTAGATTTCGTTTATTTTTAAACCATTTTGGTCGTATATCCAAATTTTCTGTCGTCATATTCTTAATATTGCTCTTTTTCGTTGGGAAAATTTCCACTTTTTACATCAGAAATATATTTTTCTGTAGCTTGTTTTATTTCGTCAAATAGCTCCAAATACCGCCTCAAAAATCGGGGTTGAAATTCTTTGGTCAGTCCAATCATGTCGTGTGTCACCAATACTTGCCCGTCTGCGCTGCCGCCTGCGCCGATTCCGATGGTTGGGATATGGAGATTTTTTGAAACTTCGGCTGTCAATTTGGCTGGAATTTTCTCTAATACCAAGGCGAAGCAGCCCAAGTTTTGGAGCAGCAGCGAGTCGGTTTTTAATTTTTCGGCTTCGGCTTCTTCTTTGGCGCGCACGGTGTAAGTGCCGAACTTGTAGATGGATTGCGGTGTGAGTCCAAGATGCCCCATGACGGGGATTCCGGCGGACAAAATGCGGGTCACGGACTCCGAAATTTCGGAGCCACCTTCCATTTTTACGGCGTGTCCGCCTGATTCTTTCATAATTCTGACAGCAGATTCGAGTGCGACCCGAGAGTTGCCTTGATAACTTCCGAAGGGCAAATCAACGATGACCAAAGCTCTTTTGACAGCTCTGACGACGGATTGGGCGTGATAAATCATGTGTTCCAACGTAATCGGCAGGGTTGTTTCGTAGCCAGCCATCACGTTGGAGGCAGAGTCGCCGACCAAAATAATATCAATTCCAGCGTCGTCCAATACTCGTGCCATCGAAAAGTCGTAGGCAGTAAGCATCGAAATTTTTTCGCCCTCATTCTTCATCGCCTGAATTGTGTGGGTCGTGATTCGTTTTGTTTCTTTGTGTACGGACATAATTTTTTTTAATAACTTTGTGACATAGTATAAAACTATTTAGTCAAAAAAAGTGCATTGGCAAACAAGAGTTTTCCTTGATACCAAAAGCCTCTGAAAAGCGGACTATCGGCAAGAAAAATAATTTTACCAGAGCCTATATTTTGGACTGCGATGGTCGAATTTTTCTTTAATTTTTCCTTCATTCTCGCGCCTACAAAACCGTAGGTAGTCAAATTTTCGTCGGTCGTGCCCACATTGATTGCATCTTTAAGATACGGATAAGACAAGGTATTTGTTTTGAGTGAAAAATAATTTTCTCCCAACCCGTAAGCCAAAGGGTGTGTTTTGTCCAAGCGTAGTTTTAGGATTATTCCGGGATTAAAGTCAGTAATTGCGGCACGTTCCGAGCGGTCGTAGGCTTGCAATTTATTTATTTCAGCCAGTTTGTCCCTCGCAGCGTCGGCTTCTTCTTTGTCCTTTTTCGAGCTGTATTTTGCGAGCGCGAACCCACTTTTATCTTCAAAAGCCGTCAAAGCGTTGTCCATTGCCAAAATCGTACCACCTTCTGACATCCAGATTTTGAGCTTGTCCAACGTAGCTGAATCCAAGCCATAACTGCCGTCGGGCATGATTAGGAAATTGTAATTTTTGAGCGTCGAAAGATTGATTTGCGAAGTATTCAGGACACTCAAAGGATAGTTGAGTTTTTTTTCAAAATGATACCAAACGTGACCAAAAGCAGTTTCTGAAACATTGTCATTCCAAAACATTGCTACATTAGGCTTGCGGAGCAATCTCAACTTATCTGACCCAAAATCATGTCCTTTTGTGACCATTCCTGTATTGGTACGAAAAATTGGTTGCCCAAATTTATCTGCGGCATCTTTCAGCATTTTGTCCAAAGCGGACTCTATACTGCGATTGTCGGCTCTCAAAATAAGCAAAGTACCCGCCGCAAATTTTTTATTTTGTATTTCAAATGCTTCGTCCGCACAGCGAACTCTGATATTTTTTTGGTGCAGTTCTGCCAAAAATTCGGCGTTGTTCGGCGAATCCCAAGTTGCGATGTAAGCATAATACGGTGAACCTGATTTGTCTGAATACGCAGAAGTATCTAAAATTTTAGCTTTAAAAACTGCGTTTGGAACAATTTTTTCTTTGGTCGCAATAGCATCTAAACCAAATGCGTAGAGCAGCGACCAAGCTGTAATGTCATACGTCAAGGAGTCTGAAAGTACACTTTCTGGTTCAAAAAGCACGCTAGTAAGCACCGACATCGGCTGCGAAGTACTGATAATTAAATCTTCATTCGAGAGCGTATAAGATTCTGTTTTGCCAGTTGTGTAGTTGAGTCCGTTGGCGGTGCCGCCTTTTACTGCGCCGTATCGGATATTGTTTTTATCTAAAATAGCGCAAAAATCTTTAATTTTTGCAGGGATATTTGTACCCTTGATGATGAAAGTTTTGTATATTCCTTGTGGATTTGTGACAGCGTTTTCAAAATATTCACTAAAATTTTTATCTAATTTGTCTGCATTTTGTGACGAAATCTCAACCGTTGAAATTGCTGTGGTGTGGTGGTGCAAAGCACGATTTTCGAGCGTCAAAACATCGCCGTTTTCGAGGTTAGTGGCTCGCCCGCCTCTATTGTGTCCAGCTTGTTCGTAGGTCATTCCGATGCTTCCGTTGAACATTGGATAGGTGTCGCCGTAGCTCGGGTAGAACAAATCAAAGACTTCTTTGGTAAAATAAAGCCAGCCTTTTTCGTCAAAATATTTAGCGTGATTATTTCCAATTTCTGTCTGAAACGCTGACTGCCAAGGAGTTATGGATTTATGAAAGGGTTGGGCGGCAGGCGCGAAGTAGTATGGATTGTTGTAATATTGCTCGTGCAGGTCGGCGTGGACGTGCGGCATCCACTGTTGATACTGTTTTATTCTGGCTTGTGTTTCGGTTTGAGTTTGCCACGCCCAGTCGCGATTGAGGTCAAAATAATAGTGATTGACACGACCGCCGGGCCACGGTTCGATGTGTTCGCGCGATTCGAGTGCTCCGTTTGGAATATTGTGGCTGACTCCCCTAAACCAGCTTGTGTAGCGGTCGTAACCGTCAGGATTGAGGGTAGGGTCGATGATAACTATGGTATTTTTGAGCCATTTTTTGCTCGCTTCGTCGGTACAAAGTTTGTATAATGTGAGCATAGAACTTTCAGTTCCCGAAGGTTCGTTGCCGTGTACTGTATGGCTCAACCAGACGATGGCTATTGGATTTTGTTGATTTTCGGGTGCTCCATCAATTAATTTAGCTTTTTTTAGATGATTGGTTCTTATTTTTTCAAGATTGTCCAAATTTTCTTTGGTCGAAATAAAAGCTAAAAGCAACGGTCTTTCCTCGTTGGTCGCGCCATAACGGATTAATTTTACGTTGGGACTGTTCGCCGCCACATAATCGAAATAGCTCACAACTTGGTAGTGTGCCGAGAACTGTTCGCCAATTTTGTGTGGCAAAAATTGTTCAGGACTTTTGACACTTTGTGACTGTATTTTAGTACAAAAAAAACACAAAAAAAATAAAAAAGCGAGGTTTTGTTTCATTTGGAAATCTCAAAATTTAAACTGTAAGGAATTTCAACAGTTCGCAAAGTTACAATTTTTTACAAATTTCCAAAACTCATATTGCTATTTTAGATGGCTTGGTGATTGAAGGGTTGGATAACCATTTCAGAAACCACGCCAGAAGTCGGCTGTTGGCACAAAAACCAGACAGCTTTGGCGGCTTCTTGTGCCAAAATAAATTTATCTTTTTGTACTTTGAGGTCAATATTTTCCCAAAAAGGCGTGTCCACTCCGCCCAAATAAATATTCGTGATGCGAATGTCCGTCCGTTTGAGTTCTTCTCGAACCGACTTTAACATTCCATTCAGTCCATATTTTGATGCCGAATAAGCTGCTGCGCCTGCCATCGGAGTTTTGCCCAATACGCCCGGCATATTGATAATCAGTCCTTTTTTTACCTCTTTCATCTTTGGCAAAAATGATTTGAGTAAGTGAAATGTGCCTTTCAGATTTACGTCAAGGGTGTGGCTGAAATCCTCGTAAGTCAATGACTCTAAAGGTTTTATGATACCAATTCCTGCTGCATTGATGAGAATATCCAAGACCTCGACCTGCGAAAACAACTTTTCGGCGGCTTTCTCGACAGAGCTGGGTTCTGTAATATCAAGCGATAGCACTTGCTGGACGGGGATTCCTATTTCGGCAGCCAACTGGTTGAGTTTTGCTGCGTTCCTTCCAGAAATGAAGACATTTGCTTTTGAGTTTTTGAGCATTTTGGCTACCTCCGAGCCTATCCCGCCGGTTGCGCCGACGACCAATATGTTTTTGTTTACTAAACTTTCCATTGTTGTTCTTTTTATTTTTACAAACAATAAAATATAAAAATGGTTTTGGGACTGGTAAATTTTCATTTATTTTTAGAAATTGTAGTTTATTAGATTTTTTTCAAAATCTTTTAATTGAGTAAATATTCGTATTTTACTGAATTAGTGATACTTTTATTAGCATAAATTTTCACTAAAAATAAATTTTTAAATGGCTGTTGTATTAATTTTAAGAATATAATTACTGTGAAATAAAAGTATATTTGTGGTTCATATTTGCTTCATTGAAAGCGTGGCGCGGGAAGTAATAGGTTGCGTGATTGATAAAATTATTGAGCAATCAGATAAAAGATGAATAAAAAATACGCTCTATACTTATGGCAATAAATGGTTTTTAGTTTTTTAGTGGTTAATTTTTATCTACATAATTAATTGATTGTCAATTAGTTACAATGTTTTGTAATCGCAAGCCATATTTTGCAAATATGCAGGAGAAAATATTGATTGCGACGTACGGGTAGAATCATAACCGTCTATAAATTAGTGAAATAAATAAAAATTTACAAAATTTTATTAGGTAAGACATATACGAATACGATTTTTAAGTTGTTACAAATAAAAATTAAGAAATAAAAAAAATACTTATACCGATGGAAACAATAGAAATAGACAAATTAACTCACAAAATTATCGGTTGTGCTATGAAAGTACATAATATTCTTGGTAACGGTTTTCAAGAGGTGATCTACCAGAGAGCTTTTGCTATTGAATTGCAGAAGCAGAATTTGAGTTTTCAACGAGAAATGGAGATGACGATTTTTTATGAGGGTGTCGACATCGGTACAAGAAGGGTGGATTTTTTTGTTGAAGATGCAGTGATGGTAGAACTGAAAGCTGTAGAAAAATTGCAACCTGTTCATAAAGCCCAAGCTATCAACTACTGCGAGGCTTATAACATCGCCGACGGATTGTTGATTAATTTTGGCGGTTTGAGCCTTGAATTTAATCGGGTTTATAATAAAAAGTATCAGAAGTAGATGCCTCAATCCAGAACAGGATTGCAGGATTTTGTGATGAACAAGATTAAAAATGGTCAGAACAGGATTACGGGATTTTATGATGAACAAGATTAAAAATGGTCAGAACAGGATTGCAGGATTTTATGATGAACAAGATTAAAAATGGTCAGCAAAAAAAATCTTGTCTATCTTTAAATCTTAAAAATCTTGTACTGACAGAATACCTCAATCCAGAACAGGATTACAGGATTTTGTGATGAACAAGATTAAGAATGGTCAGCAAAAAAAATCTTGTTTATCTTTAAATCTTAAAAATCTTGTACTGACAAATAAAATATCAAAAAAATCTTGTTTATCTTTAAATCTTAATAATCTTGTACTGACAGAATAAAATATATAAAATTAATTTTTGTTTGTAGCTAATAAAAAAAGTACTGCCATGCGGATTGCGACTCCGTTTTCTACTTGTTCCAAAATGATAGAATGTGACGAGTCGGCTGCGTCGGAAGTGATTTCTACTCCTCGATTAATGGGTCCAGGGTGCATGACTACGATGGGGCGATCGAGTTGGTCGAGCATTTTTTTATTGATTCCAAAGTACTGTGAATACTCTCGAAGAGACGGAAAAAAGCGAGTATCTTGCCGCTCTAATTGGATTCTCAATACATTTGCTACGTCGCACCATTGCAGTGCTTTTTGGATATTGCTCTCCACCGTCACGCCGAGTTCTTGGATATATTTGGGAATTAGGGTCGGCGGTCCGCAGACTTTCACTTGCGCACCTAATTTTTGGAGGCAAAAAATATTACTCAATGCGACCCTTGAATGTAAAATATCTCCTACAATAAGGATTTTTTTGCCTGCCAAATCGCCTATTTTTTCGCGCATAGAGAAAGCATCGAGAAGTGCTTGCGTAGGGTGTTCGTGAGTTCCGTCGCCGGCGTTGATGATGTTTGCTTTTATTTTTTTTGACAAATAAATAGCTGCGCCGGGAGCGGGGTGACGCATTACGACCATATCTACTTTCATTGCCAGAATATTATTGACCGTATCGAGTAGTGTTTCGCCTTTTGTGACCGACGAGGCGGAGGCTGAAAAGTTGAGGGTGTCGGCGGAGAGGCGTTTTTCGGCGAGTTCGAAGGAGATGCGAGTCCGCGTAGAATTTTCAAAAAATAAATTGGCAACTGTGACATCTCTCAAAGAGGGAACTTTCTTAATAGGGCGGTTGATGACTTCCTTAAAATTTTCGGCGGTTTCAAAAATCAACTCCAAATCTTGGGGCAATAAATTTTTGATTCCTAATAAATGTTGTGTGCTGAAGCGCGGAGAAGACATATTAAAAAAGTATTATTTTTCGGGAAATAAATAAATGCAACAGATGTTTTCTGGATTCTCGTTCCAAGCTACTTTTACGTAAGCTTCATCGAGCGCATCGACCGCGATACCAGTATAATTAGGCTGTATGGGCAAATGTCGGTTGAACCTTCTATCCACCAAAACCATTAATTCTACACTTTTGGGTCGTCCAAAATCTTGCAAAGCGTTCAAAGCCGCCTGCACAGTCCGACCCGTGTATAGGACATCGTCTATCAAAACTACCTTTTTATTTTCGACTGTTTTGAAGTCCATTTCAGTTTTACTAGCTTTTGGCGAAGGGTTGAGCCGATAATCGTCGCGGTGGAAAGTAATGTCTATTTTACCATAATCTAAATTGTTTATTTTCATTTTATCTCGAATTTGTGACACCAAGTAGTCCGAAAAAATAGCTCCTCGTGGCTGTATTCCGACGATGCAGGTATTCGAAAAGTCGTCGTGCCGCTCTGCAAGCTGATGGCAGAGCCGACTCGTGGTGAGTTCGAACTGTTTTTTCTCTAATATGATTCGCCCAGTATCCATAATGCAAAGGTAGATTTTTTTTGTAAAATTGACAAGTGACTTTTAAAGTCACATTTTTTCTTTTTTTCTCAAAAAATACAATTCAAAAAACTGATAAGAAATAGCGGACAACAAGACAGTCAATACAGTAGAACAAAGTGGAAGCAACCAATAAAAAAGGGTCGTAAATGGATAAAAACCGCAACTATTCAATAACTTGAAGCAAATATAAATCGTGATAAGATGAAATATATAGACTCCAAAAGATATTTTCCCCAAATATTTAATGGATTTTGATTCTAAAAACAAACATTCAAATATAGAAAACTTGGTGATAGCCACACATATAATGCCTACCGAAATATAGCCGTGCGCAGTGCGTTCAAAGGTAGTATAATGGAAATCGCCGAATAAATACCGACAGGTTGGAACTAAAAAAATTAATTGCAAAGCTATCGAAAATGAAAACTTAAAATAATTAGTAGAAATTAAGTATGTCACTTTTTCAAAATTTATCGTAAAATAATCTTTATATTTTTGAATAATTATTTTGGTGGCATCGTTTTGGAAAAGCCGTATTCCGTAAGCCAAAGCTGCGCCGATTCCGAAGTGATAAAATCGGTTGGGCGTAAAAAAGTAGTGAAAATATTGATTGACAGATTCGGGCGGGATTTGATTACAAATTAGTCCGATTGTGATAAAAATAATTATAATTATCCATATATTTTTTCTGAATAAATACATGGCGGGTGCCCAAATTAAGTAAAATTGTTCTTCGATGCCGAGTGACCAAAAATGCCCTACCATTAAGGAAGAGACTGGAGTTTGGTAGCCAATAAGTGTTTGGATATTGATGCTAAAAGTAGTGAGAAAGAACAGATTACTGCCAAAATCTTTGATGGTGTACGGAATTTCGGCGTAGTAATCGAGCCAGTTTGTGAAGAATTTTCCAAAGATTAAACCTATCAATCCGAAGGCAAAATAAAGAGGCCAAATCCGCAGCGCGCGCCTGATGTAAAAGCGGCGGATATCGATAGACTTGTTTTGTTCGATTTCTACAATCAATAAATAGCTGATTAGAAAACCACTCAAAACGTAGAAAAAATCTACGCCAAAATTGGCTAATTTGTCCGCAAATGGCGAGTAAACAGAGTATGTATTTCCGAAAGCGGCTCGTCCTTTTTCTATTAAAACGTGCTGGCAGTGTCCAATAATGACAAAAAAAGCGGCGATGAACCGAAGTCCGTCTAAATTTTTGAACCGTTTTTTTTCGGGTATTTCCAAAATGTCACGTATTTAAGGTTTTTTAATTTTTATCCATTCAACATTCCTGCGATTGCTGCGGTCATAAAGCAGGCGATAGAGCCGCCCAAAAGTGCTTTCATACCAAGTTCGGTAAGATTTTTCCTTTGCGAAGGTGCTAATGCGCCAATGCCTCCGATTTGAATACCGATAGAGGCGAAGTTGGCGAACCCACACAAGGCGTAAGTGGCTATTAGCATGGATTTAGGGTTCAAAATCTGGTGCGCATCGTTCATTTTACCCAAAGAAATATAGGCTACAAATTCGTTGATAATCGTTTTTTCTCCCAATAATTGACCAATCGAATACATATCTTCGGCGGGAGTTCCGATAATCCAAGCCAAAGGAGCGAACACACTCCCGAAGATACATTGGAGCGACAAACCGTTGTATCTGCCGCCTGACCAAACCACAATGTGTTCGTTGAGCGATGTCACATTTCCGAACATAAAAAAAATATGATTGAGGACAGCCATTAGCGCAGTAAAAACGACCAACATTGCCCCAACATTGACTGCAAGTTTCAAGCCATCGGTAGTTCCGTTTGAGATAGCGTCCAAAGCATTGTCACCTATATTTTCTTGAGAAACCTCTAAATTAGTACTTACTTCTTCGGTTTGGGGAAATAATATTTTGGAAACTACGATTGCCGCAGGAGCGGACATAATGGATTGCGACAGCATGTGAAGTGCAAAAAAATTGCGTTGCACGGGGTCGCTGCCTCCCAAAAAGCCTACATAAGCAGCCAAAACACTGCCCGCCGTATTCGCCATGCCACCAATCATGACGCACAAAATCTCGGAGCGAGTCATACCGGCGAGATAGGGTTTTACCATGAGCGGAGCTTCCGTCTGCCCCAAAAAGATGTTGGCTGCGGTTGATAAACTCTCCGAACCAGATAATTTCATTGTTTTGCTCAATACCCAAGCGAAAACCCATGCGATTTTTTGGAGGACTCCGAGATAATAAAGTAGGCTCGAAAGCGCAGCAAAAAATATAATATTTGGTAAAACTTGAATTGCAAAGACGTAGCCCCAATTTTCATTCGGTTTAGCCAAATTACCGAACAAAAAATCTGTGCCTTGATGCGAGAGATTAATAAGACCTACAAAACGTTGGGACAAAAAATCAAAAATATCGTGTATGAAGCCGACTTTCAGAACCCCCAACGCAAAAACTAATTGTAGCAGAACGCCAGTACCGACTAATTTCCAGTTGATTGCTTTGCGATTGTTGCTAAATGCGTAGCAAATTAATAGCAATACAAAAAGTCCCAGCGCGCCTCTCCAAATGTTAGTAAAAATATCCATGTAATAAAAGTTATAAATTTTGTCAAATTCGCAATAAAAAATTTATTTCTTTCAAAAAACAATATTTAATATTGAGCAAGCAAAGGTAAAAATATTATTTGAAATGTACTACAAATCATTGAAAATATCTACTTTTGTGGATAATAAATGCGCCTATGTTTTTTAAATTTTTGTGTTTTTTTACCCTGATAATCTCTTGGAGTTGCACCAAAAGCGAAACGATGCCTACCGATATGACCAAAAATGACACCATTCGCTATCTCGCACTCGGCGACTCTTACACCATCGGAGAAAGTGTGGCGAGCAGCGCAAACTATCCGACGTTACTTGCCGCCGAACTTCGGGGGCAGGGAATTTCGATTGCTTCGCCCAAAATAATTGCGAAAACTGGCTGGACAACCGACGAACTTTCTGCGGCAATGGACGCTGAAAAGTTGGATAGCAACTATAATTTGGTCAGTTTGCTCATCGGAGTCAATAATCAATACCGTTATTATTCGCCCGAAAACTACCGCAACGAATTTCGTTTTTTGTTGCTCCGAGCGATTGATTTGGCGCGTGGCAACAAAAATCGTGTTTTTGTGCTTTCGATTCCCGACTGGGCATATACGCCGTTTGGGCAGGGCTGCGGCAGAAATGTGCAAGAAATAACAGCGCAAATCAACATTTTCAATGCTATTAATTTTGAAATGGCGCGCGAATACGATGTCACATATTTTGATATTACGCCGATTACAAGGGAAGGACTAATCAATCCTGCGCTGGTGGCGAGCGACGGATTGCACCCTTCGGCGGCGAGTTATGCGCGCTGGACGAGCCTGATGTGGCAAGACGTACTGAAAAAAGTAAAACCGTAAAACTGTTTTTTTTAGTTATAAAAATATAAAATTACTTAGTTATAAGTTTTTAGTTTTTAATTCTGATTCATCATAAGCTATTGAAAATCAACGAATTATGTCGAATAATGAATGTCATCTATTTAAGTACAAGAGCTTAAGAACTTATATTGCAATTAATTGACTATCAATTACTTGCGCAAAAAAAACTAAAAACTAAAAACTAAAAACTATTTTACACCAAATGTTTGATGGTATTTATTTTATTTATCATTTCCTCTGACTCCATAAAATTGAGCGTTTGCTGTCCATCTGATACTGCTTCTTCTGGCTTTTCGTGGACTTCATAAATAACGCCGTCTGCGCCTGCGAACAAAGATGCTATTGCTAATTTTGGTACATACTCTCGAAGTCCGATGCCGTGCGACGGGTCAGCTATGACGGGCAAATGTGACCTATCTTTCAAGATTTGAATGGCGTTAATGTCAAACGTATTTCGATAAATCGTTTCAAAAGTCCTGATGCCTCTTTCGCACAACATCAATCTTTCATTGCCTTTGCTAAAAATATATTCCGCCGAGTGCAGCAGTTCTTCGACTGTCCCGCTTATGCCGCGCTTAATCAAAACCGGTTTATCGACTTCTCCCAACGCATCTAACAAGTTATAATTCTGCGAATTGCGTGCGCCCACCTGAAACACATCTACGTAATCAAACATTTCTGCAATTTGTGAAACTTGCATTACTTCTGTGATGATTTTAATCTTTTTGGGCTTACACTGGCTGTACATCATTTTGAGTCCATCTATTCCCAAACCCCTGAACGCATACGGCGAGCTGCGCGGTTTGAAAACGCCGCCGCGCATGATGTGTAAATTATTTTTCTCTAAATGCTGGACGATAGAAGCCACTTGCGACTCACTTTCGATGGAGCAAGGTCCAGCCATTAGAGTAGGAATACCGTCGCCGATAACGATATTATCGCCTAAATCTATCTTTGTGTAGTCCGTTTTCCATTTTCTACTCACCAATTTATAGCTGTCCGACACCCCGTGAATATCCTTAATTCCCTTCAAATGCCCGATGCTTCGTATGTCGATGTCCGCTTTTCCGATGCAGATTAAGTAATTTTCAAATTGGGTATTTACGGCTGTCACCGCATATTTTTGTTTTTCTAATTCGTGATAAATAGTTTGACTATTTTCTGAACTAATATTTTTTTGTAATTGAATAATCATATCGAATAGTTTAGTCGTTTTTGATGCTTGAAATAAATTGAGAAATATCTTTCGTCTGGTCTGTCGTATTTTCCAACAACTGAATAAAAGAGGAGCCGATTATCGCGCCGTTCACTAACTCACAAGCAGCATCAAACTCGGGTTTGCCTTTGATGCCAAAACCCATGATTAGAGGATTTTTTAAATCCAATTCGTTGATTGCCACCACTTTATCGCTGAGTGAAGTTTGTATTTTTTTGCCCGAACCCGTCGTAGAGTTGGAGGAAACCAAGTAAATAAATCCTTTGCTGTGTTCATCTATCGTTTTTATTCTTTGGAGCGAAGTGTCGGGACTGATTAAAAACACAACATGAATGTTGTATTTTTCGGCAAGAGGTTTGTGTACCGCATTGTATTCCTCTAACGGCAAATCGGGCAATATCAATCCGTCAATACCGACCTGATGACATTGCTCATAAAATCTTTCGATACCGAATTGCATCACGGTATTCAAATAGCCCATCAACAAAACAGGCATTTCGGTCGTCGCTCGGAGAGCTTCTAAATCATCAAAAATAGCAGGAAGCGTAACCCCATTTTCTAAAGCAATCTGGCTGCTTTGCTGAATAATCGGACCGTCGGCTAACGGGTCGGAATATGGAATCCCAATCTCAATCATATCCACTCCCGACGCGTCCAACTGCTTGACGATAGACAAAGTATCGTCGTGCTTTGGATAGCCAGCCGTCAAAAAAATAGATAGTATTTTTTCTTTTTTTCGAGTAAATAACTCATCAATTCTATTTTGCATCGTCTTGATTGTTTAGGTAATTTATATAAGTTGCCAAATCTTTGTCGCCTCTGCCAGACAAGTTCAACACCACGACATCGGTGGGCTTGAAAGGTATTTGAGCCAATGCCGCCAACGCGTGGGCGGTTTCGAGGGCTGGAATAATGCCCTCCGTTTGAGTCAAATTTACGACCGCTTCCATTGCTTCGTCGTCCGTGACGTTCAGATACGTCGCACGTTTGGTGTCAAACAAATACGCGTGGACGGGTCCTACTCCGGGATAATCAAGCCCTGCGGAAAGACTATACGGCTCGGTAATTTGTCCGTCCGCAGTTTGCATCAGATACGTTTTGCTCCCGTGAATAACTCCCGGCGTTCCGACGGACAAAGTCGCTGCGGTGTGTCCAGACTTTATTCCTTTGCCTGCTGCCTCTACGCCGATTAATTTTACATCGGTTTCGTCTAAAAAATGGTAGAATGCGCCCGCCGCATTGCTGCCACCACCGACACAAGCAATCACATAATCGGGATTTTCTTTGCCCGTACAGCTTTTTAATTGCTCTTTGATTTCCTTGCTGATGACCGACTGAAAGCGGGCGACCATGTCGGGATAAGGGTGCGGACCGACCACAGAACCAATGATATAATAAGTGTCGTCGGCATTGTTTATCCAATCTCTGATGGCTTCGTTGGTTGCGTCTTTCAGCGTTTTGCTGCCCGAAGTGACTGCCACTACTTTTGCGCCCAACATTTTCATACGGGTCACGTTGGGAGCTTGCCTTTCGATGTCGGCTTGCCCCATATAGACGATACATTCCAAACCCATCAAGGCGCAAACGGTAGCGGTCGCAACGCCGTGCTGTCCGGCTCCAGTTTCGGCAATAATCCGCTTTTTGCCCAAACGGTTGGCTAACAAAATTTGCCCAATCGCGTTGTTAATTTTGTGCGCTCCAGTGTGGGTTAAGTCCTCTCGCTTCAGGTAAATATTTGCTTTGAATTGCTGCGAAAGGTTTTTGGCAAAGTACAACGGAGTTGGTCTGCCGACATAATTTTTCAACAAATCGTCAAATTCTATTTTGAACGATTCGCTTCTCATGATGCTCAAATAACAATTTTTTAATTCCTCCACATTGTTGAATAATATTTCGGGAATGTACGCGCCACCAAAGTCGCCGTAGTAGCCGCTTTCACTTACTGCATATTTATTGCTCGTTGCTGTCATTGTTCAATTTTTTTATGAAGTTTTTTAATTTATTATAATTTTTAATTCCGTATTGAGTTTCAAATTTGGAGTTCAAATCAATCCCAAATAATTGCGGGTGCTTGAATTGTTTGATTTTTTCTTGTGAATCGTCGTCGATGCCGCCGCTCAAAAAAAATGGTTTTTCAAAATGATATTCGTGTAGTTTTTGCCAATTAAATTGTTCGCCGCTTCCGCCATAATTTTTGGTCGCAGTGTCAAATAAAAAATAACCCACGTAAGGCAAATAACTTCGCAATGCACTAAAATCAAATCCGTCGTCCATCTGAAAAGCCTTGATGACAGTGACTTTATCACACAAGCCTGCGCAAAAATCCGAGCTTTCGTCGCCGTGCAACTGCACTGCATCTAACTGATGAAAGGTTACCAACTCCAGAACAGCGTCGCTTGTTTCGTTCACAAATACGCCTACTTTTTCGATGCCCAAGAAGTTGTTTGTGAGCTGCGCCAAACTGATATTTTTATCAAAAAATCTCGGCGAATTTTTATAAAAAATAAATCCCATATAGTTTATTGGGAGCGATTGGAGTTGCTCAATATTTTGTTGGTCGTTTAGTCCGCAGACTTTTATTTTTAAATTGGGTGCTGGCATTTTTATTTTAAAAGATGTTACGCATTGATTTTAAATTTACTCATTTGAGCTTGATTTTGTGGTAATTTTCTTGTCTTTTGTCACTTTTTTCCTTGATGAAAAAAGTAACCAAAAAAATCAAGTGCTCTGTAGAAATTCTAAAGTTTTTGCTTAAAAATCTCATCGGCGCGCGAAAAATACTCGTCGGCTGCGCCAGACTTCAAACAGTTTTCGCTTTGCCAGATGATATTTTTGCAAAAACTTGAATTTCTACAAGGCACGTCTAAAAAGGCACTAAACTCAATTAAAATACTGTTGGAAATTTTCTAAAAAATGTCTAAGTACATGACAAAAAAGCGGCTATCAAATTTTGGATAATATTTTGAAAGGAATTAATGAGAGCTTGTGCTATGGATTGTAGTCCATAAGCAAAGAT
>JAYUHK010000050.1:0-17198 GCA_043767025.1 Saprospiraceae bacterium | reverse complement strand
CAAGCACAACGGTAACGGTCACGATGAAAATAGATGCGAACTTTGCAGGCACGAGCTTGACCAACGTAGCAGAAATTAGCGGCGCGAAAGATACCAACGGCAACCCAGTGACAGACATAGACAGCACGCCAGACAGCAATCCGAACAACGACGTACCGAATGAAGACGATAGAGGAACTCAAACAATCGGCGTAACGCAACCGACAGGCGTATTTGACTTGGCATTGACCAAATCATTGGCTTTGGGTCAGTCTTCGGTAGTGACAGCAGGCAGCAGCGTGAAGTTCAATATTACTGTTACGAACCAAGGAAACATTGGTGCAACTGAAATCCAAGTAACGGATAATATCCCTACGGGAATGACTTTGAACGATGCAAACTGGACGTTGAGCAACGGAAAAGCTATCCGTACCATTTCGAGTTTGGCAGCAGGACAATCTGTGACATTAGAAATCACAATGACTGTAAATAGTAATTTCACAGGTACTTCGATTATGAACGTAGCAGAGATTACTGGAGCCAAAGATGACGCAGGAGTAGCGGTGAGAGATATTGACTCATCTCCGAATAACAATGTGCAGAGTGAAGATGATGAAGGAACTCAAATAGTTACTGTAACTCAAGGCAACGGCGGTACTTGTAGCTTGGCGATAGCAAATATTTCACTTAATAATTGTAATTGCTCTACTACGGCAACGCCAGTGACAGTCCAAATTTCTTGGACAGCCGCCAACTTGCCAGCGGGTCAGTTGATAGAAGTAAAAGCCGGAGGCGTGGTACAAACCATCAATCCAGCTACGACTTCATCGCCTGCCACCGTCACATTGAGTTTGCCAGCAGGCTCGACCGCCAACAGCGTGACAGCAGCGTTTGCAAACGGAACTTGCCAAGTGCAGCAGCCATTGAGTATCTCCAAAGATACACAAGCTCCGACACTTGCAGGCGTACCAGCCGACGTAACCGTCAATGGCTGTAGCAATACAGGTACAGTCCCAGCACCACCGACCGTGACTGCGAATGACAACTGTGCGACCAACGTAACAGTAGATTTCAAAGAAACTCGTGTGAATGGAACTTGCGGATATACAGTATTTAGAACTTGGACAGCGATAGACAACTGCGGAAACAAAACCGAGAAGATTCAGAAAATTACCGTCGGCGACAATACAGCACCAACGATAAAAGTAACGAATCCAATCACAGGCGGTAAGCTCAATAACAACGATACATTGACTTATACTTGCCTCAATGCACCGTCTTTGAGTCCGAATGATGCCACCATAACCGATGATTGCTGCGCAAACTCTACCGTCATCTTTGAAGATGTAGCGGCAGTAGGCGGCAAATGTTCAGAAAAAGGATACATCGTGTTGATGCACTGCCGTTGGAAAGCGACCGACTGTTGTGGAAATGTAAGCGAATTGAATGTTTATATCAAAATAGTGGACAACACACCACCAATTTTGCTCAACATTCCTGCCAACATTACCGTATCGTGCGACGCAATACCGACCGCAGCAACCACTGTGAAAGCAACCGACGACTGTAGCGATTGTAGCAAAAAACCATTTATTCCGATGGAAGAAACTACTACCAAATCTACCTGCGCAGGAAGCTATACCATTACTCGCATCTGGACAGCCACAGACGACTGCGGCAATGCAGCCAAAGGAACACAAGTAATAACAGTAATCGACAACATCGCTCCAGTATTGACTGGCGTACCAGCAGACGTAACAGTAGCATCGGCTCCGACACCACCGACGGTAACGGCTTCCGACAACTGCTCTACCACGCCGATAGCGGTGAATTATACAGAAACACAGGCAGCCGCCGACGGTTGCAACGTAATCTATACTCGCAAATGGACAGCCACCGACGCGTGCGGAAACATCACCACCAAAACCCAAAAGGTAACGGTCAATGGTGCAGAACCACAAATCACGAATGCAGATGTAGTAGCAGCAAAATGTAGCCAAGCGAATGGTTCGGCAACGATTCAAGTAGCAAATGGCGCAAGCAACTTTACTTACACATGGAGTCCAAACGTAGGAACGGCAGGAGCAACGGGTAATATCCGAACCAACCTCCCAGCAGGCAACTACGAAGTAACGATTGCTAACAGTGCTACGTGCTTCAAAAAAGTAACGTTCACGATTGACAACAATACCAATGGCTGCAACCCGCCGCCGACAGATTGTCCGGTAGTAACGGGAGTCACGATGACACCGCCGCCTACTTGTCATCAGGAGCAAGGTATCAAAATCACTATCGCAACTACGGGCGGCTCTAACGTCCAGTACAGCGTGACAGGTGGTCAGACCTACCAAGCGAACGGAATTTTTGCAGGATTGCCTTACGGCACTTACAACATCAAAGTCCAGAACGGAGATGGCACTTGCGCCATCGCTTATCCGCCGCTGACTTATGTAGCTCCGCAAGTTTGTAACACGCCTTGCGACACCGTATTGCCTCCGCCAGCTTGTGGAAATATTATTCCAGAAAAAACAGCGACCGTAGGAGTAGCAGATTGCCAAGCGACGACGGGCAGCTATTGCTTGCCAATAGAATTGACCAGCATCGCAAACTATACTT
Organism: Saprospiraceae bacterium; assembly: GCA_043767025.1. Lineage (GTDB taxonomy): Bacteria > Bacteroidota > Bacteroidia > Chitinophagales > Saprospiraceae > JAYUHK01. Next base: position 14,603 of record JAYUHK010000050.1, on the reverse strand, counting down.
TGATGGACAACGGAACGATTTACAACAACGGATTCAAAGGTTGCGATTTCGATAGCGTATTCTCTTACCTGTACGTCACAGTACCGGCACAGGGCGCGCAAGGACCTTACAGCCTCAACTCTTGGACGGTAAGCGGGACGACGCACAACGGAGCTTTTGCGAATATCGCAGAATTGGTAACTAAAATGAACCAGTGGGATAGTGCAGGAAATTGGGTACAAGACGCAGCAACGAAAACCATCAAAGGTGGTAATCCAGCCAAATTGTACGGCAATATGTCCATCACTCAACCAAGCACAGGCGACAACGCACTCTTGCAGCTCAATACACAGTTGGTGCCACACGGAGTAGGACTCACACTCGGCTTGGGTGCGCACACGCTCATCGTGACCGACAAAACTACGGGCTGCAAAGACACCGTGACGGTCAATGTAAATAAAGTATCGCCAGCAGGTTGCGGTAGTATTATTACGATTAAATCGAAAATCATTACTACCTCCGATTGCTCCAAAGGCGCAACGTATTGTATATCAGAGATTCCTTTGACAGAAACGAACTTGTACAACTTCACAGACAATAGCCAGCCGATAACGCCTACGCCATCGCCTTGCGGTACTACTTCGTTCTTATTCTTGACAGAGGGAATACACAATCTTATCGTAGTCAATAAGCAAACTTGCTGCCGCGATACCGTAGTCATCAAAGTGGTCTGCACTACTGTCCAGACTATCTCATTGACGGTCAATCAAGGCGAAGGTCAGACGATTCCGTTGCACACTGCCGACTTGATTGGTAGAATCGCAGGAGTAGAAAAAGCCGGAGGCAATGTTGCAGCGCGCTCATCGGGTGGAGAGTTTGCAGGTTTTGAACTCAATAAAGCCGCAAAATCGGTCAAAGTAACTGGTCGCGAAGCAGGTGTCGAAGAGTCTATCTTCGTAGTCTGCGACGAAGAAGGAGTCTGTGACACTACGATAATCCGAGTGACCGTCCTTGCGCCGGGAAGTTCTACCGTTCCGACGGCAGTGGCTGACCAAGCGAGAACCAGAATTGACAGACCAGTAACGGTCGATGTGAAAGGAAACGATAAGATTACAGGCAACGGTGGCAACGCCGAAAGAGCAGCAGGTGACGGAACGACTGTGAAATTGGCAAACAAACCAATCCACGGCGAAGTATTGCTCAACAGCGATGCGACTTTCACCTACAAACCAGAAAAAGGCTACTGCGGCAACGACGAATTTGAATACAAACTTTGCAACAAAGCAGGTGACTGCAACACTGCCAAAGTGAGCGTACAAATCATGTGCGACAACCTAATAGTATATTCAGGATTCTCTCCAAACAACGACGGCATCAACGACGTGTTTACGATACAAGGTATCGAGGAGTTCCCGAACAGTAAGTTGGCAGTCTTCAATCAAGCAGGTAACGAAGTCTTCAAAAAGACAGGTTACAAGAATGACTGGGACGGCAAGTTTAGAGGTGCAGACCTCCCGACGGGTACTTACTTCTATATGTTGGAGGACGGAGAAGGCAATACATTCTCTGGTTATGTACAGATAAATAGATAATTATCCAAAAAGAAAGGATTGAGCCAATCGTGAGCTGAACGTTCAGGAAAAAGCTCAATTCTTTCTTTTTTTTTGAAAAAAAACCCTTCATCTATATACCTATATCCACGCTTCACTCAAAAGAGATTGGACGGAAACAGGTTCGGCAAAACAGGGCAGAACAGAACACGAATTTATGACGACACACACTAAATGGAAGTAAAGAAGCCCAGACAAATATTCGCAACATCTAAATTAGGAATGTATCTAAAATTAACTACCAAATTTTTCTATTAAATTCAATCAATCACAGCGTTATTTTTTCGTGCCAATGCGACACGCGTTGTGCCTCAAAGAAACCTTGTTATTGATTGGATTTATTTGAAAAAAAACGGGAGTATCTTATTTTTTATTCATTTCTTATCTACCAAAAAAATTCCTAATTATTAGGCGAGATGCGCAGCGACGCCGCTCGAAAAATTGTTAAAAATGCTGTTTAAATTTCCAACACAAGGAGGTTGTTTGCTTTCTCAAGCATCAACCTCTTGTGTTTTTTTGGGCGGCTGGCGGATTGCGCTTTCCACAAAACTCTTGTTTTTTACAAAAAAAACAAGAGTTTTTTTTTATACCTTTGCTGCGCAATATTTATTTTGTGCGCAAATCCTGACTTATTTTATGTTCACATTGACTTTGGCGATAGAAGAAAAAAATATCGTCTATATTTTTCAAAACAATACGCCACTCGAAGTGGTGTCGCACCCTACGAGCGAGCAAATGCCGCTCCAGCACGCGTTGGAAGATTTAGAAAAACGGTCGCACTTGGAGCTTCAAAAAATCACGGTACAGATTTCGGACAGCCGTTTTTTGTTGCTACCGAATATTTTTTTTGACGAAAATAGAAAAAAAGAATTGCTCAACATAGTAGCGGACAGCTATGCCGATGAGGAAATTTACGCCGACGAATTGGGTGCCATGAAGGCAAAAAATATATTTCCGCTCGCCCAAAAAAGTATCGAAACCATCAAAAAAATATTCCCCAATGCCCACATCAAGCACATCGCTACGTCGCTGCTCGAAGGATTCGGTAGGATATCGGAGCAGAATGTGGGCAAAAAAGTAATTATTTTTATCAAAGAACAAAGTCTTTACATCGGTTTTTACGACGGCACTACCGCTGCGCCAGTGCTTTTCAACAGCTATTCGTGTCACGGAGCGATGGATTTTTTATACTACGTGTTGGCGATATATCAACAATTCGAGCTTTCGCAGCAAACTATCCCGCTCTATGTGACGGGTGAAATCGTGGCACAGTCGAGTGTGCATCATCTTTTTCAACAATATATAGCCGATGTTCGGCTGCTGACTCCCGCTGCCCACCAACACGAAATGGCGTTTCTGCATTTCGATTTATTTCAAAATATCTAAATTATTTATGAGAATTATTGGAGGAAAATTCAAAGGTCGCCGCTTTTATCCGCCTGCCGATAAGTGGCCCACACGCCCGACGACCGACTTTGCAAAAGAAGGTTTGTTCAATATACTCAACAACCAGTACGACTTTGAGGAGATGAAAGTCCTCGACTTATTTGGCGGCACCGGCAACCACAGCTACGAATTTATTTCGCGCGGCTGCACGGACGTGACCTATGTAGATAACTTTGCGGGCTGCGTACAGTTTGCAAAAAAAACCGCACAAACCCTTGACATAGAGCCATCTATCCAGATCATTCGGAGCGATGTGTTCAAGTTTGTCACGCGCGACAGCCACCAGTACGACTATATTTTTGCGGGTCCGCCCTATCCGATGCCCAATATCCCCGAGATACCTGATTTGATACTCGAAAAGAAGCTCCTGAAGCCCGACGCATGGTTGGTATTAGAACACAATCCGCGCCACAACTTCAAAAATCATCCCAACTTGTTGCAAGTCCGCAATTACGGCACGACCATTTTCAGCTTTTTCGGCTACCCAGTCGAGCCAGAAAATCTGCTCTAAAATCGTCATAGACAAAAAGAAAAATGTAAAAAAATAGTAACTTTGCAAAGACAAAACATAGCATAAAGTAAAGAAAGCGCATCGCAAAGCAAGGCAAGGGCATAAGCCCGTAAAGAAAGGGCACTGCCCTTTCTAAAGCAATCACAAGGCACTGCCCTCGTAAAGAAAGGGCACTGCCCTTTCTAAAAGCAAAACCTATGGAAAAATGGAAAGGCAAATACCGCATACCCTCCGCACGAGCTGCGTGGTGGGACTATGCCAACGACGGAGGGTATTTTATCACAATCTGTACCGACCATCGGCGGCACTTTTTCGGCAAATGCAGGGAAGGTAAAATGGAATTATCCACCGCAGGGGCTATTGTCCAAGGATTTTGGTACGAGATACCCAAACATTTTCCATTCGTCGAGTTGGGTGCGTTTGTGGTCATGCCGAACCATGTGCATGGGGTTTTGATATTGGAAAATAACGGGCGTGATGACGACGGGCGTGATGAGATAGGGCAATGCCCTATCTCTAACAATGACGACGACCCCCGCACTCCCGCACAAAAACGATTTCGCAATCAGGGCAAAAATACCGTGTCGTCAATCGTTGGTTCGTTCAAATCGGTATGTACCAAACACATCAATTTGGTGTTTCCGGAAATGGAATTTGGTTGGCAAAAATTATTTTGGGACAATATTATCCAAGACGAGCAGGCATTTCAAAACATCACCAATTACATTATCAACAATCCGAAAAATTGGGAAAAGGATAAATTTCACTTAACAGAACAAGTATAAAAACACAACACACAGCGAATATTTTGGTAATAGTTCGTATTTTTATTCAGACACGCGAATAAATACGGTAAGTACAACTTACATTTGAAACAAATTTACTTAAAAAAGTGCTTAAAATATTGTATTTGAGTTCCTTACAAATATTTTTTAAATCTATTACCTAAAATGATAAATGGAAAAAAAATCGCAATACTTATAGATGGCGACAACGCAGAGAGCGCGCTGATAGAACAGTATATTTCGGAGGCAGGACGGTTCGGAAAAGTAACGGTAAAACGCATTTATGCGGACTGGACGGATAATAGAATGAAAGGTTGGAAAGAGCAACTAAATAAGTTCGCCGTCAGACCTATGCAAAAATTTGCCTACACGACAGCTAAAAATTCGACGGATACCGCCCTCATCATTGATGCAATGGACTTGCTCCACGACAAATTGGTAGAAGGCATTTGCATAGTTTCGAGTGATAGTGACTACACTGGACTTGCGCACAGAATCCGCGAAGAAGGTCTGATTATTGTGGGCATTGGAAAATCCAAAACTCCCGAAGCCTTTACGAAGGCTTGTGAGTTTTTTACGTATTCCGAAAACCTCAAACAGAATAAGGAGAAGAATAAAGAAAAACAGCAAGAAAAAGAAAAGAAGAAAAAGAAAAAAGAGCAGAAACAGCAAGAAAAAGAAGAGAAAGAAAAAGTAGCAGCGTCCAAAGTTGTTGAGTCCAAAGTTGTAAAAAAAATAGACACACTTCCAATTAATCCTATGAAAAAGTCGGGAGTCGAATCTCTTGGTTCAGAGAAAATTCAGGAAGCCTTTAAGATTGCCGTGCGTGGACAGAATGGATTAGCTTCTCTTTCAGCCTTTGGTCAAGCATTGAGAGTGGTAGAACCTACGTTTAATCATAAAAATTTTGGCTATGGCTCTTTTAGCAAATTTTGTGAGGCGTTGGCTCCTGATTATCAAGTAATATTAGACAAAAACGGACAAAATTTTCTACTCAAAAAAAATAATTAAATTCAGTTTTTCTGCGCTCGAGCCGTGTCGTATCGTTGTGGCTATGATGTAAAAGAGCACGAGAAGCAACCAAAGAGCAAGAAGTCTAAATTGCGCCTCGTACACAACGGAACTGCATTGCCTTTCGATTTTTTAGTTCAAGCAATTTTATCGTTCAACCAAATAGCAACTATGAAGCACAAAAATCTGCGTTCTTTTGAACTCATCAGTCAGCAGCGCGAGTCAGTTCGCAATGTCAATGTAAGCCACAAAGAAAATCTATCCAAAATCAACAGAGTAGCTCTGTGGATTACGGAACGTGTGGGCAGTATGGGTTTTTTTTTAATCATTTTCTTTTGGACGGCAACTTGGTTGAGCTGGAACGTGGTCGCGCCCGCAGGGTTGCGGTTTGACCCTTATCCCGCATTTGTGTTGTGGTTGTTTATTTCCAACATGATTCAGATATTTCTTATGCCTTTGATTATGATTGGTCAAAATCTGCAATCCAAACACGCCGAAATCAGAGCGGAAGAAGATTTTTTGATCAATAAAAAAGCAGAATCCGAGATTGGAACGGTGCTGATGCACTTGGAAAACCAAAATGAGTTAATCCTTCAGATTTTGGAGCAACTTCAGCAGTCGGGCGAAAAACGAACAAGTTAGTTTTGTTACCAAAATAAACAGTTATAAGTTTTTAGTTTTTAATTTTGAGTCACCATAAACTATTGAAAATCAACGAATTATGTCGAATATTAAATGTCAGCTGTTTATGTGTAAGAATTTAGTTTCTATCAAGCGCACCTACTTGTTTTTCGAGTTTGTTTGTCAAATCGGTTCGAGTGGCTACAAATTACTATTTTTGCATTTTTAAATCGCAAGACTTCGGGAATAAAAGTGTCTAAATGGTGTAAGTAGTTTTGAGTGTTTGGTTGCATAAGTAACTGATTAGCAGTTATTTACGTGTCTAAAAAATTAAAAATTACTTATTATTTTACTGGGTCTGACCAGACCGAAACTCCTAAACTTGCGGCAGCGAATAAAAAATGCTATTTTTGTATCGTGAAGTTTGTAGATGTTTAGAATTACAAAAGCAGTGAAAAATATTGCAAAAACCTAAAAAATAAAGGTTTTGAGGACATTAACTAAAAAAAAATCAACTCTATGAGTGAAAGACAATTTGATAATTTTGACCAATTCGCGACCGATTACCGCCAGATTCACAACGACAACATCAAGATAAGCGGTGCGGACAGCGACTACTTTTGTGAGTTCAAAGTGCTGAAAATCAAAGAGATAGAAAATATCGCTGCGCCCAAAATCTTGGATTTGGGCTGCGGCGATGGGCAGTCTTCTATTTTTTTTGAAAAACACTTTCCCGACTGCGAATATCACGGAATCGACGTGTCAGAGGACAGTATAAAAGTGGCGAAGGAGAAAAAACTTGCCAACTCCCATTTTCAACCCTACGACGGCGGCAGCGTTCCGTTTGCGGAGCAAACTTTCGATATGGTTTTTATCGCTTGCGTGCTGCACCACGTTGATTTTCAGTACCACGAGGGGATTCTGAACGAAGTGAAACGGGTGCTAAAACCGGGCGGGCGGCTTTATATTTTTGAACACAATCCCTACAATCCCGTGACGGTGAAAGTGGTGAACGAATGTCCGTTTGACGAAGATGCGGTTTTGCTGAAACCTTCGTACAGCAAAACGCTGTTGAACAAAATAAAATTTGGCAGCTTTGCCATCAACTACGTCATATTTTTTCCGCGCAAAGGTATTTTTAAGAAAATGCTTTTCCTCGAAAAATACTTCGAGCGCGTCCCGTTGGGCGGACAATATTATGTAAGAGCCGTCAAATAGCTTGTCACAAATCAACAAAAAAATCAAAACCTAACAAACCGGTTCTGACGGGCAGCAAAATCATGTCGCCTCGCGTGATTTCTTCAAACATCGGATGCTTGACTTTCAGGCGTTCAACTTTGTTGTTTTTGTATTCGGCGTACAAAAAATAACCGTCCGCTTGCACCACCGACTGCGCCAACTGCTTCGTGATGCCGAAGCGATTGGCACTGTATGGGATTCTCTGCACGAACTTAAAGTACTTGTTTTCGATAGGCTGCGCAAATATTCTGTTCGTCAGGCTCGCTGCAAGCGGCATAAATAATGCCAAACAAATAATACACGCAGCGTAAATTTGGATTTTATCCTCCACTTCTTCTACGCTTTTGCTCCACCAAAATCCGAGCGCGCCACCCAGCAGCGCACCCAACGCCAGCGAATAGCCGACCATTTTTTCGGACTCAAACGTGTTGCTGAACTGCACTAACTCATTGGCATAGACGGCAATAATACCAAAAATACCGAACACTACGGCAATGTATTTTATTTTCATAAATTGTTGAATTGTACAAAGATAACGAAAAACGAAACAAAATTATTCAAAAAAACAAATAATACAGTTTTTGTGGATACATTTGTAATTGGCTTTCAACTATTTTTTTCTTATGAAATTTACTTTTTTACTTTTTGTTTTCGCCCTGCTGACTTCTTGCCAAGCGCAAAAAAGCGGACTTCTCACTAAACTCAACGACGAACAAATCTACAAAAGAGTTCAAGATGGACTTTTTGCTCCGCTTGACGTGGCGATAGAAAACGGCGATGGACAGACGATTAGCAGAGAAGAAATGAATAAACTGAATAGAGATTCTTTTTATTTCGACCAATATGTTGATAATACGAATATTGTCCGCAAATATAAGATTAGACATAAAATTGCTTCCGACGATAGTTTGGCGCGCCAAATAAAACAACTGTTTGCCGATAATCTTGAAGTGAATATAAAGTATTTGAAGCATACAGAAAAAGACTCTGTGCGACTTGCGGAGGCTGTCAAATACGCAACATTCAGCGCTCCTCCTCAAATAGTCCCCGTAGATTGCAATAATCTGCCTGTAGCATTGGATTCGATTTTGCGGCGCGACCAAAAAAATCGTGCGTCTTCGATAGACCTAATCAAGGACAAAGAAAATCGCAATTTGGTGGTAAGTATGTTAGAAAATTGCGCAGTAAATATCACCCAAAATTTGAGCGAGCAGGACTGCGGGACGCTTTTTATGGTTATCCAACACAGCACGCTGCGAGAAATGAAAAAATATTACCCTTTTTTTGAAAAATTAATGCTTGCTGGCAAGTTGTCCAAAAGTACGTTGGTCTTGATGGAAGACCGGATTCTGGTGGCAGAGGGACACCAACAAAAATATGGCACGCAGTACAAATTCAACTTTAAAAGTAAAAAAATAGAGGTAGAACCGATAGAAGATGCTGCCAACGTAGATATTCGCAGAAAATCAGTCGGATTGGGTACAATGGAAGATTACTTAAATTTTCTGAAATCAAAATATTGACTTGGCAGACTTTAGCCTCTTTTTTTGCTCCTACGACAAGCGATTTTTAAAATCTTCGTAAACAAATTTTTTGATGACCTCTATCGCGCCGCCCTCTCTTTCGATGGCGATGCACGGATGCCCAACTCCGTTGAACGTCGTCGTCTTTACCATCGTGTAGTGCATCATGTCTTCAAAAATAAGTTGGTCGCCAATTTTTAATTCCGTCTCAAACGAGTATTCGTCCATATAATCGCCTGATAGACAGCTCATTCCACCGATTCGGTAGCTCGGTTTTCCCGCTATCGGGTCGCTCGCGCCTGTGATTTTTGGGCGGTAAGGCATCTCCAAACAGTCTGGCATGTGCGCCGTGAAGGAAATGTCACAAATTGCGGTTTTTATTTTTTTATTCTCTACAATATCCAACACCGTTGCGTACAAATTGCCCGTCTGCCAAGCAACTGCGCTGCCCGGCTCGAGGATAATTTTTACGTCGTGTTTGGCTCTAAATTTTTTTAGCACCTGTATCAGATGCTCCACGTCGTAGCCCGCCCGCGTCATCAAGTGTCCGCCGCCCATATTGACCCATTGGAGCTGCGGCAGCCAGTGTCCGAATTTTTCTTCAAACACCTCCAACACTTTTTCCAAATCATGGGAGCTCGACTCACAAAGCGCGTGAAAATGCAAACCCTCCAAACCTTCGGGCAGCTCCCCCTTAAAATTATCTATCGTTTCGCCCAAGCGAGAACCCGCAACGGCTGGATTGTAAAGGTCGGTATCTACTACCGCACACTCTGGATTGACGCGAATAGCGCAGGAGATTTTGGAAGAATATTTTTTTACTTTCTCCCGATATGTGACAAATTGCTGAATAGAGTTGAAAGACAGATGGCTGCTGTATTTCATCAATTCCTCGAACTCGTGCGGGATATACGCAGCCATGTAAGTATGCGCGCCAGTTTGCATTTCTTCATAGCAAAGTCGGGCTTCATTGAGCGAACTTGCGGTCGCTCCTTTTAGATATTTTCGCACCATCGGGAACGCGCTCCACATCGAAAAGCCTTTAAAAGCCAGAATAATGTCCACGCCCGCTTGTTGCTGAACGTACTGCATGAGTTCCAAATTTTTGCGCAGCAGAGTTTCCTCGAGTACAAAACACGGAGAAATTTCTTTTAAATTATTTTTATTAAACATTGATTTTGTGACATGGTTTAAAATTCTAAATCTACGTCAAACGCTTCTTGCCAAGGCAATCCGTATTCGCCGATTTTCGCCATAAAAGGGTCGGGATTGAGCTGTTCTACGTTGTAAACTCCCGCTTTTTTCCACGCTCCCGTGAGCATCATCATGGCGCACAACATCGCTGGTACGCCCGTCGTGTAGCTTACGCCCTGCGTCCCAGTTTCGTCGTAGGCGGCTTTGTGGCTGCAATTATTCCAGATGTAATAGCTGCGTTCTTTGCCGTCTTTGATGCCTTTGATGCGGCAGCCGATGGAAGTCCAGCCCGTATAGTTTTCGCCCAAATCACCCGGATTGGGCAGCACGGCTTTCAAAAATTCCAACGGAACGATGTCCATTCCCTTGAATTTTACGGGTTCGATGCCCGCCATTCCGATGTTCTGAATCACTCGGAGGTGCGTCAGATACTCGTCGCCGAAAGTCATCCAAAAGCGCGCGCGCTTGATGGTGGGAAAGTGTTTGACCAAAGACTCGAGTTCTTCGTGGAAGAGAATGTATGAATTTTTGGGACCGATGTCGGGATAGTTCAAAGATTGCATCACAGAATGTGCTGGTATTTCGACCCATTCGCCGTTTTCGTAGTATTTTCCGGGTTGGGTTATCTCGCGAATATTGATTTCGGGATTAAAATTGGTCGCAAATGCCTTGCCGTGCGAACCTGCGTTGGCATCTACGATGTCGAGGTAATGAATTTCGTCAAAGTAGTGTTTGGCGGCATAGGCGGTGTAGATGTTCGTCTGTCCGGGGTCAAAACCGCAGCCCAAAACCGCCATCAAACCCGCTTTTTGGAATCGGTCATGGTACGCCCACTGCCAACTGTACTCGAACTTCGCTTCCTCTTTCGGCTCGTAGTTGGCGGTATCCATGTAGTGAACGCCTGCGTTCAGACACGCATCCATGATAGTCAAATCCTGATACGGTAGGGCGACGTTGATGACCATAACGGGTCTAAAATCGTTCATCAGAGCGGTGAGAGCTGGCACGTCTTCGGCATCAATAGCCGCCGTTTGGACTGTCACATTGTACTGTTTTTTTACACCTTCTGCGATAGCGTCGCACTTGCTTTTGGTGCGACTCGCCAGCAGGATTTCGGAAAAAACGTCTTGGTGTTGAGCGCATTTATGGACGACTACTTGCCCTACGCCACCGGCTCCGATGATGAGTATTTTTGACATATTTTTTATTTTTTTGTAAATTCTATTTTTTGAAGTGCAAATATAGAGTTTTTCTGTAAAAATATGGTGGCGGGCGTGGTTAATATTAGGAGAGGCTAAAATTAATGAGCAGAGATTTGCATTGTTTTCGAGAGTGCGGATTATTTATTTAAAGCGAACCTGTAAGTTCAATTTAAAATAAAACCGTCCGTTTATCTTGTAAATAATTCCGAAATCGTGCCGAGTGCTGCTCGCGGTTTCGAGTTTCGTATTTACGAATAAATAATCTTCAAACTGATTTTTGTTGTAAATATGATAACATAAAACTTCTCCTATTGACTTTACTATCAGATAACCACCAGTTGCGTCATATATACCGTTCCAAACTTTAGATGGTGTCATACCGAGAGCAATGTCAGTTAAAAATCGTTTAATTTTATATTTATAAAATATATGATGGAATTGAGTATCAAAATTCATAGGATTTGCTTTCTCAATATTTTCGGTGAGGTCGTTTAGGGAACTTAAATTTGTTGTAAAAAATGTCTTTATGATTTCAGAAAGAATATTGGGTAGCAGGCTATCAATCAGTATGAGATTATTTTTGAAAATGCCATGTTCGAGTTCTTTAAAGTTAAAACTGCCACCACTGGCTATTATAGCCCCAACTCTGTCTTTTATTTTACTTTTCGTATCAATTTTATTGATCGTGTCAATTTCACTTTCTGACGGTTCGAAATTATTAATTTCGTAAGTAAAATTTGTCGTTTTTCCTGCATTTAACAGTGTTGCTCCCATACCTACTTGTGATTTTATGCTGAATCCAAGGTCGGCGGTTTGGTTGGTTTTTAGGTCATGGATTACAATTCTAATATCAGTTTTTGATGTTGATTTTGCTTTCAAAGTTTCACAACTTACGGATTTCATAAACTTTTCAACTTCAGGAATACTGAAAACGCCAGTTTCTTCTTTTATTTTATTCAATAATTTAGCTGACTGCTCGGTAAATATTTTGACTGGAACTCTCAATTTCTCCAATCCGCCTGAAATAATTACTAAATCTCCTTCGATTTCGTACTCAAAATTACCACCACTTTCGGTACGAATGATCTTAATTATTGGATAAAATAATTCTTCAATTTTATTGAGGTTTGGGTCGCCTGCAAAAAGCCGCCCATCTCCCAATAACTTAAATAAAGCATATATTTCACTCCATTCGCCTTTGTTTCCTGTTATCATTTTGTATCTAAAATTAGTTCTATTATTTTCGCAGCTGTTGCTTGTATGGCAGGAACTGCTACCGAATTACCAAACTGTTTGTACGCAGACGCGTCTGCGACAGGAATTTTAAAACCATCAGGAAAGCCTTGAAGTCTTGCCCATTCTCTGGGGGTCATTTTACGAATTCCATCCCTATTCACCGTACCTTTTATGTGTGTTGTCGGCGTATAATCTGTGATTCTGTTATCAATCACTAAATTTCTTTCTCTACCCATTCCACCAACTACGATAGCATTAGCTATTTCATTATCTTGAATAATTGCATAACCGAACCCATTTCCTTTGCTCTCGTGCCGAGCTTTGTGTTTGATTAACGTTGTCAAATATTGAGTTGAAAGATAATATTTAGTATCCACTACTTTTTTCTCTTTTACTTTTTCAAAAGTCACTTTCTCAACTTCTGGTTGGGGATAATCAAATTCTGTAATTCCTAAATCCTTTCTAAATCCAACGATGTAAATTCGTTCTCTGTGCTGTGGAACACCGAAGTCTTTCGCATTTATTATTCGTGGGTCGGGTACAAAATAGTCCAAGTCATTTCGTAAAACGTTCAAAATTGTTCCTAAAGTTTTACCACTGTTATGATTTCTTAACCCTTTGACATTTTCTAAAAATATTGCTTTGGGTTGTTTTCGTTTGATAATTTCGGCAACATCAAAAAATAGAGTTCCACGAGTATCTTCAAAGCCACCACGTTTTCCTGCTATTGAAAATGCTTGGCAGGGAAATCCCGCGCAAATTATGTCAAATTCGTCTGGAATATAGCGTTTGATTTGTTCTTTGGTAATGTCACCGAATGGCACTTCGCCAAAGTTTGCGCGATACGTTTTTTGTGCTTCTTTATCCCATTCACTTGTGAATACGCATTTGCCACCAAGATTCTGCATTGCAACACGAAATCCGCCAATACCCGCAAATAAATCAATAAATTTAAACTTATAATTAGCAGGAGTCGGGAATGGTACATTTTTCACTTCAAAAAGTAATTGTTGCATGGCATCTTCTGCGACTATTGATACTTTTTCGTCAGTAATCTTATAGGCAACAAAACCATTCAAAGCTATCAAAGCGTCCTCTTTGTAATGTTTTGAAACTCCATTGTGAATATTATGCAGATAATGCGTCAGCACCGCCTTGTTATTATTTTCTTGCTCATTAGATGTTATTTGAAAGCGTTTGCCGTCAAATTCATCAATACTTATTTGTTCTTTTGGCTTCATTTTGAGTTGTATAAAATAGTGAATGCAAGGTAGCAATTTTTAGCAGGATTTTCTAAACTAAACTACATATTTTTCGTACCCAACACCACTTCTAATCCGCCATTCGGTAGTGACAAAAGTCTATGATTCAAAATTTCTAAACGCGGAGCGGTTGGGGCTTGGGTGACTTTAAGTGACTTCGACGCGCTATTTTTTAATTAGTCCACTGGTTGTGCGTGATAGCTACCAAATAGTTTTTTTCGTTGTACCTCTCGAAAACCAAATATAAACTACTCCAATCCATGTTTTCTAATTTCTTGTTCGTACCTTTTAGATAGCTTTCGGTATAGTTGCAATTTTTGAAAACGGACGTGATATTGTTGGTTGAAGTTCCCGAAGCTATACTTTTGTTCACGCTGGTAGTGTCGGCATTCAAATAATCGGCACTGTAAACAAATTCTTTAAAATACTCGTCGGCGGTCAGTGATATGGGTTCGCCGCTGCCGTCGTAATTGCCCCAAGTAATTTTATCCGTTGATTTTACTTTTTCCAAAAAGTTTTCAGCCGTAAAATGAACGACCTTTGCGCTGTCTATGGACGCGTAAGGCGAAAAGATAATGCCAAGTTTAGGGTGGACGCAGCTCGCCAAATTTTGGTAGTCTTTGTTTTTTAGCAAGGTCAAAATCTGTTTAGTCAGCACCGTGAGCGAGGTGTCAGCGGAGAGGTTTGCTGCATTTTTTTGTTGGTCGGTTTGCTTGGTTTTCGGTTCGTTGTTACAAGCCCCAAAGCCGAAAGCTGAACAGATAGCGATGGCATACAGCAAGTTTGATGGTGTTTTCATGATTTTTTTAGTTTTTCCCCAAAGGGCGTTTTTAAATTAGTTTCGATATTTTTTATAGGTTAAAACGCATTAAAATTTACTTAAATCTCATGTTACGCAAAATATTTATTTTACTAAAATTTCAGGCAGCATTTTATTCAATTTGACTGTCTTTTTCAGACGTGCCTTGTAGAAATTCAAGTTTT
>JAYUHK010000049.1:0-3641 GCA_043767025.1 Saprospiraceae bacterium | reverse complement strand
TCTGGCGCAGCCGACGAGTATTTTTCGCGCGCCGACGGGATTTTTAGGCAAAAACTTTAGAATTTTTACAGAGCACTTGATTTTTTTGGTTACTTTTTTCATCAAGGAAAAAAGTGACAAAAACCAAGTAAATAACTACAAAAACTAAACTCAAATGACCCAATTTAAAATCCTTGCGCAACATGAGTTCCTAACTCAATTTTTTTCTCAAAAACTCGACGACTCGCTCGTCCGTCATCACGTCGCGCGTGCGAAGAGCTTGCCGCAACACAATCCCGCCCAGCGTGCGGCAGCGACTGAGCGCAACGTAGGTCTGACCATGCTCGAAAGCTCCCGCCCCCAAGTCAATAATGACTCGGTCGAATGTTTTTCCCTGACTTTTGTGAATCGTAATCGCCCACGCCAGCCGCAGCGGATACTGCTGAAAACTGCCGATGGTGCGCGGCGTGATTTTTTTAGGGTCATTTTCATCTACTTCGTAGCGGACGATTTCCCAGATGGCGCGGCTCACGTCCACCACTTTGGGCAGCCCGTCTTTGTCTTCGATGGCGACTTTTATGCTGTCTTCCTCCAAAAAAATTACTCGCCCAATCGTGCCATTCACGAACTGTTTTTCTACATCATTTTTGACAAAAATTACCTGCGCGCCGACTCGCAGCCGCAGCACCAACTCGGCAGGCGAAAGCAACGGATTGAACTCGCCGATGGTTTCGGAGAGGTATTTGAACTCTGGAGTTTCCAAATTTTGCAACTTTTTTTCGTTGATGCCGTCCGCAGTGGCGTTGCGAGCGCAAAGCGTGATGTAGGCTTCTTGGGACACAAAGTCCTGCAAATAGCGGTCGTTGAGGTCGTCGAGGTCGTCGCTGTCTATGCGATTGGTGCGGATAGCGTCGAGTAGGCGAATGAAATGCCGCTCGGATTGGCGATACACTTTTTGGAGTTCGAGCATGGCGAGCGCGGCTTGCGACTCGAATATTTTGGCAGAAAAAAAGAACGGACTTTCGTAAACGGTCTGAAAAAATTGCTTCTCTTCGCTCGACGACACTACGGGCGGAAGCTGGAACAAGTCGCCAAAAAAAATCATCTGTACGCCTCCAAACGGCAACATATTTTCTCGATTTATTTTCAAAAAATAGTCCATATTGTCCAGCATTTCGGCGCGCACCATCGAGATTTCGTCAATAATGAGTGCGTCCAAATTTTTGAACATTCGATTGTCACGGCGTTTGAAAATATCTTTACTCGAAATTAAATTGGGTGGAAATCCAAAAAATGAATGAATCGTTTGTCCCTGCACGTTGAGCGCGGCGACACCTGTGGGCGCGAGGACGGCGATTTTTTTGCGCGTGGTGTTCCTAAAAAGCTGCAAAAGGGTAGATTTTCCCGTTCCTGCTCGCCCTGTGATGAACAGATTTTGGGTAGTTTTTTCGAGGAGTTCCAGTGCGTTTCGGAAGTCGTCGTTGAGTATGAGCGGTTGTAGGTTCGGCATATTTTACTTCGTGGCGCAAAGATACGTTTGAATAGTAAAAAAAGTGCAGAATTTGTCGGTTTTGAAAATTACCAGATACTTCAAACCAAATTTACCGACATCTTTGAGATGTTGCAGCTTCATTTCGCTTGAATTTTTATTTTTTACCCTATTATTTTGCAATCAAACAATATTCACTTACAAAAGTACGTTAATAGCGTGACAGCCAAATATTAAACTCAAAATAATAAAATAGCCATGCCAACCACAAAAAAATATTTATTTTTACTCCTCTGCTGCTTTCTGGCGGCTTGCAACAGCAATAAAAAAATTTTGGAAACCTACCAAAATCACCTTAAAAATCTGCCACGAACTCCAACGGTCAGTACCGCAAATGGGCTTATTGTTCCAGAATGGGTCAAAACGTTGAACCACTTGGACGGCGTGCGGCTGCCGAGATTTGAAGGGGAGAGCATGGCAGGCGGCACCGTCAAAGTGAATTATAAAGGCAAACCGTTCACGTTGCTCAATTTTTGGTTTATCAGCTGTGCGCCCTGCGTAGAAGAAATTCCTTATCTCAACCAACTCCAAAAAGAATATGGCGATAGATTACAAATAATTTCGATAGGTCGGGACTCAAAAGAAGAAATTGAGCGGTTCATGCTCGAACATCCCATGCAATATACCATCGTGCCAAATGGAACGAGAATCATAGAAGATGTTTTCATTACGGTCAATGCTTATCCAAGAAATTACCTAACGGATAGCAATGGCAAAGTGCTGAAATTAACGCGCGGATTTCGAGGAACAGACGATGAAAATTACAAAGCAGTTGTTTCTTTTCTAAAAAAATGAAAAACCAACCGCCGCCGCCGATGCTTTTTTTTTCAAAAAAAATCTTAACATAAAAAAAATATACGTCCGATAGCTTTTTGTTATTAACTTTGTGCGACAGATTTTCACTCAAACCAATATACAAAAAGATTTTATGAAAAAAGTATTACTTTTTATCTTCTCTTGCTTGGCTATCGCCAACCTGTCGGCTCAAACCGCCAACTGTAGCAAACTTTTTATCTCCGAATATGTGGAGGGCTACGGCAACAATCGCGCATTGGAGATTTACAACCCAACGCCCAACGCGATCAACCTTAACAACTATTCAGTGGGTCGCTTTCGCGACGGAGCGATTGCTTTCACGGGAATCCAAATCCCAACAGGTCACATCTTGCAACCCTACAAAACATTCGTCATCGTGTTGGACAAACGCGACTCAACGGCTGCGGGGCAGGACATCGCGGTCTGGAACGGCTACCAAAAATGGGGCGTTTGCAAGGACTCTATCGGCAATCCGATTATCCTAACCAACGGCGACACGCTGCGCTGCGTCCAGTTCGACGCGACGGGCAACGCGCTCAAAGGCTCGGTGTACAGCGATTTTTTAGACCTTCAAGGCAAAGCGGATATTTTTCTTTGCAACGACTACAACGTCAATAACGCCATGTATTACAACGGCAACGATGCAGTAGCCATCATCGAAGGCACCACCGTCAATGCGGACGGCTCAAATATTTTAGATGTAGTCGGCGTGATTGGTGTCAATCCCGGCACTTCTTGGGTGGACAAAGCAGGCAAAGACCTGACCAAAGACAGAACGCTCCAACGCAAAGATTTTATCAAAAAAGGCGTAGGTGCGCTCATCACTCCCGACACTTTTGCGTATGTCAACTGGCGGGTTCGTGGCAAAGATACCTTCACAGGTTTGCGCTCGCACAGCTGCCAATGCGACCCAAATTGGGTGAATAGCAGCTCCGTCGTCGGCGAAATTCCTTTCGCTATCTATCCCAATCCTTCGCAAGCCAACGGAACGATAGCGATAGAAGCAACCGAAACTATCGAAAGTGTGCAGTTTTTCAACCTGTTGGGACAGCTGATTGCTACGCAAAATATCTCCAATGCAGACAGTAAAGTACAGATAGAACTGCCCAACGTCCAGCGCGGAATGTACTTGCTGCAAGTAAATTTTAGCAACCACCAGACCTCTGCTCGCAAAATTATTATCGAATAAAATTCGGCAGTAAGTACTTGTGCATAATTACTTTCGTTTAAAAATCCCGAAGGGATTAAATGTTTATAAAAGACAAATGCCCTATATCTGCGACCCCTTCGGGGTCGG
>JAYUHK010000048.1:0-34370 GCA_043767025.1 Saprospiraceae bacterium | reverse complement strand
TGATGACCCCTGCGGTCTTCGTTTACTACGCCGAAATTCTGTTCAAAGATGGACACACGGAGATAGTTTCTGGCGATGTGACATTGAGTAAATAGTCCGTCGAGTTTCTTTATTTCCACAAAAAAGCCAATAGTTTGTATTCAAACTATTGGCTTTTTTTGTGGTTTTTGTGACAAAACAGATTAAGTGATTTTTGTCAAAAAAAACATTTTTTTGAAATAAAATATACGAATTATCAAATAAATAAATAGTTTTGCTTTCTGAATACATTCTTTTAAGAATTTTATATCGTCAATTTTTAGACATTGAACTATGATGAAGCAATTTTACTTATTTTTATTGGCATTAATATTTATTCCTTTAGCTGCTATTGGGCAAGAATTGAAGCTGTCCACTGAAGACAATCCAATTTTTTTTTCTCCTAATGTGAGAGATGTAAAATATGACGCAAGAAATGTTCTCCCACCCAACGACTGCTCTGGTGCTACACTCGTTTGCGGAAGCGGACAGTTGGCTTTCAACCCAACAGGTCCGGGTGTAAATGACTGTGCAGGCGGCGTTTGTGGATGTTTAACAGCCAATGAACACCAATCCGTTTGGTACTACGTGGAGATTGACCCAAGTTCTCCGCCAGGTGCTATATTTGGTTTTATAATCTTCCCCAACGCGGGACAGGGACAAGATTATGACTTTGCGGTTTGGGGACCTAATAAGTGTTGTGGCTCTTTGGGTTCACCTTTGAGATGTTCTTATGCCTCCTCTGGTTGTACCTATTGTCCCCAAACAGGAGTGAGCGATATTCACAACAGTGTCGATGTAAGTGAAGGAGTTTTTGGCGATGGCTTTGTAAAAAGTATAATAACACAACCCGGTCAAGGTTATTACATATTGATAGATAATTTTTCTAATAATTCATCAGGTTTTTCTCTGAATTTTGAAGGAAACGCAATTTTGAGTTGCGCAGCAAACCCAGCTTGTTGTATCCCAATCACGCCGCCTACGCCTATTACAAAATGTCAAGGTGCAGCGCCTTTCGGCATTACGGTAGTTGTGGGAGGTGCAGGCGCGACGACTTATTCGTGGGCGGGAGCGGACGCAACCCAAACTTCTTATTTGAGTAATCCAAATATCCAAAGTCCAAATGTTACTCTTCCACCTGGATTTGTTGGTGTTTTGACTTATACCGTGTCGGTGACTCGCGCGGGCTGTACGAAAACAGATGTACTCACAATAACGGTCACTCCCGGACCTACAATCACACTGACCACTGGCGGACCTTATTGCCCAAATACTGGTACATTCCCACAAACCGCTACCCCCGCGGGAGGCACATGGAGCGGAACGGGAATCAGCGCAGGTGGAATTTTTAATACCGCAACCGCCGCCGTTGGAAATAATGTAGTCACTTATTCGGTAACAACAGGAGGCTGCACGGTGACAAGCACGGCAACCATTGTAGTGAATCCGTTGCCGATAGTTACAGTGACTAATTTAGGACCGTTTTGTAAAAATATAACTACTCCGCAGGTAATCGTAGGAAATCCAGCAGGCGGAACTTGGGGAGGGGTCGTTAATTCCGCAGGCGAATTTATTCCCTCCAACTATCCAGTAGGAAATAATGCAGGCACCTATTCTTACACAGATCCTGTCACAGGCTGTACTAAAATTCAAAATTTTAATATTGTTGTCACTGCCGCCCCTGTGGTCAATTTGGTAAATCCGGGTCCGCTTTGCGATAATGTTGCGGCAGTAACTCTCAACGGAACGCCCGCAGGCGGTATATGGTCGGGAGATGTCAATAGTTCTCAATTTAATCCTATGACTTTGGGTGCAGGAAGCTATACCGTTACCTATACATTTACCAATGCGCAAGGCTGTACTGATATGAAAACCATCGTAATTATCGTAAAAGCGAGTACGCCAAGTACCATCGACCCCGCAGGTCCGTTTTGCACCAATGCAGGCTCGCAGCAGTTGGTTGGAAGCCCGTCAGGTGGAACTTTCTCGGGAAGCAACGTTAACGCAGCAGGTGTTTTCAATCCAAACGCAGCTCCGGGCAACTATACAATAACCTATAATTATACAAATTCAGATAATTGCACAACTTCTTCGACTACGGTTATTTCTATCCAGCAAGCCAATCCGCCGATTATTTCGGCAGCAGGTCCATTTTGTGTGAGCGCGCCTCCACAGCAACTGGCTGCCAACCCAAGCGGTGGCATTTGGGGCGGGTCGGCTGATGCCAATGGAGTGATCGACCCAAGCGCACTGGGCGTTGGCGCACATTCAGTCACCTATTCATACACCAATAGTTTTGGTTGCCAAGCAAGTACTTCAAGAGTGATTATCGTCACTCCGCAGCCGACTGTAACCATAAATCCTGCTGGACCTTATTGTGATAATGTAGCTGGCAATCAACAATTAAGTGCCACCCCGGGCGGCGGCGTTTGGGGGGGGACAGCCAACGCCAACGGACAAGTCAATCCATCGGTATTAGGTCCCGGAACTTACACCGTTACCTATTCATTTTCTCAAAATGGCTGTACCGTTACGCAGATGAGAGATTTTGTTGTCAATTCAGCTCCTGTGGTGGATTTAACTCCAGCAGGACCATTTTGTAAAAATTTGGGAATACAACAATTAGCTGCTACTCCGCTTGGCGGAGTTTGGTCGGGAGCTGCCGTGAATGCGCAAGGTCAAGTAAATACGACTACTTTGAATGCTGGAACTTATACCATTACCTACAAATTTACTGATGCTAATGGCTGTATGGACAGCAAAAATATTCAAGTTGTTATCAATCCGTTGCCTGTGGTTTCTATCACTACCAACGGTCCGTTTTGTGTTTTGTCCAATCCCGTCAATCTGATAGCCAACCCGAGCGGTGGCGTTTGGGGGGGAGCTGCTGACCAAAGTGGCGTGCTTGACCCAGCTGCGCTCGGTATCGGTACTTTTTCAGTAACTTATACCGTTACTGATGTGAATGGCTGCGTCAATACTGCTACGAAAAGTTTTGTGGTTAGTGCGCCTCAGAATTTTACACTCAATCCGCAGGGACCTTTTTGTTCGGGTTTGGGCAACAGACAAATAATAGCAAGCCCAACGGGTGGCACATGGGGCGGCGTTGCGAATGCTTCTGGAATCATCAATACAACCACTTTGGGAGTTGGTGTTTTTACCGTCACATACACTTATCCAGCTAATAATATCTGCTCTACTACCAAAAGTATTGATATTGAAATATTAGCATTGCCCGACGTTGAGATAGTGCAAGAACCTACTCGGTGCAAAAATGACGCAAGTTTTCAGCTCGTAGCTACGCCGATAGGAGGTACTTGGTCGGGCAGCTTGGGCGTAAACTCTTCGGGACTTTTCAATCCAAACAACGCTCCAGTTGGAAATAATACCGTAAGATATACCGCAACTGACCTAAACGGCTGCAAAAGCACCGCTACTATGATTATCGAATTGCTGGGCGTGCCGACGGCGAGTATCGTAGGAAATCCAAAAATATGTGCAGGTAGCAACAATAATGCGATTCTTACCATCAACACGACTGGAAACTATCCACTGACCCTCACCTACTCCATCAATGGCGTGAACCAAGCCCCGATTATTATAGACGGAAATCCGTTTACTTTGAGTACCAATATCGCTGGCACTTACAAAATAGTAGACGTATTGAGCGGAAATGGCTGCCAAAATATAGGGACGGGTACAGGAACTGTAACGGTCGTCAATCCACCAAAAGCAAGTAATATACAAGTAAGTTGTACGCCGACTCAAACAAACTACATCGTTACTTTCCAAATCACAGGCGGAAATCCAGCAACTTACAGCGTCACAGGCGGAGCGGGAACTGTCACAGGTAGCACTTTTACCAGCACTCCGATACCGTCTGGAACGCCATATTCCTTTACACTTACCGATGCCAACGGCTGTACGCCCGAAGTCATAAGTGGTACAAAAACCTGCGGTTGCTTGACAACGGTTGGAGTTATGAATTTGACGACTATCGAAAAATGCGGCTCAAGCTGCATAACTGCCCTTTACGACCGTTCCACACAAGTAAGTATCGTGAATGATACATTAGAATTTATTTTACACACAGGAAGTAGCGCAAGTTTGGGAACGATTATTAAAAGAAATGCCACCCCAACTTTTTGTTTTACTGCTCCCGCAATGAACTACGAAACAACTTACTATATCTCGGCGGTCGTAGGAAAAGACAGCGCAGGACAAGTGATGCTTACTTCTCCCTGCACCGATGTGGCACAAGGAACGCCTATTATTTTTCATAAAATTCCGACGGCAAGCATCGCTGGCGATACGTCTATTTGTTTGGGAAAAAATGCGACACTGCCAATTTCTTTGACTGGCAACGCGCCTTATGAAATCGCAATTTTGGTAAATGGACAAGCCGATACGCTCAAAGGAATCAGTGTCACAGATTATCAATATTCAGTAAGTCCAACTTCAAAAACTAACTATCAGTTAGTGACGCTCAAAGACGCTTTTTGCGATAACATTGCAACTGGTCAAGCCATTGTTTCGATAAATAATAAACCAACAGTGTCTGATATTTTAGAAAATTGCAATGTCACAAATACTGGGTACATTGTTGCGTTTTCTATCAATGGCGGAAATCCAGCAAGTTACAAAGTAACAGGTGGGGCAGGTACAATATCTGGAAATATATTTACCAGCGCGCTTATTCCTTCGGGAACAAATTATCAATTTTCGGTAGATGATGGAAATGCTTGCGGTCCGACTGTGGTGACAGGCGTAAAAAATTGTCTTTGCTCGACCACAGCAGGAGTGATGGATGTTACTCCAATTTCTGTTTGCGGAGCGAATTGCGCAAGCGCAATATACGACAGTACCAATCAAGTAAAAGACGGCGACGACGTAGTAGAATATATTTTGCACACGGGAAGCTCCAATAACTTGGGGACAATTCTTGCCATTTCGAAGACCGCTCAATTTTGCTTTGCTCCGCCACTCGCCTACGGGACTACTTACTATATTTCGGCAGTAGTGGGCAGCGACAGCGCAGGATTTGTAAAACTTTCCGACCCTTGTTTAAAAGTAGCAAAAGGAACGCCTGTAATTTTCAATCCGATACCGACTGCCTCTATCGGCGGAAACTTAAAAACTTGCCTCGGCAGCTCGACAGCTATCCCGATTGCGCTGACTGGTACGCCGCCTTGGAAAGTTATTTACCAAATAAATAACAATCCGAATGATACAATTTTTAGTATTTTCAGTTCGCCTTTCAATTTTAATGTCAATCCGAGCGTCACGACCACTTACACATTGGTAAAAGTGATTGATGTAAATTGTGAGAATACTGGCATAGGCACAGTAACAGTAGCGGTAAATAAAAAGCCAACCATCAGCAATGTGGTCGAAACTTGTAACAATACTGGAACTGGCTACACAGTAACTTTTGACCTCAACGGAGGCGACCCAACAAGCTATTCAGTCACTGGAAATAGCGGTACAATTACTGGCAATACTTTCAAAAGTGACCAAATTCCGTCGCTGGCTTGCTATGTGTTTAGATTGGACGATGCCAATCGGTGCGGTCCAGATACAATTTCTAATTGTTTCGATTGTAGCTGCCTGACGCGGGTAGGAACGATGAGTACGCAGCCTTTGGAAGCCTGCAAAACCGTCTGTTTGAACCCCATTTATAATCCGATTGGTCAATTTTTAGATGCCAACGATACGCTCAATTTTATTCTACACGACGGCGGGACTTCATTTGTAGGCAATATTCTCAAAATTCAAGACAGTCCAAAAGTTTGTTTCGATAGTACCAAGATGCAAATCGGAGTGGCTTATTTTGTGACCGCCGTTGCAGCGAGTAAAGATTCATTGACGGGATTAATTAATCTTTCAGACGCTTGCAGACGCTACTCCAACGGTACTAAAGTTACTTTTCAAAATCCGCCGACCGCCGTTTTTGCCAATAATGCAACTATCTGTTTGGGCGATTCGGCAAGTTTGAATATCAATCTGACTGGCAAATCGCCTTGGTCGGTTTATTTTCAAGAAAATGGTCTCAACGACTCGATAATAGGTGCATTGCTCACACCAGTCACACTCAATGTTTCGCCCAGCGCAAACACTACATTTGTTATTCAAAATGTAAAAGACAACCTATGTGGCAATACCGCTCCGAGCCAATCAACCGTAAAAGTCAATACTTCGCCTACTATTAGCAGTCCGACTGTACTTTGCGATGGGACGGGACTGAAATATTCGGTCAGCTTCAATATCTCGGGCGGCGACCCAACGAGCTACTCCGTAGCTGGCAGTGCAGGAACTCTCACTGGCAATGTATTCAAGAGTGACTTTATAGTGTCTGGCGGCTGCTACAGCTTTGTCGCCAAAGATGCCAATGGTTGCAAATTGGACTCCACCGCGAATTGCTTCAGTTGCCAATGCTTATCCGCAGTGGGTTCGATGTCGAGTACGAGTATCGAAAAGTGCGGAAAAACCTGCGCCACTGCTGTCTATAATCCAACAGGACAGAATTTTGATGCCGACGATATATTGAGATTTTTTCTCCATACTTCTGCGACCGATTCGTTGGTTGGCATCTTGGCAAGCGATTCTGTACCAACTTTTTGTTTTGACTCTACTAAAATGTCGCTCAACACAGTCTATTACATATCTGCTGTCGTCGGCAGCAATGACGGTATGGGACAGGTCAATTTGAATGATATTTGTAAAAAAGTGTCGGTAGGAACGCCCATTATTTTCCGAAACATAGCGACTGCAAAAATTGCCATTTCGCCCGACTCTATTTGCAAAGGCGACAACGTCTATCTACAATTTACATTCACTGGCGATGGACCATTTGAAATAAAATATTCAGACGGCACGCAAACAAAAACGGTTAGCAATATTTCGACCACAATGCACACCGAACTCGTGAACCCAACAGTTTCGACAAAATACAAGCTTATTTCTGCCAAAGATTTGAGCAATCCGAACTGTATGAATATTATTTTAGACAGTGCCAAAATTTTCGTAAGTCAGCCATTAATTGCTGAAATAAACCCAACTGTGACAGTCTGCACAGACGACTTGACAAAATCTGCTCTCAATTTTAATACACTCATCACGAGCGGCTCAACGGCTGGAGTTTGGACAGATTTAGACAATTCGGGAGCATCAGGAACATTCCCGAGCAAAAATTTTGCAGGAATTGCGCCGGGCAACTACCAATTCAAATACCAACTTACGCCCGCTTTACCGTGTGCGCCAAGTACTTTTTATGCCGTAGTGACGGTCAGAGAATGTATTTGTCCAAGCGTAGAAACTTCATCGCCAGCACCCCTTTGCAACTCAAACGCAGTATTGGATTTGAATACGCTCAAAATCACTTCTGCGCCCGGCGTTTGGAGTATCGTATCTGCGCCAAGTGGCATAAATTCAGCTACTTTGACGGGTTCAATTTTTAATGCTACCAACAAAGATGCTGGTGCTTACAACATCGAATATAAGCTGAATTACGCGCCGCCGGGCTGCCCAAACACGTCCAAACAAACTGTGACGGTCGAGCAGCAGGTGACAGCTGGAACTCCAAGTAATCCGATCAAACTGTGCGGCAACACCGACCAAAATGTCAGCCTTTTTTCTCTCTTAACGGGCGAAGACGGAGGCGGAAAATGGGCGGACGTATCAGCGCAGCCTTCGAATAGCTTTAATGCGACAAATGGGACATTCAACCCAAAAAATCAGACGACAGGAATTTATAAATTTAGGTATATTGTGACAGCAACCGCGCCGTGCATCAACGACACCTCAACGGTAGAAATTGAGATTAAAAATATCGTAAGCGCGGGAACGGCGAAAGCTCCGGCAGCCTTTTGTACGGGATTCAATGCGACCCAAAAACTTTCCGAGCTGTTGAGCAATGCCGCAAGTGGCGGTATTTGGGTAGAAACTTCGGGAGTTCCGTCATCTGGCAATGCGTTCAATCCCGTTTTGGGAACTTTCAGTACCGACAATCAGATAATTGGCGTATTCAACTTCGAATATATTGTCAATTCTAATTCAGTTTGTCCGTCCGATGAAGAAGTAGTCACAGTCGTGATATTGCCCAAACCGTTGGCGTATGCAGGAAAAGATGCCTCTTTGGACTGCATTCGCACCAGCATCAGACTGAATGGTTCGGGGTCAAGTGTGGGTTCCAACTTTGAATATATGTGGACGACCAACACGGAGGGCGTTGTGATTCTTGACCCAACTACCTTGCAGCCGACTATCACGAAGGGCGGAATTTATACTTTGATGGTTACGAATAAAAATACGGGTTGTTTCCAAACTGACCAGATGATGGTTACAGAAAAGCAAAATCGCCCCAAAGCTGCTACATTTACTATTGTACCGCCCAAATGTAACAATACCAACGATGGAAGCATCACGTTGGAAAGTGTTTTGGGGGGAACGCCGCCTTATCTCTACGCATTTCAGTCTTGGACTTTCATACAGGGCAAAAAAATCGAGCAGTTGGGTGCTGGAACTTATAAAATTCGTATTCAGGACATCAACGGTTGCGAGTGGGATACATTAGTAACAATCGTAGCTCCGATTCAGATTAATATTAGGCTTGGAAACGATACTACCATACGTCTTGGCAATAGTATCAATATTCCAACAAATATTAATTTTCCATCACTTTTAGATACGATTACTTGGACCAACTCCAATACACTCAATCTTTTAAATCCTCAAAATCCGATTGCAAAACCAGTACAGCAAACGAACTACAAAGCGATAATTCGCGACATCAATGGCTGCACGGACGAGGACGATATTACTATTTTTATCAGTAAAGATTTTCCGATTTTTATCCCAAATATATTTTCTCCTGACAACGACGGCTCGAATGATAAATTCACCATTTATTCTGGTCCAGAAGTGGCAAAAGTAAGTTTATTGAGGGTTTTTGACCGTTGGGGAACGCTCCAATTTGAGAATAAAAACTTCCAACCCAACAATCCCGACGACGGTTGGGACGGCAGTTTCAACGGAAAGCCGATGAATCCAGCAGTTTTTGTGTATTACACAGAAATTCTTTTCAAAGACGGACACACAGAAACGTTCTATGGCGATGTGACCTTAAGAAGGTAAGTAATAGTTTTAAGTTTTAAATTTTTAGTTTTTAGTTTTGTAAATAACTGAAAACTAAAAATTTATGAAATTTTACAAATAATTTTTGTTGAAAGTTCATATCAGCATTATAAAAGAAACCGATTGTAAAAATTTTTACAATCGGTTTCTTTTTAGGAATGAGAAAAAATAAGTATTTTATTTTAGATACATTCCTTATTGGAAAATTTTGGTTTCGCCTTAATTTTTAAAATAAAAATCATTGGGAATAATTCCCGCCAAAAAAGTGCCGATTAGGTTGCCGTTGGGAGTATATCTGTAAATTTTACCTTTTTGGGTATAATCAATCGCATCGGCAATAAAAATTTCATTGGTAAATGGATTGATGCCCAAGCCGTAAAAATTTTGGGTTTGGCGATTGATGAATGGCTGGGTTGGAAGTTGTAAATCGTTGATAGACAGCCTAAAAACGTCATTGTTTAGAAAATAAAGCGTATCTTTCGTTTGGTTCATGCACAAGCGAAACGGCGAATCGGCTTTGCTCGAAAACGAAAATGTCCGCTCCACTTGACGACTGACTGGATTGACACGCGCCAACGTCGCTTTTTTTTGCAGCGAAGAATCACCACCGCAAAGCACCCAAAGTGCGCCATTTTTGTCTTGCTGGATAGAATTTGAAGCATATCCGACCTGAATACTGTCCTCTAAAATGTCATTTTTGGTATCCACGACGTATAATTTTTCCTTCGTTTGATTGGTCACAAAAGCCTTTCCGTAGAGTAAAAGCAGCTGTTCTGTCCAACCTTTCAACGAAATCTTACCAATAAGTTCATTCGTATTTAAGTCCACAACGGAAATTCCATCTTGTTGCAAGTCCGTAACGTAGGCTTTTTGGTTCGTAATCGGGAGAAAATATCGCGGAGAAGCTAAATTTTTGATAGTCACAATTTCTTTAAAATTAGAAGAATTTACGACTACCACTTTTCCTGAATTATTGACTACTAAATATATTCTATTGTTGAAAAGACACATAGATTGACAGACATCTCCGAGCGAAAATTGATTTGCAGGCTTAAATAAATCCTCTATAACTTGATTTGTACCAAAATCAAAATAGCTAATTTTAGCATTTCCAAAACGAAAATTTCCTTCATTGACCACAAAAACTCCGCCACCGTTTGAAAAAAAAGTACTCGGATTTGGAACATCGGGAGGTATATCTTTTTTGCAAGAAAAAAATAAAATTACTATAAAAAAAGTACTGTAAAAAATTAACTTACTCATGTTGAATAATTATTTTTTGGGTATAAAATTGCAGTCCTGATTCAAGTCTAATCCAGTAAAAACCTGAATTAAATGCAGAAATATCCAACTGCAACTGTTGAGGAATTGTAGAACTTTCTAACGTCGTTTGTGACAAGATAATATTTCCTACTATATCAAAAATCTTACATTTTGTTATTTTATTTTTTCCAAAGTCACACTCTATATTAAGAAATTTGGAGGCAGGATTGGGAAATATTTTAATGTTTTCGGCACAGCAATCTTTATCGTCTAAACGAGTCGAAAGTTGATGAATCACACCGACCGCGTCTAAATCAAAACCACCCGAAGGGAAAGGCGTTGCCCAAGGTTCATTTATTTTTCGACCATTCGTGTCGTAGCTCGCATAGCTGCTCTGAATACAACCAATTACATCAATAATCTTGACGTGCGTGACATGGTTAATATCTATACTCGAACTATCTTTGAGTTCATTCAAATCAAAAGGAGTACCGTAAAAAACTCTATATTTGCCTGCTAAATTATTTATTTTTGTAGCGTCAGTGTAACCAAAAGTACCCGTTTGTATAGAATCTTGAGTGTTGGAGGTAGCTGGAAATCTAACGAAATGAATCCCATCGCTACTTACCTCCACAAAAGCAAATTCAAGGAATTGGTCATCAAAAGAGTTTTCAAAAACTGCGAAATCCCAACCGTTTCCGTTGGTAATCGGGTTAGGAAAAGTAAGAACTGCGATGCCAGCATCTCCTAAACTCACCACTCCGTTCTCCCCTGCTTTCCCGAGTGCCGCAGTGCTGTCGCCAACTGTTGTAAAACCCAAATTAGGTTCAGCAATATTTTGATAACCTCTAATTATGTGACAATTATTTGCCCATGTCACAAAAATAGAACTATCCTTATAAATTGCGGTGCTGCCAATTTGTCCCGCAGGGGGAGCAAATTGAGCAAAAACTGAAAGCTGATGACAAATCAACAGTGTAAAAAATAAAAACAATCTTGGCATATCAATTTACTCTTTGACTAATTTTTGGTTAGCAACACGTCCGTCGGACTCAACTTGTAGGATATAAATTCCAGCATTTAAATCCGAAATATCCATCTTAAAGTTTGAAGATGAATCAACTTTTTTGGTTTTAACTATTTTTCCAAATAAATCAATTATCGTGACTGTATTATATTGAGATGATGCAATTTCTTTCATTTCGATATGGACGAAATCGGCACTTGGATTGGGATAAATTTGAAACAAATTTGTCACAAAATCGACATTATTTGCAGAAAGTACATCTCTTGTTCTGAAGTCATCTACACAAAAAAACAAAGGTGTGTTGATACCGAAGCTTCCAACGTCACTCGATAACAATCGAAATTCTAAACTATCCACGTTGCCCAAACTCGATAAATTTAGCCACTTCCAAGTTTTCAAAATATAATCTTCTGTATTATTAGAAAATCGAAAGTCGGCTAAATAAAAGTCAATACTGTCGTTAGACTTTATGCCCTGAAACCATTTTTTGACGGAAATCTTAAAAAAATCAGGGTCATTTCCGGTCGCACCGCCAAACTTTTTAGCAAATAAATCTCCATTTTTCATACTTTCGTAGGGATATGTACCGTTTGTGACATAGCAACCGTCAAGTGCTTTTCCTAAAGCATTCCCTTTTAGCTTGATAATTGCACCCTGCTGCCCAACGATATAGTTAGCAGAATTATTGAAACCAGCGTTTGGCTTGCAGGCATAAATATTACTAAAATCTCCCGTAATGCTGTCTTTTATATTCGAATAAGCCCAACCGCTCGCCCAATATCCACCAAACGCCGTGTCGTATCTGTTTGCAAATGAGGCATTTCCGCTAACGAAAGACGCGCCTAATGGCTGGGCTGCACCATTCCAATAACTGTTTGGTGAAAGTGACAAGTTTTCAAATGTAGCCGTTGTTTGAGCAAAAGACGATAAACTCTGAAAAGAGAACAGTACTAAAAAAACCAGTTGAAAATTAATTTTGTTAAACATTTATTTATTATTTTTATGATGATATGTGACAAAAAACGAAGTTTGGAAGTTCGACATCGGCATTGCTTGGTTGAGCAAAATTTGGTACCGAGTATTAAAAATATTATTTATTTTAAAACCAGTTTGTACACTATAATTTTTATACATAAAACCATAATTCATTTCTACATTACTCAACAAAAATGGTTTTAAAAATTCTGTATTGTCTGTTGAGGTGTATCTGTATCCAGTATAGTTTTGGCTAAAATTTAAGCTAAATGACTGATAATCAACACCGTATTTAAGGTGTCCGGCGTACATTGGCACATAAATTAGTTGTTTATTTACTGAATTATCATTTTCAGAAATAGATTTTTGATTGGAAGAAAGCACATAATTAGTCAATAAATTTATAGAATAATTAATTTTGTGATGCTCTAATTTTAAATTAAGTCGAGATTCAAAACCTCTGCTCCACACATTTAGAATATTTCTTGGACTCCAAAAAGAAAGTCCCGGCAACCACAAAATCCAGTTTTCTACGTTGCGATTGAAGACCGTTGGCTCAAAAAACACCGCAAAACGCTTGGAAGTCGCTTGATAATTTAGTACAAAACCCAATTCCTCGCTAAAACCTTTTTCGGAGAGTAAGTTGGGATTTCCGCCTTGCCGCCAGTACAAATCATTCAAAGTTGGTACTCGAAAAACCCTTGAAAGATTGGATTTTAAGGACAGATATTGCGTTAAATTATAATTGACTCCGAGCGAATAAGTAAAAGGAGTCACCTTTTGATTCAACCATTCTTGGCGCAATGAAAGCGAAGTTTGTAGCCGTTGATTCGGACTATTATACTTATAAGCCGCAAAAATTACATTCCGAAATTGTACCAACTTACCCGCATAACCATCTGAATAGCCTGTCACATTAGTAGCATTTAAACCAAAATCAATCAAATGGCTTTCACCAAGCTGAATTTTAGCTTCTGACTCGACTAAAAAAGTCTTTGCTCTGCTATCAGAAAAAATATTAAATCTGGGGTCTTCGTAGTAAATTCCTTCGTCTAAATAAGCTGTTTTTATTTGATAATGTATTTTCCGCTCGATGTATTTCCACTGGGCGGAAAGCCGCAAATTGCTGTCTTTTTGCCTTGCGTCGCTGGCAGATTGTAGCAAAATAGGTGGGATATTTCGTTCATTTTTTTGCAGCCAAAGCAAAAAATTTATCTCTTGCTTTTTATTTATTTTGTAGTAATTCTCTGAAATAAATCCAATTTGATTGGACGCGGCATTTTGTTGTTTTTGAAGTGGATTGCCGCGAATTGATGGGTTGTAGAACTCAAAATCATTGATTCCTGACTGGATAAAAAATTTATTATTTATACTCCACTTGTGACTGCCTATTTTTAAGTTAAAATTATTTTGAATACTCGAAAAACTACCGACGGAAACACCGTAAGTGAGCGAAATTCCGTCTTCAAAAGTTGGATTATTGTTCAGGTGGATAGAACCGCCTATCGCTCCACTGCCGCACAGCGCACTTGCGCCACCGAACTGGATATTGACGCTTTCAACGAATTTGGTAGGGATTAAAGACAAGTCTAATTGACCGTTCATAGCACTGTTCAAGGGGATTCCATTCCAAAGTACGGCTGTGTGGCTGGCACCTCCGCCACGAAAAGAAGTAGTTGCCAAGCCGTTAAGTCCGTAAGATTTTACAAATATTGGACTTTCATTTTGCAACAAATCGGCTAAATTTCCGACCTCCGATACATCACTTTTTTTGATATTTTGAAACTTACTTCCTACCGAAAAAACTTCAACTTTAGTCCCTAAAATTGTTATTTCTTTAAGGATTTGTGACGAATCGGCTGTGACATTTTGCGCAGCACAAAAAGTAGAGTAAAAACACAATAAACAAGCGAAAATGACTTTCCAATTCATAATAAAAAAATTATTACAGAACTTTTATCGTCCTGCACAAAAAACGCAATATTAAATTTGGAAAATGTTGGAATAGAAACGATACTTTCATTCATACTACCAGCGACGCGGCAACACAAATAAAAATACGATTCATCTTCCTGACTTAGCTCCAAATTGCGAAAGCATCGTCAATAAAAAAAGGCAGGTCTCCTGACTTGTAGCATTTTACTCGTTCCTTCCCATGATTTTTTTCACAGTGGATTTGTTATTTGAGCAAAAAAATGTGGCTACTTACAGTTGCGCAACAGTCCGTGATTTTCACACGATTCCCTATTAATCTATGATTAGATAGAACCTTTTCTCGTTGATGAGAATTTATTCTGCAAGATACAGATTTATTTTTGGATAGCGATATTTATGTTTTGTAAAAAAAGTTCAGCATTTAATATTTCGCTTATTTTACTCTACAAATAGCCGTTGCGTTGCAATAATTTTAGCGTCTGTGCTTGACTTGATGGTTATAAAAAATAAGCCTTTTTCGCTTTTATTCAGTCGAATTTCCTGATTGTCTGCGTTTAGCGTTTGAGAAAGTATTTTTTGTCCCAAATAGTTGTGGATTTCGAGTAAATAACCCTCCGACAAATTTTCATTAGTAGTTACTCGAAAAATTCCATTGTTTGGATTGGGAAAATATTGAAAGTCAATATTTTTCGCTGCCTCTGCCACGACATTTGTACCGTTTGTATTGAAACTGCTACGGTAAAGCGTCAAACCGCCGCGATGATTTCCGAGCAGCATATCGTAGCGTCCGTCGCCGTCAATGTCAGCGATAGCAATGTGACTTCGGGAGCCGTCGAGAATATTTTTATAGTTTTGGTCGAGTTTGGTAAATGCTCCTCCCAAATTGTTGTCAATGTTGCCGTAGCGACGGATTCCACCCAATTCGCTGCCGCAAAAAAGAGTATATTTTCCATTCAAATCCAGCATTTGCGGAGCAGAAAAACCGCTCACACTACCGTTTTCACGGGCATCTACGCCGCCCAAAAATTCGTTGGTCGCAATATTTGAAAATATCGGATTGGTCACAGTTCCAGTATTTTTGAAAAAATTTAGGTTGCCGTTGCGCTCACCAATAATCAAATCTTTCAGCCCATCTCTGTCCACATCTATGATTTGCGGCGTAGAAACCAGCCCTACATCTATACTTTTGTATCCAAATTCTTTGGTCAAAAACTGCATCGGATTGCCTGCACCGCCTGTGTTGGGAAGATAAAAAAGCTGTCCGTACTCCTCTCCTACCAGCAAATCCAAATCGCCGTCACCGTCCAAATCGCCGAAAGCGGGCGACAAAGTAGAGGTGGACGAATACTGGCTAAATTGCAGCCAATCATCGTCCCAAAGTTGGTATTTGGGAGCGGTGGCAGTGCCAACATTTTTATACAAAATTAGGCGTGGATCGCGGTTGCCGAAGGGTTTGAAATAACTAAAATTCCCTATCACAATATCCAGCAATCCGTCTGCATTGAAGTCCACAAAAGTTGGGGACGCGCCCGTGCCGAAGTCGAGCATTTCGTCTGTGAGCAGCGTTCTTTTTTGAAAATGAAACTTTGGATTTTGGTTGTTGGTCGTGTTTTGATAGTACCAAATTACTTCATAATCGGGCGAAATACTTTCTTTATTGGGTGTCGCCAAAAAATCTTTTTTGCCGTCGTTGTTGATGTCCAATGCGTAGCAAGCGGGAAAAATCGGCAGCACTACTGCGGTGTCATAATTTGGAAAAAAACAGTCATTTTGTGACACCCAAGCGTTTTGAGGCGTTCCGCCGTTTTTTGAGTAGCTAATATTGTCCCAAGAGATGTCGCCGAGAAACAAGTCCTTGTCGCCATCGCCGTCCATATCCAAAGTGAGGAGTGTGGAGCCAGCGTGTCTTTCCAAAACTCCACCGCCCGCAAAGCTTGTTCTACAACTATCCAAACCCGGACTCAAATGCAAACAAGGGTCGAATCCGCTTTCGTAAAATCTTCCCCAACATTCGTCGGTCAGTTCGTAGCGCAAGCTGTCTTTGCCGAAACCCAACTCGACGGATTTATTTTTGTATAAAAAAACATGACCGCCTCCAGGCGCAAAAGTCAAAATATCCAAATCGCCGTCGCCGTCCATGTCATCTACGGCGGGATAATCTTCGCCGCTGATGTAAATATTGGTGTCGCCGTTGGAAATAGGGAATTTGAGATAATCATTTATGGCAGAAAAACTGAGTTGGTTGTTCGTCCGCTTGCCTTTCCAAACTTGCACGCCATCTACGCCGTTGGGCGCGTAGCAAAATATATCGGGAATACCATCGCCGTTGTAGTCGCGCAGCAGCACCCAACGTTTGAGCGTAGTCGGAAAAAACTTCACAAATTCGGGCGCGAAATGGTAATCTACTTGGTTCGGAGTGCCGCCGTTGAGAAAAGTGGAAATAACATTTCCCTGCCTGTCGAAAACAAACAAGTCTTTTATACCGTCCCCATTCAGGTCAATTTCAGAAAATTGCGGCACATTGATTCCGCCCGCCAGAGGATTGAGGTAAGGCGTTCCGTTTTTTTTCAAAAATGGAATGTTGAGCCGCTCCAAAGTTTGAGATTTAGCGACAAATGAAGTCAAGAAAAGTATAAAAAACGCAGCAAATATTGGTTTCATTTCTGAACTAATTAATTGAGAGAAAGTAATTTTTTACAAAAAAAGGATTTTTTTTAATTTCTCATTTTTTTGCTTTCTGTAAAAAATCAATAAATTCTAAAATATCGGATTTTCCAGTGGTTTTTTCGGCTGAAGAAATAAAAATATTCGGCAACTCGACCCAAATTTTTAGGATTTCGTTCTTGATAGCATTGATGTTTTTTTGTTTCTCGTTGGGTTTCAGACGGTCTATTTTAGTCAAAACGACGGCAAACGGAACTTCCGCTTCGCCGAGCGAAATCAAAAAATCCATATCCGCTTTTTGGGGCGGAATATTGCTATCTATCAGAACAAAAGTGCATCGAAGTTGCTCGCGTTTGGTAATAAAATTTTGAATCATTTTTTCAAACTCTTCTCGCTTGGATTTGGACACTTTGGCGTAGCCGTAGCCGGGTAAATCCACCAAATACCACTGCTCGTTGATAGTAAAAAAGTTGATGAGTTGGGTTTTTCCCGGACTTTTGGATACTTTCGCCAGCTCTTTTTTGTTGCAAAGCATATTTATAAGTGACGATTTGCCGACATTCGAGCGTCCTATAAAAGCAAATTCTGCGAATGTAGAATCTTTTGGACATTTAGAAATGGACGGATAACTGGTATTGAAAACGGCTGATTTTATTTCCATGAAAACTACTTTTTGGGCAAAAAATTTGGACGAGCGAAAGAAAATTAATGTATTTGAACACAAAAGTAACACTTTGTTGTATCTTTATCGCTCAATTTGAAAAAAAAGTTTAAACACAACTCTCATGTCGGAGCAAATAACACAGCATATTTTGATGGTTCGCCCAGTAGCTTTTGGGTTCAATGAACAAACGGCGGCGAGCAACGCTTTCCAAAATAACAGTAAATCTATGTCTGCCGAAGAAGTCAAATTCAGAGCAATCGAGGAATTTGACGGCATGGTGGCGCGTCTGCGCGCCAAAGGCGTGAACGTAATTGTGGTGCGCGATACCGATATTCCCGTAAAACCAGACGCAGTTTTTCCCAATAACTGGGTGACTTTTCACGACGATGGGACGGTGATTACCTATCCGATGTATGCGCCGATTCGCCGATTGGAGCGTCAGGAAGGCGTTATGGAGCAAATTTTTAGGTATTTTGAGTTGAAAAATCGAGTGCATTTAGAAACCTTTGAAGCCGACGAAAAATTTTTGGAAGGCACGGGAAGTATGGTTTTTGACCGTCCCAACAAGCTGATTTATGCCTGCATTAGTCCTCGCACCAACCCCGATGTGCTGGACAATCTCTCCAAAATACTCGGCTACGAGGCGATTACTTTTGTCGCTGCGGACGGAAAAAATCAAGCAATCTACCACACCAACGTTATGATGGCACTCGGCGAAACTTTTGCCGTTATTTGTTTGGATAGCATCAAAAATGAGGTTGAAAAATCAAAAATTCTGCAATATCTGAAAGCGACAGATAAAGAAATTATAGAAATCAGCCTCGCCCAAATGAACTCTTTTGCGGGCAATATGCTACAAGTGCAAGGCGACACAGGCGCGACTTATCTCGTGATGTCGGAACAAGCCTTCACATCGCTCACACCAGAGCAGATAGAACTGATTGACGAACATACTAATATTTTGTATATTCCAATTCCAACCATCGAAACGTTTGGTGGAGGTAGCGCACGCTGCATGATGTCCGAGATTTTTCTTCAAGAGCGAAATTAAAATACCAACGAATATCGAATATCCAACAAGGAATGTTGAACATCGAAATTTTTAATAAAACTTATGGTGTCGCCTAATTCGCTATTTTATTATTGGATAAAATCTGGTGTATTTTATTTAAACTGGTTGCGTGTAAAAATTCAATCAAACGTAGTTTTCATAACTTTTAACATTCCTTGCGCCGACCAAGTGCCGGGAACTATCATTCGCCGAATCGTGTGGAGCGGCTGGACGGAGTCTCGAGGTGTAGAGAGGATAAATGCCATTTTGTAGTCGCGAGCTTTCAGAGCGGGAATTGCTTTTTGGTCCCAAATACCAAATGGATAAGCGAAGTAGCTCACTTTCTTGCCTGTCACGTCTTCCAATAATTTTCCAGCTTTTTGTGTCTGAATATCCCAAGTTGCGTCGTCGTACTCGGTCACTTTGTGGTGGTCCCAAGTGTGGCAAGCGACTGTATGTCCTTCGTCTGCCAACTGCTTGATTTGCTCACGGCTCATATAATTTTTTTTGCCTATAGCAATCGTCATAATAAAAAATACTCCCTTGAAGCCGTGTTTGTCCATTTCGCTTTTTCCAATCAAAAAATGCTCTACGCTCGTATCGTCGTAAGTAATCATCACAGGTTTGGTCGGTAATTGCGTACCTTTTGTAAGATAATCATACAGTTGGTCAGGCAAAATAGTATGAAATCCGCTGTCCGCCAATATTTTCATTTGCTCCGCAAAAGAGGCAGGAGAAAGTTCATATTCTTTCATGCGAAGACTTTTTCCACTCGCAAAAGGGCGAATATGATGGTAGCACAAAACGGGAACTTCCGCCTGCGCCAATAATTTTTCTAAATTTAAGACTTTTGTGACTTGACTGCTATCCAATTTATTAGCAATGTTTTGTGTCACGTTTTCTACTATTTTTGAATTATTATTTTTGCAGCCAGTACAAAAAACAATACTCAAAAAGAGTGCGTAAAATAATAAACTTCTCATATTACTGAATATTTGCTTAAATTTTTTTGTAAAAATGCTATATTGTAACTAATTGATTAACAGTCAGTTATGCAACTAAACACTGAACGCTAAAAACTTCCTATTGGTATTGAATATAAATTGGTTGAGGGTTGAGAGCCAAAACCTCCTCGGGAGAGAGCAGTGCGTTTTTATCTTTTTTGGTGTCGTTGCCATAAAAAATCTTAAATCCAGTCCAATTTACAGGCTGCGTCACGATACATCGGCGATAAGTTTCTTTTTTCAAAGGCTTACCGCCCCAACCGTCCATGTGCATCACGACTTGGACTTCAGGTACATTCTTTATTTTGTCGTAACCTGTCACCATATCGTCCGTAAAACGGTGGATAACTAAAATTTTAGGTGGTAAATTATTTTTTCGCACTACATCTGCCAAAAAATCAATGACAAAATTAATATCGTCTGAGTTCAAAGTCCCAATCACCGTTCCCGGTCGGTTGCCATATTTCATCGAAAATTCTGGGTCAATTCCCAAATGTAATGTTGGATTCTTAAAATATTCGGCGTATTTCGGAATTTCCTCTTGCACCGTGCTGGCACCAATCTGAATGTCAATAAACGTCAGTCCGTTGATTTCTTTCGTCCATTTTACGATGGTATCAATTTGGTCAAAAGGCATCTTCATTCGGTATTTTTTGTCTGCGCCCGGAGCTTGCTGCGCCGTCATCGCGATGTAATGCAAAGCGGGAATTACGGGCGTTGTGGAGTCTGCTTTTGCCCAAGCTGCTGCCTGAACAGCCAGTTTTTGCAGCATTTCTGCTTTTGGAAACTCACCCAAAGCTCCCATTCTTTTTGAATATAAATTGCCGTAATACGCTACTATCCGGTGGAAAGGTAAAATCGCTCCAGCAAGCGGATAGGGAACATTTTTAACGGGCCACAAGCCCAAAGTATCCTTTGCGCAAAGTGCATTTCGACGCTTGTTGTACTCCAAAGTGTCCAAATTTTGTTTGGATTTTTGAGTATCTACAGCACTTAAAGCATCTTTTGAGGTATTAATATTGTTTCGACAAGAATAAAAAACTTGAAACGTCAAGACCAAAATAAATAAAAAAATTGTTTTTCTTAAAAAATCCATTCGCATAAAAAATTGATAGTACAATTCCGAAAATCGGAGCGCAAAAGTAGTTTAATTTGCGAAAGTAAAAGGGTTGTCAGGTTTTTTTTTCAAAAAAATCCTGACAACCCGAATAAAAATTATTCAAAAAACTTCCCTCTAGTCTACCACCAATTTTCCTTTGGTCAATATTTGGTTGTTGATTTGGACGGAATAAAAATAGCAGCCTTGTTGCAATTCTCCGCGCGAAAGCGTGAGCGTCGTACCCGTAAATAGCTGTGTATGAACCTTTTGTCCCAAAATATTATAGACAATCAGCGTCGCAGGATGCTGCGCAGAAATTACTTTTTCAGTCACGAGTTCAAAGGTCGCTGCGTCCCGCATCGGGTTGGGCATTACGTTCAGCTTTGTGTTGAAGTCCGATTCGAT
The DNA here is from genome assembly GCA_043767025.1 of Saprospiraceae bacterium. Lineage (GTDB taxonomy): Bacteria > Bacteroidota > Bacteroidia > Chitinophagales > Saprospiraceae > JAYUHK01. Next base: position 13,133 of record JAYUHK010000048.1, on the reverse strand, counting down.
GGGAAAAATTCCCAAAAATACGCTCGTCATGTCCTTCGCTATCGTGTGCCGATAGGTATTCGTAGCCACCGGCAAATTCACGTCAAAATATATATTTGCTTGATTATCAATGGTTTGTCCGTCTTGTAGGTTTGGTTTGGTGTTGATTTTGTAGCTCACGAAGCCGTGCGAAGCCTTTTCATTCGTGGTACTGTCGGGTAGCAAAATATTGGTAAATAAAAATTCCAACACGCCGTTGCCTTTCAAATTATAGGTCATCGGGTGGCTCGATGCGCCGATTTGAAGCGTCGTTTTGTCCAATTCTGGCGGCAACATATCCGTAATTCGCACCACAAACGCCGTATCATTGCCTGTGTTTTGGAAGCGAATCGTGTATTCGAGTTCTGATTTTTTGGCGATAAAATGTTCTGCTCGCGTCCCTGCTCCGACGGCAGAAATATCATTCGGGTCGAAAGAAGTCCGCACGGTCGTGCATAGAAAATCCTCAAAATCGCGTCCTGTATTGAATCCGTATTGGTTCACAAAACCCCAATGAATACCGTTCAAACCGCTGCAACCCCAAATTAAAAATGTTTCTTGCGTGTTATTTTCGGGATTAAATGGCGTTTCGTTGGCGATAATCCTATAAATTTTGCGCGGGTCGGCGGTAATCGTAATCGAGTCGCTGGCGTTCATCGCCAACTGAAAAATATCGCCCCGAATCATCACATCGTCCTCTACTATCCAGTAGTTTTGTGGCACACTCATCGGTGAGTTACCGATGTTTTTTAGCACAAACCGAACCTGATTTTGACCAACGCAGCGACCCGAAACCGCTACGTCCGAGCCGTCCCAACTGCCACCCGAACTGCCACCGTTGCAGTAACTGTGCGGAAAAATCTCGGCACGCGTACATAGCTGCTGACCCAAAACTGCCGTGCAAGCCACCGACACCGAAACTTGAAAATCTCCGCTTTGCAACGACTGAACACTGTCTAACTCAAAACGAAAAAGCTGACTGCCGAGCGACGAAAACGGTACCGAAGCCGACACCACGCTCAACTCCGGCGCAAGCTCCATCTCGACATAAATTCCCTCCGCCGTAATCGTCCCCTGATTGAGATAATGAACTTGAAAAACTCCCGTGCTGCACGGGCGCATCACCGTCAGAGCCTGATGGTCAATGCTCATATCGGTACAAAGTATTTCGGCATTGACCAACACATTGCGAAGTTCCTGCTGCGCATCTTGCGTAATTACAATCGTCTGCGGGTTCACACAGTCCGCCCAGTAGGCATTCGGCGCAGTCACAGCAACCGTGTAAGTGCCGAGCGGAACAGCAATTTCGTACATTCCAGCAGTGTCGCTGTTGCTCACATAGATTTCATTGGTAGCAATATTCTTCGCAGTCACCAATAAATTAGCCATTTTTTTACCTGTTGGCACACAACTTTCAGCTCTCAAAACCGCGCCATAAATTCGCGCTGCCGAAAAACAACCGTTTATATTGTTGGGCTGACAAAGTGGGATGAATGGAAATATGCCAACATTAAGAGGTTTATTAGTAAGGCAGTTAATATTGGTATTATTAACGTTAAGTTCAAAAAGTGAATTAGACAGCCACGAAAGGCAAGATATAGGGTTATACGAGCAATCTAAAATTTCTAATTTATCTAATCCTTGAACATTTAATGTCGTTATTTGATTATTATGACAATCAAAAACTGCTAAATTATTTAATCCTAAAACATTTAACGTCGTTATTTGATTGTAGGAACATTGTATAGTTTGTAAATTATTTAATCCTTGAACGTTCAATTCCATTAATTGATTGTTGTGGCAGCTTATAGAAATCAAATTATTTAATCCTTGAATATCTAATATCGTTATTTGATTGTTACCACAGGCTAAACCTTGTAAATTATTTAATCCTTGAACGTTTAATGCTGTTAATCGGTTGTAATAACAAGTCAATTCTGTTAACTTATCCAATCCTTGAACGTTTAATGTCATTAATTGATTACTGTAACAGTACAATCCTTTTAAGTTATTTAATCCCTGAATATTTAGTGTCGTTAGTTGATTATTGTAACAATACAAACCTTTTAAGTTGTCTAATCCTTGAACATTTAATGCCGTTAGATTATTGTAACTGCAATCCAAAGTTTGTAAGTTATTTAATCCCTGAACGTTTAGTGTCGTTAGTTGATTACTGTTACAATACAAACCTTTTAAGTTGTCTAATCCTTGAACATTTAATGCCGTTAGATTATTATAACTGCAATCCAAAGTTTGTAAGTTGTTTAATCCCTGAACGTTTAATGCCGTTAGTTCATTATAACTGCAATCCAAAATTTGTAAATTATTTAATCCCTGAATATTTAATGTCGTTATTTTATTATGTCTGCAATTTAAAGTTTGTAAATTATTTAATCCCTGAATATTTAATGTCGTTATTTTATTATACCCACAATCTAATGTTCGTAAATTACTAAAATATTCAATACCAACTAATGAAATAATATCACGATTGAATATTTCTAAACCAACCACAGCCTCCGCTTCACTGACTTGAATTTCCCCATCGTTGTTGAGGTCGGCATCAGAATAAGTGGTACCATTTACATTAGTAGTAACACAATTAGTATTTACCAACGCATTTTTAAAATTTGCGTCGGGGATATTGATGATTTGGGCTTGCGCGCTTTGCGCAACAAAAAACAGGCAGCAGAAAATAATGGCTGCGATAAAAGTTGAATGATTGGTTTTCATAAAATAATTTTTTCTTACGTTAAAAAATTTGCTTGTCATTTTTGACATTACAAAGATGCGGCAAGCGCAATGAACTCTAAAACTCAAATTTTAGCACTTGTACTTTGTCTTTTTTTGTAAAAATAAGGTATTTATTGAAATATTTATCCAATATTTGTATATTTGTACTTTGAAATGAAGAAAAATAAACGTAATTTTTTTTTAAAAGTATGAAAAAATCGAAACTTTATGAAGTTTGGTGCGGTTTGCCCTCCGATTATCAACAATTATTTGAAAAATACTTGCTTTCCAAAGGTAATTTGGTGCGTCCTGACGTGCTTTTATTGTCCGATTATTTGGTAAAAAATAAAAATTGTGACGGCGATATTTGGAAAAAAGAAACCGTTTTCGCCGCTATCTACGGAGCGGATAAGCCGTATCACGACGATACGATGCGGCACATTCAGTCGTTTTTGACGAAGGAAATTGAGCAGTTTTTGGTGGCGCAAGAACACTCACAAAACGCACAGCAGGAAACTTTGGCGTTGGCAAAAGTCTATCGGCGATTGAAGTTAGAAAAGCCTTTTCAGCAGACTATGAGGCGATTGGGGCAGCTGCAAAACGAAGTGAAAATCCGCGACGCATCTGCACTACAGCTCGCCGCCGCCGCCGAAAACGTCTGGATAACGCACCAAACCGAACAGTCACGCAGCGAAGTGAGCAGCCTCCAAACCCTGTTAGATGCAGAAGAAAAAGCATTTGCAGCCGCTAAATTGCGGAGCGTTTGTTCGGCACTTTCTTACCAAAGCCTCGCAAAAACGAGTCACGATTTTGGGCTTTTGGAAGAGTTGCTCGCGCGGGTAGAAGAAAAAAAATGGGCTGAAACCGAAGCGTCCATCGGAGCATATTATTTTATTTATCGCATGAATACGTCGGCAGAAAGCAAGTTATTTTTTGAAAAATTGCGGCAAAATCTGGCAGCGTACAGGGCGCATTTCGAGCCAGAAGAATACCTTAAAATCTATCTTGGAGCGGTCAATTACAGCATCAAACAGAGCAATCAGGGTGATGAAGAATTTTTTCGGCAGCTTTTTGAGCTTTACAAAAATGGTATCGAAACCTCGATTTTGTTGGTAGAAGACGGCACGTTGAGTCCTTACACCTACAAAAATATGACGGCTACAGGCTTGCGAATCGGCGAATCGGACTACATTTTTTCTTTTATCGAAAAGTATAGAAAGTTTCTTCCAGTCGAATTTAGACAAAATTACTACGAATATAATTTGGCAAGATATTATTTTACGACACAAAATTTTGATAAAGCGATGCCGATGTTGAATAAACTGACGTATGGCGATATTTTTTTACAGCTTGGCGCGAAAGTAATGTTGTTAAAAATGTACTACCAACTCGATGAATACGACGCTTTGGACGCTTTTTTGAGAAGTTTTCAGCAGTTTTTACATCGAAAAAAAGCGTCTTTGAGCTATCATCAACAAAACTACCTGAATATTATCCATTGTACCAAACAATTAATGGTAACTAACGGATTTGATAAAATAAAAAGCCTTAAACTTCGAGAAGAAATCAGTGCTTTGCAGCCGCTCACAGAGCGAGAGTGGCTTTTGAAAGCAATAAAAAATTAATTTTATTGAACGTATTTGTGACAGGCTATAAATCTTTATAAAATTTTAAGTGTGGAATATTTACCTCCGAAAAAATCGCTCCTGAACGTCTGTAAGCCAGTTTTTCGTAGAACCCAAAAGCGTTTTCTCGAGCGTGAAGTTCAATTTTTTTGAAGCCTTTTTTTTCTGCCAACCACTCTGAATGTCGTACCAGCAGCGTTCCGATGCCTTTATTTTGATAGTCGAAATGTACTGCAACTTGACGCATTTTAACTTTTTCGTCATCTATTTTAGTCAAAATCAGGCAGCCACAAAGTCGCATTTGTTCGTCGTAAGCTACCAGCAATTCGTCGTCGTATTCCCCTGCCAACTGCTCGATGGTGTACTCCAAGCCCAAAGGTTTGCGCAGCACCAGAGTTCGGAGAGCGACCATTTCGTCGTATTCGGGAGTAGCAAATTCTATTTTTGATAGTATAAACATCGTCTAATTAGTTGTAAAATTTTTTAGTTATGATTTTTAATTTGTAATAAATCACTGAAAATCAGTAACTTATATCGTTCATTGAAAAAATGATTATTTAAGATGGAGAATTTATCTGAAGTATCAATGAGGAAAAATTTTATCCGCCAACTTCAACGAATTAAAAAAAACATTCCTGTCAAGTTTCAAGTCAATCTGCTGCGAATCAAAATACGAAACGATATTTTCGGTTGCCATATTGCCTGTCAAGTCGTCTTTTGCCATCGGACAACCACCAAAACCACGCATCGCCGAGTCGAACCTGCGGCAACCACTTTGATACGCCGCTTCCACTTTCCCGCGCCAACTGTTAGGCTCTGTGTGGAGATGCGCGCCAATCTCAATATGCGGATAAGCAGGGATAAGATGCTCAAAAAGATAACGGATATTATCGGGATTAGAAACGCCGATAGTATCGGACAAAGAAATTATTTTTATGCCAAATTGTGACATTTTTTCAGTCCATTTTTGTACGATTTCTACATTCCACTCGTCGCCATAGGGATTGCCAAAACCCATCGAAATATACAACACTAATTTTTTTTTGTGCTGCTCACAAAGTTGCTGAATATCTGCCACTCGCCCGAGCGATTCTTCGATGGTTGCGTTGGTATTGCGGAGTTGAAAAGTTTCTGAAATAGAAAATGGATAACCCAAAAACGTGATTTCGTCGAACTGTACCGCCTCCTCCGCGCCGCGAAGATTGGCAACAATAGTCAGCAATTTAGTGTTTGTATGTAGTAAATCGAGGCGGCGAATAACCTCCGTTGTATCGCGCATTTGTGGAATTGCCTTGGCGGACACAAAACTACCACAGTCGAGTGTGTCGAATCCGACTTTTAGTAAACTGTTGATATACAGCACTTTATCCTCTGTGTCAATAAATTCTCGGATACCTTGCATCGCATCGCGCGGACACTCAATTATTTTTATCATACTGTTGGCTATTGATTTGGCTGCGTAAATATACAGAGTTTCGATATTTTGGACGTACATTTGCGGTAGGAAACATTTTAAAAAATTTATTTTTCTTATGAAAAAAGCAATTTTCACCCTAATCGGGTTTTTATTTTTTGTCATCGGGTTTTTGTCGCTCGTATTTTTACTCATCGGCGCGCAGTTTTCGTTCCTGACTTGGATAGATGCGGGCGGCAGATTGTTGGGTTTTGTCGTGCGATTGCTCATGGTCATCGGCGGTATCGTAATGGTCATCATCACTCGTACTGACTGGGACGGAGAACGAGATAATCTGGCGAATGATTTTCAAGCCTCCGAAGAAAAAAATTAAAAAATGAATCAAGAAATTATCAAAAATGCGCTTCGCAATGTTTTTGACCCACACACGGGACAGGACATTGTGGCGATGAATATGTTGCAATCTGTGACGGTTGAAGGACTTTTCGTAAATATTACCCTGTCACTATCAGCTCAAAATAACGAATTTAAAGCGGATTTGAACGCTGCTTGTGAGCAAGCCGTACAAGATGTTTTTCCAGGGGGAAATGTGAATATTCATTTTATGCTCCAAAATCCGCACGAAATTTTGGGAGCTAAAACGCCGCTTCCGCAGATAAAAAACATCATCGCCGTCGCCTCTGGAAAAGGAGGCGTTGGCAAATCTACGGTTTCGACCAACCTCGCTTTTGCGCTTCAAGACATGGGCGCAAAAGTTGGTCTTTTGGACGCTGACCTTTATGGACCGTCCATTCCGACCATGCTCGGCTTACAAGGACAGCGTCCGAAAGTGCAAGATGTCTATGGAAAACCACGTTTGATACCGCTCACGGCGGCGGGCGGAATGCCCGTTATGTCCATCGGTTTCATCATCGAACCCGAGCAGGCGGTCGTACTGCGCGGACCAAGATTGGCGGGAATTATCAAACAATTTTTGGAAGATACCATCTGGGAGCCGCTTGATTACTTGATTATTGACCTGCCGCCAGGGACTGGGGACATACAGCTGACGCTTGTGCAAACCGTCCCGCTCACCGGCGTTGTACTGGTAACGACTCCTCAAGAGGTGGCGGTAATAGATGCTGTAAAAGCGATGAATATGTTTATGTTGGCGCAGGTAGATGTTCCAATTTTGGGCGTGGTAGAAAATATGTCGTGGTTCAGTCCCGAAGAATTGCCCGACCACAAGTACTATATTTTTGGAGAAGGCGGCGGAAAAAAATTGACCAAAATGGCAAATTCGATGCTGCTCGGACAGGTTCCGCTCGTGCAAGGTATTCGCGAAGCGAGCGATATGGGCAAGCCGATAGTGTTGCACAATGAGCCAATTACGAAAAAAATATTTATGAATATTGCACAAAATTTGGTGCAGCAGGTACAGATTCGACACGAAGCGTTGGCTCCGACACAAACCGTAAAAATGACGAGTTGATGACCAAATATTACCTAAATATTTGATTATCAGTTTGTTGCGAAGAAAATCAATTTTTGTCACATTTTCAATAAAAAATAAAAAATATGTTAGTAGCCGAAAGAGCAATTTTGGTAGAAAGAGTAGACAAAGCCCTCAACGAAATCCGACCGCACTTGGCGGTAGATGGCGGAAACATCGAAGTCGTAGAAGTAACGGACGAAATGTTGGTAAAAATAAAATGGCTCGGCAACTGCCAAAACTGCTCCATGTCTGCTATGACGATGCGGGCGGGAATAGAATACACTTTGAAGATGCAAATGCCTGAAATTCAGGGAGTTGAAGCGGTCAATTAAATTTTATCCTGTTAGAATAAATAGCATAAAGTACTAACGGAAGCAAAAAATGTGGCGTTCTATACAAAAATTCGGGTATCCATTGGAGCAGCGAATCTTGCCAAAAAGCAAAATGAAAATTGGAGTAAAGGCGAGCAAAAGTGGTGACAAATCCCCAGAAAATAAAATATAAAAGTGCCGTTTTTTTGCTGACATTAAGAAAAAATAAGCCACAAAAGATAAAATCTGCCACTCCAAAAAAATACAAAATGTTACTTCCCTTCGTCTCGTCAGTACGCAAAAAATTCATCGCCATCTGCTTCCAATCCCCCGGACAAGGATAGAAATTGGTGGCAAAAAGCCCATGACAAAAAAAAGTAAAAATCATAGCCGTTGTGAGCCAGTAAATAACAGGCTTTTGTATTGTTAAATTTTCAGAAGATAGCTTATTTCCATACAATGCCAACAAAAATGGTGCAATAATTTGAAGTGAATATTCCAGTAATTGTCCGAGTTGGAAGAAATTCTCTTTGTAGTTGAGCCACGCTAAAAAACACAAAAGCAAAGTCCCCACCGAAATAATTATTCTCGAAAAAATATTTTTATTTACAAAAATTGTGACGGCGCAAAACAAAAAGTAAACGCCAATTCCTTTCGTCATCAACTGGATTTTTTCATCTACCAGAGCCGAAGTCGTAAAATCAGTCCATGTCATTTTCGTAAAAAATTCCACATATTTTTTCATAATTTGTTCGTCCCAAAGCAAAGCCCTGTAAGGTGCTTCCCACAAAATATGCTGCCAAGCGCGCCCAATAAAGACCAAACTTGCCGAAATCTGGAGAAAAAAAGCAACAGAAATTCTATTTTTCATCTTCTATTTTTTATTGTAAAAGTATGAAAAATCACTAACTTTGCGCAAAACACAACCTTATGATTATTGACTTTCACATTGATTATTCCACTTTTTTTGGCGAACAAGTTGCCATTCGATTGAAAAAAAACAGCAGCGAAGAAAATATTTTTTTTCAAACCATAGATGGTAAAAATTGGACTTTGTCCTTACAACTCTCTGAAAATGAACTGATTGAATATAAATATTTTATTCATACTGATTATTCCAAGCGAGAGGAATTTGGGAAATTTCGACCGATGCAAGTACCCAAAAATACTGCGCGTATTTCTGTCAAAGACCAATGGCGAGCTACCGATAATACCGATAATATTTTTTTTTCCGCCGCTTTTGCCAATGTGATTTTTAAACGCCCAACTTCAAAAAATGTCACAAAAACTACCAAAAATAAAAAAAACTTACTCAAATTTCAGCTTCATTCCGCTAATCTTCCAGCTAATTATTCCTTTGGAATCGCAGGCAATCAAAAATTTTTAGGCAACTGGAAGCAAGCTATTCCACTCTCATCAGAAAATTTTCCGACATGGTCTGCTGACTTTGAAGTAGATACTTTGGGTATTGACATGGAGTACAAATATGTAATCCTTGAGCCAGAAACAAATGAGATTCTGGCTTGGGAAGACGGCGAAAATCGAACTCGTAAATTTGAGTTTTTATCAAAAATTACCAATGTATTGCTACTAAATGACGATAATTTTCGCTTTCCGATTGGGCTTGGGCAGTGGCGCGGAGCGGGAGTTGCGATACCCGTTTTTTCGTTGCGCAGTGAAACAAGTATGGGAATCGGAGAATTTAGGGACTTAAAAAAAACGGCAGATTGGGCAGCAGCAACCCAAATGAAAGTCCTCCAAATTCTGCCCGTCAATGATACCATCGCCACAAAAACTTGGACGGATAGCTATCCTTATGCCGCCATTTCGGTCTTTGCGCTGCACCCATTGTATGTTAATATTCAAGCGATTGGGATTATAAACGACAAAAATACCGCGTCACATTTAGTTGATAAAATAAAAGAATTAAATGCTCGCGAAAAAGTAGATTTTGAAGCTGTGTTAGATGCAAAATTTTATTTTTTTAAAATTCTGTACGAACAAGAAAAAGAAACATTTTTCAACGATAAAAATGTGTTAAAATTTATAGCTGATAACAGCGATTGGCTTCCCGCTTATGCGGCTTTTTGCTACCTTCGTGACGAAAATAAAACGGCGAATTTTAATCTTTGGAAGAAATATTCTACTTTTTCTAAAAACGTAATTGATACTATTTGTGACAAAAAATTTGCTGACTTTGACAAAGTCGCTCTCTATTATTTTATCCAATATCACGCTCACACGCAGCTGCACGAAGCGACAGCCTACGCGCGAAGCAAAAAAGTAGTCCTAAAAGGCGACTTGCCGATTGGTATTTATCGGTTCAGTGCTGATGCTTGGGTGGCTCCGCAGCTCTATAACATGGCGGGACAGGCTGGCGCACCGCCCGATGCCTACGCAGAAGGCGGACAAAATTGGGGCTTTCCGACCTACAACTGGCAAGTAATGGCAAAAGATAATTTTGATTGGTGGCAAAAAAGAATGTGTAAACTTGCAGAATATTTTGACGCATTGCGAATTGACCATATTTTAGGTTTTTTTAGGATTTGGGAAATTCCGACCGAACAAGTTGAAGGAACGCTCGGACTTTTCAATCCACGACTACCCTTTTCACGACAAGAATTAGCAGAAGCTGGATTGCACGGCGACTTATCTCGCTACACGATGCCGTATATTCGCAGCAATCATTTGGACGAAATTTTTGGATATTATGCCGATTTTGTGAGGTCAGAATTTTTGACAAATTATGAAAATGGCTATTTCGGCGTTCAAGAAAAAATATCTAATCAACTGAAAATCAGAAACTTATTCACTTACGATGATAAATACAAAGACCTACAATTTTTAGAAATTCCTCTAATGCGACTGCTTGGAGAAGTCGTCTTAATCCCCGAACCCAACAGCAACGGTACGGCTTTCAATCCAAGAATTACGGTGCAGACGACTCGCTCTTACAAGGAATTGGATTATTTCAAACGCTCTGTCATTGATAAACTTTACAACGATTATTTTTACACTCGACACGACGAATTTTGGAAAAATCAAGCTGTTCGGACTTTGCCTGCTTTGCTCAACGCTACTGATATGCTTATTTGCGGCGAAGATTTGGGCATGATTCCGAAGTCGGTGCCGAGCGTGATGCGCGACCTCAATATTATTTCGCTCGAAATACAACGAATGCCCAAGGGAAATACGGCTTTCGGAGTCCCACAAAACTACCCATATATGTCGGTTTGTAGTCCCTCCTGCCACGATATGTCCACGATTCGGGGTTGGTGGGAAGGCGACGAGGCGACCGCGCAGCGTTTTTGGAACCAAAATCTCCTCCAAACGGGTAAATCTCCGAGCCACTGCACGGAGGGAATCGTGGAAACCATCGTCCAACAGCACCTGAACGCGCCAAGTATGTGGGCGATTTTTCCAATTCAGGACTTGCTCGGAGTAGATGCTAAACTTCGCAAAAAAGATGCGCTCAGCGAACAAATCAACAATCCTGCGAACCCCAAACATTACTGGCAGTTCAGAATGCACGTCACAATCGAGCAATTATTAGAAGAAAAAAATCTAATCGAAAAGCTACAAAGTATGGTTACAAATTCGGGCAGGTAAAATTTATAAGTTTTTAGTTTTTAGTGTTTAGTGTTTAATTTTTAATGCTGTAACTAATTGATAATCAATTAGTTACAGCATTACATAATCAAGAGAAATTATTTGAAAACATATTTTACTGCACTTCTGGCTTCATTTGCGGAAAAAATAACACGTCTTGAATGGACGGCTGGTTGGTCATCAACATCGCAAAACGGTCAATCCCAATGCCGATACCCGATGTCGGCGGCATTCCGTACTCGAGGGCGCGCAAAAAATCGTGGTCAATAAACATCGCTTCGTCGTCGCCGCGCTCCATGAGTTTTATCTGCTCCTCAAACCTTTCGCGCTGGTCAATCGGGTCGTTGAGTTCGGTATAAGCGTTGGCGATTTCTTTGCCGTTTATCATCAACTCAAAACGCTCCACCAAACCCTCTTTGGAGCGGTGTTTTTTCGTCAAAGGCGACATTTCTACTGGATAATCAGTGATAAACGTGGGTTGGATATAATTTTTTTCGCATTTTTCGCCAAAAAGTTCATCGATTAATTTACCTTTTCCCATCGAAGCGTCTGTAGGAACGTGGAGTTTTTTGCACACTTCACGCAGCCCAGACTCGTCCATTTCGCTCACATCAATCCCCGTGTGTTCTTTGATTGCGTCGAAAATAGAAATGCGTTTGAACGGTGTTTTGAAACTAATTTGCTGCTCGCCAACCGTCACATCGGTCGAATTGTGAAGTGCCAAAGAAACTTTTTCCATCAGTTTTTCAGTAAAATCCATCATCCAAAAATAGTCTTTGTACGCTACATAAAACTCTAAAACCGTAAATTCGGGATTATGCGTTCTATCCATTCCTTCATTCCGAAAATTTCGAGAAAATTCATAAACAAAGTCGAAACCACCGACAATGAGTCTTTTTAGATACAATTCGTTGGCTATCCGCAAATAAAAAGGAACGTCAAGTGCGTTGTGGTGCGTTACAAATGGGCGAGCTGCTGCCCCACCCGGAATATTTTGCAGCACCGGCGTATCTACTTCTACGCCTCCAAACTCGTTGAGATAGTCGCGGATAGTTTTTACCATCAGCGAGCGTTTGAGGAAAACTTCTTTCACTTTTGGGTTCACTGTCAAGTCCACGTATCGCTGGCGATAACGCAACTCGGGGTCAGAAAGTGCGTCAAAAACATTTCCTTCAGCATCGGTTTTTACGACAGGCAAAGGGCGCAAAGATTTTGCTAAAACTGTCAGTTTTGTGACATGAACCGTTGTTTCGCCCAATTTTGTTTTAAACACATAACCTTCGACTCCAATAAAATCGCCAATATCCAGCAATTTCATAACCACTTGGTCATAAAAAGACGTATCGCCCTCCGCACTAATCTCCTCTCGGCGGACGTAAATTTGGATTCTTCCCGTTCTGTCTTGAAGGTTCATAAACGACGCTTTGCCAGCCTCGCGGCGCGCCATCAAGCGTCCAGCCAATCGGACGTGCTTAAAGTTGAGGCGATTCTTACTACCGTCCTCCAAGATTTCTTCCTGATAATTCTCTTTTATATTTTCTGCGAATGCCGTGACTTCAAAAAGCTCTGGCGGATAAGGATTTACGCCCAAGTCCCGCATTTTTTGCAAAGAATCTCTCCGCACAATCTCCTGTTCTGACCAATTTGACATTTTTTTCTCCGTTAGTTTTTAAAATAATTGAACGCAAAAATACACAAAAAAACTAATTACTTGTCACCGTACACTGCACAACTATTTTTAAACGAACACAAATATAGAATTTTCTCTAAAAAAAGTCCCAACAAGAGCGCAGCTCTTGTTGGGACTTTTTAATTTTATTTTTTCATCTTTTCATCGTTGCACGATGACTTTCTGGTACCAAGTTTCTGCGCCGTTGGTCACGGATACCACATAAAAGCCGCTTGGCAGCGAAGCCACAGAGATGGTTTGGGTAGGGCTTTCCTCTCGC
>JAYUHK010000047.1:0-17168 GCA_043767025.1 Saprospiraceae bacterium | reverse complement strand
TTCGTTACAACGCCCTGCGTTGCGCCTCAAAAATGCCTTGTTATTGTTTGAATTGATTGGAAAAAATTAAGTATCTTATTTTTTCCTCATTCCTAAATTTAAAGCCCTTTGCTTTATATCAATTATAATTAAAAAAAAAAGCCATGATAATCGCCAATCCGATATACGATGTAGTTTTCAAGTATCTTTTGGAAGATACCGAAATCGCCAGCGAACTATTATCTACCATTTTGGGAGAAGAAATCATCAGTTTGGAGCTGAAACCGCAGGAAACGACGACCGAAAATACTTCGGGTAGCATCAGCATATTAAGATTTGACTTCAAAGCCGTCATCAAAACCCAAGCGGGAGAGCAAAAAAAAGTCCTAATAGAGCTGCAAAAAGCCAAACAAGTATTCGACGTGATGCGGTTCAGACGGTATTTGGGCGATAATTACCGCAAAGAAGACACCGTTTTGGACGAAAGCGGCGAATCTGTAAAAATTCCGTTGCCGATAGTGACGATTTATTTTCTCGGATTTTCGTTGGACAATATCAAAAGAGCGGTCGTAAAAATTAGTCACAACTACGAAGACGTAAATACGAAAGAAATATTGGACGTTAAAGAGGACTTTGTGGAAATTCTCACACACGATTCTTTCTTGATACAACTGCGAGTGTTGCCGCGCGAGTCGCGGACAAAACTCGAAAAAGTGTTGCAAGTTTTCAACCCCGAATTTGGCAGCGAAGACGACAAACACCAGCTAAATTTTACGGGCGATCTCAACGAACCACTCGTACAAAAAATGGTATTGCGTTTAGAAAGAGCGATGGCGAGCGAAGAAGTGCGCAATAAAATGGACGTAGAAGACGATATAGACCGAATATTTGCGCGCGAATTGGGCAAAAAAGATAAAATAATTGCTGCCAAAGACGAAGAATTGGAGGCAGAAAAACAGCGTGCCGAAACAGAAAAACAGCGTGCCGAAACAGAAAAGCAACGCGCAGAACAACTTTTTATAGAATTAGAAGAACTAAAAAAACAACTAAAAAAGTAAACTAATAAAATTTGGCATCATATTTGATATTTTGATATATGAAAACATATTTATACCATCAACCTATTTTATTCATAATGACTCATCAGTATTATCTTGAACTTTGAGCGCAAGTCGCTTCTCGTTACATGATCTCCGACCTATAAAATTTTTCCCACAATCCCTCTGCGGATTTTTTTATTCTTACTTACCAATATTTTTAGAATCAACGGAAGAACTCCCATTCTTTTATTGGCTCAACCTCTACCGAATTACTGTTGCGTAATCCGATATACAACTGTGTATCTTATTTTCATCAAACGTATGAAAATAGACTGTCACTGCGTGTATAAAAAAATATTTTTTAAAAATAAATTATTACCAAAAGCTGAATATATTTTTTATGAAAAACAACACATCATCGTTGCGACAAACATCGCAAGCGTACAGAATTTTAATTGCTATATTGCTTTTAACCCTACAAAATATGGTTTTAAAAGCTGAAAATGCACCAGAAATATTGTTACCACCGCCTTTGACAGTTACAGTCACTTGTTCGCCAAGTTCCTGTCTTGGCAGTAATACTGGTTCAGTTACCATATTAGCTGTTGTCGGAGGTAACGGAACTTATACCTATCTTTGGAGCAATGGTGCTACAAATGTGACAGGCATTTTCAACCTTGCTCCCGGCACTTATACCTGTACAGTCTCGGATACTGGCACTCCGAGAGAAACGGCGGTAGTCACTAAAACAGTCCTCTATACACCCGATAATGTACCGCCGACACTCAATATTCCAGCCGACCGGACAGTGCTTTGTAGCGCGCCACGGTCGCCACTTTCGCTGTTCGGCAATGCTACATTTAGCGATAATTGTATCGGCGCAAAGCTGAAAATTGACTCTGTTTTTACCCTCAACGGTTGCAATATTGGTACGATTAGGCGGATTTTTACTGTCACAGATTCGATAGGAAATAAAACTACTAAAACACAAGTTATCACGCTTACCAACCCGAATGCAAGCGTGACTGCGGTACAAAATATCGTTTTTCCGCCCAATTATTTTACCAATTCTTGTACGCCACGCTCCAAACTCAATCCCGATAGCCTGCCCGCACCTTTCAATCGTCCCGTTGTGACATTGGTAGCAAACAGCTGCAACAACGTATATGTCGGCTACGATGATTTGGTTTTTAATGGTCAAAATATTCCCGCTTGCTACAAAATAGTGCGCATTTGGAAAGTCATAGATTGGTGTATTTATAAGCCAAATACCAGCAGCAACGCAGGTTATACAGAGTTTGCGCAGTCGTTGGTGGTAATGGACACTACGCCACCAGTGCTGAATATTCCTGCCAATGTTTCGGTCAGTGTAGGTGCAAACTGTGCCGCTACTTCGGTTACTTTGCCGCCTGCCACGGCGACCGATTGCAGCCCAAATATCGTGATTCAAAATAATCAAAATACCAACGGCGCGAATGCTTCAGGCAATTTTCCTCTGGGAGTAACTACCGTCATTTTTACTGCAAAAGATAGCTGCGGCAACAGTACTACCAAATCTATGACTGTCACAATTATTGATAATAAAAAACCGACAGCAGTTTGCCAAGCACTCCTCAATATGCCGCTCGGAGTGATGAACGGACAGGGCATGAGTGTAGTCCAGACCAACCAAGTGAACAACAATAGTTTTGATAATTGTACCAGTAAAAGTTTACTGAAATACAAACTAAAAAAATTAGGTTCTTCGGCGGTGGCTGCCGATTCTTTGGCATTGAATTGTGTTGATTTTAATGTAAATAGTAATCATTCTGTGACAATTCAATTATTTGTCACAGATGAGGCTGGAAATACAGAAAGTTGCCTTTCTTCGGTGCGCCTTTCTGACAACCAAAATATCTGTTCGCCTTCCAATAGCACTGCACAAATAGCGGGCGCAATTCACGATGAAATTGGTAACAACGTGGAAGATGTGACTGTGAATATATCAAATGGCAGCAGTTCGACGGTGACAGGAGCGGCAGGATTTTTTAATTTTCTCCAAATTCCTTTCGGAACTTCTGGACTGACATTAGAGCCAACGAAAGACATGAATATCACAAATGGCGTGACGACTTATGATATGGTGCAGATACGAAAACATATTTTGGGGGTCAAACCTTTGGAAAGTCCCTACAAAATAATTGCCGCTGACATCAACAAATCTGGTAGTATCACGACCTACGATTTGGTCGCGCTTCGGAAGGTGATTTTGGGAATTGACCAAAATTTTGAGAACAACCGTTCGTGGCGTTTTATCCGTGCGGATTACGTCTTTCCGAATCCAACTAACCCTTTTGAGGAGATTTTTCCCGAAAAATACGATATTCCTTTGATTGAAAGCGATATGAATGGTGTGAACTTTATGGCGATCAAGGTCGGCGACGTGGACGGCAGTGCGGCTGCCAATCACTTTTCAGACGCAAATGTAGAAAGTCGCAGCGAGCAGCCATTTTTCTTTGAGATGAACGATGCCTATCTCTACGCAGGGCAAGAATATGAGGCAAGTGTAAAATCTAATGGATTTAACAATGTCACAAGCTGGCAATTTACTTTTGTTTTTGACCCGAAAAAATTAGCGGTCGAAGACGTGGCGCAGGGCTTACTTCCGAACTTGACTACCGATAATTTTGGACTTTCACACCTTTCAGACGGCTATCTGACCGCCGCTTGGGACTACGACGCACCACTCACTTTGCCCAACAAAGACCCTTTATTCAAAGTAAAGTTTCGGGCGAAAGCAAACGGGTATTTGAGTCAAATGCTGAAAATGAATTCAGAAATCACTCGTTCTGTTGTTTTTTCGACCGACGAAAAAGGCGGCAATGTGACTGCGCAAGTAGGCGCGCTGACTTTCCGAAAAGACGGCAATCTCAACCCTGCGGAGGAAGGTTTTTCGCTCTACCAGAACAAACCCAATCCTTGGCAAAACGGTACTTTGATTGGCTTTCAGTTGCCAAAAGCGGACGCAATACAGCTAAAAATTATGGACATCGCTGGGCGCGAAGTGAAAGTATATAACTTAAAACTTGAAAAAGGCTACCACGAAGTGGCGGTAGATCGGTCAGATTTACCGTCGGCGGGAGGCGTATTTTACTACCACCTCGAAACATCAGATGCCGTAGCGACCCGCAAAATGATAGTAATAAATAACTAAAAATAATGAACTCCCAAGTTCTATCCAGTTTTTTTTGTGACTGAAAAGTCTCAATAACCGATTTGTACATCCGATTTGTGACCACCTTGCTTATCCCGCAGGGTGGTTTTTTTTATGTATAAATGCTTGATTTACAGTGCTGAAAGGTCTTTTACTACTCCGTTGAAATTGCTTGCTTTCATTACTTGGCTGAAATTACTTGCTTCCCGATTGGTAGAAAATTCGCCGACCATTACCCTAAAAATCGCCTTGCCATTTACTCGTGCGCTATGCACTAAAATTGCTTTGCCCGCAAATTTTTCCTGCAATTTTGCCGTTTCGTTCAGCACCTGTTTGTAATCCTCGAAAGCACCCGTTTGGACGCTGAACCCTTTGAGAGCTTGACGTTCTACAAAAAAACGAAACAATCCTTCCCCCGCTTCGTAGGTCGCACCGGGAGAGTTGAGTTTGGGTTGCGGGGCTGGATTGGGGCGCGCAGTTTCGCGCGGAGCATCTGTTTTTTCGACGATTACCTTTCTTTTGTTGGCTTTGGTACTCAACTCTTTGAGCTGCGACATGAGTTCGGAAACCGTTAGCGCGGCTTCTGATTTGCGGATTTGGCTGCCCCCAGAGTTCAAAAAAACAATCGTTGGCAGCACCTTGATATTGTACTGGTCTTTGAGCGCGTAGCCGTCGAAGTCGTCAATATCAATCTTGACAGGAATCGTATTGCGCTGCATGAAGTCAATAATTTCGGGGTCGGAGTAGGTACTTTCGTCCATCCAGTGGCAGGGCATACACCAACTGGCGACAAAATCAACGACTATAATTTTGCCTTCGGCGGCGGCTCTTTCTTTGGCTTCTTTTAGATTTTTTCCGAACTCAAGCTCCAAAAGCGGCTTTGCCTGCGCTGCAAAAGCAAGTGCAAAGAACAGCAAAAAAGAAATAAATTGATTGAATTTTGAATAATTCGTTTTCATAAAAAAATTGTTTTTTGAATTTATTTGGGGACGGTCTTGTCTAAAAAAGCGGCTTTTGGAAAGCATAGAGTGTAAATTTTATAGGTCTGTAAAAATATTTGTTTTTCTAACAACGCAAATATATAAAACAATAGTTTAATACTTGTAGGAAAATACACAATAAAAATAAAATGATTTTTTTGTGACAGTATTTTTTGCTAAAAAATACACTTTTTATTTATCACAAATTTGGGCAAAAATAGAAAAAATGTTTGAAAAGATACCAAAGCGAAATGCCAAAAATGTATGCTTGGAGGGAAAAATTATACGAAAAAATAGCTAACAGAAACAAAATTTTACACTTTTTTTAGATGCTGGACATCATTCTGCAACTCCATCTCAAAAGTATTGGCGGCAGCCGACCAATTTACTTTGAACAAACCTGTGTTGGAATGTCCAAATTTTTCCATTTCTCGAAGATGTATATTGCTAAACACGCAGCAAAGGCAACGCAGCGTGCGCCCGTGCGTGCAAACCAGAATTTTTTGTTCGGGTCTTGTCACTAAATCGGCTAAAAATAAATTTAATCGGTCATAAAGTTCTTCCGCACTTTCGCCTCCCGGAAGCCTTGCCGTCAGGTCGTCTTGCTGCCAAGCATCAATCATTGTCCTAAAATCCAGCTTCATTTCGGGGGACGGCGACTGTCCCTCGTGAATCCCCCAGCTCATCTCATTGAGCCGTACATCTTCGAGCGTAGGAATCCCTTTTTTTATAAAATTATCAACTGTTTGGCGAGTTCTCTGCAGTTTTGATACCATTATTAAGTCAAAATCTTGGGACTCATAATAGTCAAAAAACGCTTGCGCTTGCGCTTTTCCGACCTCATTAATCGGCTCATCTACTCCGCTTCCCTGCACGATACCGCGCCTGTTGTAATCCGTTTCGCCGTGGCGAATAAAATATATTTCTTTTGTTTGCATCAGTTTTGATTGACCACAGGAAGTTCCAAATAGCCTTTAAATTGGCTGTCACTTTCAAAGGTAAAATCTGTAAAATCTTGTACCACATTGTACAGCGTGTCGCGCTCAATCGCTCGCCGACCGACGCGCCGAATCATCGTCACCAATTCTTCGGTGGAAAGCGAAGGATTTTGTTCCTCCGAGCCAGCCATAGAGTAGATTTTGGTGGTATCGTCAATCGTTCCGTCCATATCATTTACCCCAAAAGCAAGCGCAATCTGGGCAGTTTGCCGTCCAATCATGGGCCAATACGCTTTCAAATGGTCAAAATTATCCAAATAAATACGGCTGACGGCATAATTTCGGAGGTCTTCGACGGTCGTACTTTCTTTGATGTGACTCATCTGATTGTCTTTATTTCGGAATTTGAGGGGAATAAAAGTCTGAAATCCGCCCGTTTTATCCTGCAACTGACGCAACTTTTCGAGGTGGTCAATCCGATGCTCGAAGCCCTCAATATGTCCGTAGAGCATCGTGGCGTTGGATTTCATACCCAAGTTGTGCCAAATTTCGTGTATCTCGAGCCACTGTTCGCCCGTACATTTGTCGGCAGCAATCTGTTTTCTGATGTCTTGATGAAAAATTTCCGCACCTCCGCCGGGCATCGAATCCACCCCCGAATCTTTAATCATCTTCATACCCTCCGCGTAGCTGACTTTCGCTTTTTTGAAAATATAATGGTATTCGACTGGCGTAAGTGCCTTCACGTGCAGCTCGGGGCGATGCGTTTTTATGCGTCGAAACAGCTCCGTATAAAACTTCAAATCGTACTGCGGCAACACGCCGCCCACTATGTGAACCTCCGTAACTGGCTGATTGTCATAGGTTTTTATCACGTCCATCATCTCGTCCATCGTGAGTTCCCAACCTTCGCTGCGCTGTTTGAGCAGGCGAGAGTAAGAGCAGAACGCACAAGTATAAAGGCAGAGATTGGTAGGCTCGAGGTGAAAATTACGGTTGAAATAAGTAGCGTCGCCGTGCTTTTCTTCGCGGACGAAATTCGCCAATGTCCCCAAAAAGCTCAAAGAGGCTTTTTGGAAAAGCAAAAGACCATCTTCGGGCGTAATCCGAATTTTATCAAAAACCTTTTGGGCAATTTTCTTCAAATCCTCCGAAAGTGTCGGGTCTTGTAGTACAAAATTTGGCGGCGCAACAGTCATATATATATGGTGTAAATTCTTTTGAAACGGTTATCGAAGCGTATAACAATTTTCGCAACTTTCAGTTTAAAATGAAACTTATTATCTTCGCGAAAAGGTCAAAAAATAATGTAATTTGAACAAATCCAACACAAAAAGTCGTGGGTTGGGAGATGTATTCAAGTGATTTTCGATAGTTGGTAAGGCAAAAGCCAACGCCAAGCGAGTCGGTTGAGTGAGCGCGTATTTTTTTAGAAAAAATACTGTTTTCGTCAGTTTGGTCTGTGCGACAGACGATCTTTGGTTCAAGAAAACCAAATTTTCGATAGCAAATTTGGTTTTTTCCAAAAAAATAGACGTATCTTCTAATCCAAGATGCACGGAAGGATTGTCGAGATGAAGGATAGAAATTTTCTGTTGCTCCAATATCAGCCCAAAAAGCGTGTCTTCATGTCCGTATTGCGTCAGATTTTCGTCGAACCGAATAGACTGAAAGATGTTTTTAGGCAGTATAAAACTACTACTTATAAAGTTGGAATATGAATTTTTGCTGCGCTCGGCGGCAGTTTTTACCTCGCGCAGGCTGCCGTTTTTCCAGTGCAAAATTTTATTTGGTGCGCACTTTTGCTCATAAATACGTCCGCCAAGCAGCACTGAAGTCGGATTATCTTGCTGTGCTGCTACATAATTTTGGATAAAGTTTGGATTTTGAGCCACACTCATATCGCAGTCCATAAACAATAAATTGGGAAATATCGCACTCGCCGCCAGTAAATTTCTTATCTTCGAGCGACCAATATTTTTTTCTAAAAGACTTATTTTTACTCGATTATTAACATCTGAAATTGGTTTTTGAGGTCTAAAAATTGCGTCCGAAGCATCATCGAAACAAAGAATTTCAAAAGGCAGTCCAAGCCGCTCGCATTGCGCCAGCAAATCCTCCAACAGTGGCTCGACCAGATAATTAAAGTTTGGAATCAAAATGGACAACATAATACTCCGAATAATTTGAAAGGCAATAAAAACTCAATATTTTATTTTATAAAAAAATAAATATATGAAATTTTGAAAATTTTTTTAAAAAAAGTTTGATAGCTCAAAATATCTTCTTATTTTTATCGCAGGAAGTGGAAAAGCTTCCAGCAAACAGTAAAAATTCTTCATTTATTAACGTTTAAAATCCGATTCAGTTATGAACATTACCTTTGAAGAGCTAAGGAGCATCAAACACAGCCTGCCCACAGGCAGCATCAACCGCATCGCGCAAGAGTTGAGCATGGACGAACAGGCGGTTCGCAATTTTTTTGGCGCGAGCCGCTTTGCACACGACGACACCCACGATTGGCACTACGAACCGGGTCCCGACGGTGGTATCGTGAACGTAAAAGACACGTCTATTTTGGATTTGGCAAAAAAAATCCTGAACGAAACACACGCCGCCTCTGCGTCGTGAGCCGACAAAAGTACAATTTAATTTTTAAAAAAAAAGTGAGATTGCAGGAATTTGCTTCTTGCAATCTCACTTTTTTATTTTTGGGTAGCATCTAAAATAAACTATCCATTTTTGTTACTGACTTGGAAAAATTGGAGTGCCTCATTTTTTCCTCATTCCTAAAATTATTTTTAAGTTTTTTTTCTATGAAAGTTTTTTTAATCGGAATGATGGGCTGCGGAAAAAGCTATTGGGCGCAAAAATTGGCAGAAAAAACCGATACAAAATGGACAGACTTGGACGAAGACATAGTGCGTTTTGAAAAAAAAACAATTCCTGAAATCATTAAAACCCAAAATTGGGACTATTTTCGCCTGTTGGAGCAAAAAATATTAAAAAAAATTACTAAAAAAAATATCACATTTATCGCTACTGGCGGCGGAACTCCGTGCTATTTTGACAACCTCGAAGTGATGAAAAACAACGGTCAAGTAGTGTATCTAAAAACTCCCGTTGAGCTGATATTCCAACGCCTAATGTCGGGCGATAGAGAGCGTCCTTTACTCAAAAATAAGCCTCCCGAAGAGCTGTTTAGCTATCTCCAAAACCTACTTTCTGAACGTGAAATATATTACCAAAAAGCACACTACACTGCTTCACAAAGTCTTGACAATCAATTACTTGGCGATGAAATACTCGCATATTTAAAGACTCAAAATATGCACTTTGGTTAGCCTATTTTATGTAATTTTGAAGGACTCCGCGAGCTGATAAAAATAGCATAAAAACTGTTTTTTAGTTCTCAAAAAAAGCTCAAATTGCGCTGATATTTTATTGTATTTTTAGGTATGAAAAGTATTTTTTTTTTTTCATTTCAAATATTTTAAATCGTAATATGATGTATTTTTACTATGTCACATTTCCAAAAAAACAGTCACAAATAAAATATGTTTTATCAAAAAAACTATATAAATTTGCGGTATAGATAAATAATTTACTTTTTGGCTGAAGCTCGAAACAAATTTGCTATCTTGTGTAAGCCAAACTATATTAACATAAAAAATTGTACAGATGACACCTTTCTTATCGATGGTGCAAGCATCTAACCCAGTCGAGAAATCTCTCGAAATGGTAATAGATGTCTTTGCCTCTTTCTATCACGGGTTGACCAACAAAAACCAGCAAAAACTTAAGTTTTTGATAGTTGGTGCCGACAAGTCCAATACCGAAAAAGTAACCGCTTTAGCTAAAAATTTTGAAATCGGACATACCGTAGAGTTCGTTTCGGCAGCCGATGCCAGTACGAAAGGCTACGGCGCAGCGACCGTGCTGGTCGAAGCTGCTACGGGCGAGGACGACTCGTTTATAATAGACGGACTCGGTCACGGGCTGCCAGTTCTCACGTTTATCACGCCTGCACGCCGCGAAATTTTGGACAATTCTTGCGCAGTAATGGTAAAATACAGAGATTACGAGGCAAACGTTAATTCGTTGGCGAATGCACTCGAAATCATTTATTTTGACCCCGAAGCAAGAAAAATGCTCCGCAGAGGCGCGTTGTCGAAGCACGCAACGCTTACCAAGCAGCAAACTAAATAAATGTTGCGGTTCTTTCGGATAAAGAATGTATCTAAAATAAATATGTAACTTGTTGGTCACAAGCTACCGACACCTTAAAGGTGTCGGTAGCTTCGGCTTATCTTACTGAAAGTCAGCAAATTATGCAGCAAATATATTTTGTTATAATTTTTTACAACTACTAATAGTCAGTATGTTGTGATAAAAATGTCCTTTGCCAAAAAGTATCGAAATTTTAGTTTTCGATAGAAAATACTTTTTTGACGAAATAGCTGAATATTAGATTAGGAATGTAAGTAGTTATAAGTTTTTAGTTTTTAATTTTGAGTCATCATAAACTATTGAAAATCAACGAATTATGTCGAATATTAAATGTCACCTATTTAAGTGTAAGAACTTATCCAAAATAAATTACTCGTTTTTATACATTTCTTAATTTTTTTCTCAAATTAAAATATTTACAATGAAAAAAATACTTTTTTCCGTTGTCGCACTCGCTCTCTGGACTACCAATCCGATGTGGTCGCAGAAAGTAACGCTCACCCCTTTCGCAGATTCTCACCAGTTTGAAGATGCTAAAATCCAATCCGTTGTGTTCAAAGACGGAAAGTTCGCCTACAAAATCGGGGGCGATACCTACAAGCTCGGTGTGCAGACACCCGATGCAGCTTCCAAAATGTGCGCCAACTCCAAAGAAGGGCAACATATTCACTTGATTGTGGACAATACGCCGTATGTGGCAAAGTACAAACCCGAATTTGACTTGGACATCGAGGATGGCGAACACTATATCCTCACTTTTTTGTCCCGCTCTTATCACGAAAGCATCAAGACAAAGTCGGCATACAAAGCGATGCACGTCAAGGCAAAAGACAATAACTTCAAGCGCGATGAGCCGATTAAGAACCCGATGATATTTTTTAGCCGCCCGAAAGGAACGTATGTCGGCGAAGATACCAAGAAAGTAATGCTCGATTTTTATTTGGTGAATTGTAAACTTTCTAAAAAAGGTTTCCGTGTAAAAGCGGACATCAACGGGCAAGAAATTATGATTGATAAATGGCAGACCTACTATATGGAAGGCTTGCCGATGGGCGAAAGCACCATCACACTCACGCTGCTCAACGAAAAAGGAAAGCCGCTCGACACGCCAAATAACCCCGTAGAGCAAAAAATCACGCTCAAAGCAGACCCCGCTGCGCCGATTGTGAAATAAATCAGTCGCACAGACAGAAAAAGTGGAAACCATCGAAAAATGGCTTCCACTTTTTTTTTGTAGCTAAAATTTGTAGCTTTACAGAGTTATTTGTGACTTCATAATATTACAACCCACTGATTATAAATTTCCGTGCGACTAAAAACTACTCACTAAAAACTACCTATGAAGTTTTTGACCCAACTGTCCGATACGGCGAGCGCGACGCTGCGACGCTTTCCTTTTGTCCTCCTTTCGGCTGTCGTGGCGACCGCCGCCGCCATCTACGCTACCACCGTCGATAGAGCCATAAACGGAGTGTATTACGAACCTAACTTCCTGATTATCAAGGCTGGTCTTCTTGCTGGACTTGGGATTTCGCTCCTTCTTTCGCTGGCTTTGGTGGCTGAGCGGCGCATTATTGCTATCAAAAGTTGGCAGGCACAGTTGATTGGTGTGCTTATTTTGAGTGTTTATTTTTTCACACTTCCTTCATCTTCTGGCTATTTTTCGATGTATTGGGTGATTCAACTTACGATGGTTGCGCTGGCTTCTCATTTGTTGGTGTCGTTTGCGCCCTTTTTGGGCAAGATGAACCTCAACGGATTTTGGCACTACAACGAACATTTTTTTGTCACAATTTTGACTACTTTGCTGTATTCCTATGTCCTTTACACTGGCTTGGTATTGGCATTGGTTTCGCTCAATTTTTTATTTAAAGTCGAAATTGCATGGCAAAGTTATTGGTCTCTTTTTTGGTTGTTGCAAGGCGTATTCAACACGTGGTTTTTTCTGTCCAAAATACCCGCCGACATCGGGGATTTTGATAGCCAAGACAGCTACCCAAAAGGCTTAAAAGTCTTTTCGCAATACGTTCTGTTGCCGTTGGTCATCATTTATTTATTCATTTTGTACGCTTACGGTTTCAAAATTATCGCCACATGGTCGCTGCCCGTAGGCTGGGTTTCTTACATGGTGTTGGGATTTTCGGTAGCCGGAATGTTGTCATTTCTGCTCCTTTATCCGTTCAAAAACAGCAGCGAAAACGGCTGGATTCAGCAGTTCAACCGTTGGTTTTATGTCATTATTATACCATTGGTAGGGTTACTTTTCGCAGCCGTCGGCTATCGTATCAGAGCGTACGGAGTCACAGAAAACCGCTATTTTGTTGTGCTTTTAGCTATTTGGCTGCTCGGCATTGCACTTTATTTCATCTTTTCCAAACGCGATAATATTTCGGTAATTCCTATTAGTTTGTGCGCAGTCGCTTTGCTGTCGAGCTTAGGGTTTTTGGGAGCAAGTTCGGTTTCGGCGGCAAGCCAAAAAAATCGTCTAATAAAGCTATTCAGTGACAACCAAATAAAAGTAATATTGGACTCTGTAAGAGTAGAAAATCCAAACTTGAAGCGAAAAACTGCCGTGCAAATAACGTCTATTCTTGAATTTTTTGCCAGTAGGAATGAGTTAAGAAAACTCTACGACGTGTTTGAAATTTCGCCGCAAAAAGATAGTTTGTTCTTTACTTTGAGTGAGAAAGAAAAAGAAACTAAACTGTTAGAACGAGTCCGAGTACCTTATACTTACAGGCAAAATCCCAGTTACGATGAAAACGATACGCTCCTCGTGTCCAATGAATATGGCTATACTTTCAATCTGAACGAATCGCCCAACCCACTTATCGAAACATCAAGTTACGATTTTATCTTGCCGACTTTGTCCTGTCAGTCCATACTTCCAGAAGGCTTGGGGCAGAGTTTTTTGTTTCAAGAAAAAAAATTATTTATCAAATTGTGTGACAATAAACTGTCTTTTTCGCTCGAAGGTAAAAAAGCAGAATTGGATATGCAGACTTTCTATAATTCGCAGTTGAAACCTACGCAAGAACTATCGAGCGCAATGCCTGCCGAAAACATGACGGCAATAATTTTGCACCCCGATTTGAAGATTAAAATTCTATTCAAACAGGTACATATTCAATTTCTGAATAGAAAATCAGAAGTCGGAAAAGTCCAATATGCGGAGTTTCAACTGTTGCTGAAAGACATAAACAAATAAAACAAATAGCTCTTTCACCGACTTTCAATAAAGAATTTACTGCGTTAATTTATGCTTTTTTTATACGATATTTCAATTTATTTTTACGCTTTTTGTGTCAGAACTATGTCACAGTTGGGCAATAAAAAAGCGCAGCTTTGGCTGGCGGGCAGAGCCAACTGGGAAGCCGAACTCTCGAAAATAAAATTTCAAAAACCCGTCCTCTGGATGCACTGCGCCTCGCTCGGAGAGTTCGAACAAGGGCGACCGATATTGGAAGTTTTGCACCAAAAAAATCCCAACGTAGAGATTTTATTGACGTTTTATTCGCCGTCGGGCTACGAAATCCGCAAAAACTATCCGCTTGCGCGCCACGTTTGCTATCTGCCTTTGGACACCAAAAGAAATGCAGAAAAATTTTTGGAAATCACGCAACCACACGCCGCTATTTTTGTGAAATATGAGTTTTGGCTGCACTTTTTGAGAACGCTGGAGTCGAGAAAAATAAACACCTACCTTGTGTCTGCGATATTTCGCCCGAAGCAAATATTTTTTCGATGGTACGGAAAATTATTTTTGGAAATTCTAAAAGATTACCAGCAGATTTTTGTCCAGAATAAATCTTCTTTGGATATTTTACAAAAAAATAATATTATCCAAAATATAACTTTGACGGGCGACACGAGAGTAGATAGAGTGTTGGATTTGGCAGAAAACGTCCAAAAATTGTCACTGATTGACAGTTTTTCAAAAAATAATAAAATATTTATCGCAGGCAGCACTTGGCAAGCCGACGAACAAATACTCCTTCCATTCTTCCAACACATCATTCCGCAAGGCTGGAAAGTCATCATTGCACCGCACGAAATAGACGAAAAACACCTCCAAAATATTTGTAAACATCTGAAAAACAACTATTTAAAATACTCTGAAGCCACCGAAAATAATATCTCCGACCCACAAATTCTTCTCATCGATAATATCGGAATGCTCGCCAGCTTGTACCAATACGCTACCGTCGCCTACATCGGAGGCGGATTTGGCGCAGGTATTCACAACACGTTAGAGCCAATGTCTTTCAAATTGCCTGTCATTTTTGGTACAAAATACCAAAAATTTGAAGAAGCGAATTGGGCTGTCGAGCATCAAGCCGCTTTTTCTATTCAAAATATTTCGGAACTTCAAGCCGCTTTCGACCTCCTCCAAGATACCAAACAGTACCAAATCTCTGCCGCCGCAGCCTTTCAATATCTACAAAAAAATAGCGGCGCAACCGAAAAAATCATCGCTTACCTCCAAACATCTGGCGATTTATAAACATTCGACATTTGATATTTTGTATTCTTTTTTATATCTTCGCAGCAACAAAACACGGCACTACAACGATGACTACTACACCCGTTTTTATCCCCAAAGACACACTCCTGTTGGCTTTCCGACATCTCGCAACTGCCAAAGCTCTGACGGAACTCTACGAAGAAAATTTTAAACTCGTTTCAAAATACGTCCACGCTACCTCGCGCGGACACGAAGCTATCCAGATAGCACTCGGCTTGCAACTGCTCCCACAAGATTTTTTATTCCCCTACTATCGCGACGACGCAATGCTGCTCGCCATCGGCATACAACCCTACGACCTGATGCTGCAACTGCTCGCCAAACGCGACGACCCGTTTTCGGCGGGACGGACGTACTACTGTCACCCAAGTCTGCGCGACGACGACAAACCCAAGATTCCGCACCAATCCTCCGCTACGGGAATGCAGGCAATACCCGCTACTGGCGCAGCGATGGGATTCTGGTACAAAGAAAAAATGGGTTTGTCCGACCCTACGCAAGCCGCCCCGATTGTCGTCTGCTCGCTCGGCGATGCCAGCATTACGGAGGGCGAAGTCGCAGAAGCCTTCCAAATGGCGGTGCTTAAAAAACTGCCAATTCTTTATTTGGTGCAAGACAATGGCTGGGATATTTCGGCATCGGCGGACGAAATCCGTGCCAACGATGCCACTCACTACGGGCGTGGCTTCAAAGGCTTGGAAGTCAGGACTTTGGACGGCAACGACTTTGTTTCCTGCTACCTCGAGTTGCTCGAAATTATCGAAAAAATGCGCACCGAGCGACGACCGTTTTTGGTCCATGCCAAAGTACCGCTCCTCAATCACCACACGTCGGGAGTCAGAAAAGAATGGTATCGAGATGACTTGGAGGAACACCAAACCCGCGACCCCTACCCGATTTTGCGCCGCCAACTTGCCGAAGGATTGTTTGACGACGAACAGTTGGACTACTTGGAAGACCTCGTGACGCAAATAGTGGCGGCTGATTTTTTGCGTGCCCAGCGAGCGGAAGACCCATCGCCTGCCGACCTTTTCACGAATGATTTTGCGCCCACTCCTATCACACAAGAAACTGGCGAGCGCGCGCCTGCCGAGCGAGAACCAAAAGTAATGGTGGATTGCGCGCTGCTGGCAGTGCAAGAACTGATGGATTTGTACCCCGAATGTCTGCTTTACGGGCAGGACGTAGGCGGACGGCTCGGCGGCGTATTTCGCGAAGCGGCAACTTTGGCACAGCGATTCGGCGACACGCGAGTTTTCAAC
This sequence comes from Saprospiraceae bacterium, assembly GCA_043767025.1. Lineage (GTDB taxonomy): Bacteria > Bacteroidota > Bacteroidia > Chitinophagales > Saprospiraceae > JAYUHK01. Next base: position 1,021 of record JAYUHK010000047.1, on the reverse strand, counting down.
ACACCGATTCAGGAAGCATTTATCGTCGGCAGCACCGTCGGAATGTCTGCCGTAGGCTTGAAACCGATAGTGGAAGTCCAGTTTGCGGACTATATTTTTCCCGGCATCAACCAATTATTCACCGAAGTCAGCCGCTCTTGCTACCTCACGAATGGAAAATATCCCGTCAGTATGGTGCTGCGGATTCCGATTGGCGCGTATGGGAGCGGCGGACCGTATCACTCATCGAGCGTGGAGGCTATCGTGGCGAATATTCGAGGCATCAAAATAGCCTATCCGAGCAACGGTGCCGACCTCAAAGGATTGCTAAAAGCGGCTTATTACGACCCCAATCCAGTTGTAATTTTTGAACACAAGGGGCTGTATTGGAGCAAAGTGCGCGGCACAGAAGCCGCTCGGTGCGTGGAGCCAAGTGCCGACTATATCCTGCCGTTGGGCAAAGGAAATATGGTGCTGCTCGCCGCGCCGCAACTCGTAGCAAGCGGCAAAGCGGCGTTGGTCGTGACCTATGGCATGGGCGTACACTGGACTTTGAACGCTGCCAAAGAGCTGCCCGAGCAAGTCAGTATTCTTGATTTGAGGACGCTTTTTCCGTTGGATACGGAGTTGATTTTTGCGGAAGTCCGCCGACACGGACGCTGTTTGGTCGTCACGGAGGAGTCCATGAATGGCAGCTTTGCGCAAGCCCTTGCGGGAAGGATTCAGGAAGAATGTTTCGCTGATTTGGACGCGCCGGTGCGGACATTGGGTTCAGAAAACTTACCCGCTATCCCGCTCAACACGATTTTGGAGCAAACGATGATACCGAGTATCGAAAAAGTAGCGGCAGCGATAGCGAGTTTATTGGCTTATTAGTTTCTCATGTTACGCAGAATATTTTTTTAGTAAAATTTCAGGCAGCATTTTATTCAATATGAGTGTATTTTCAGACGTGCCTTGTAGAAATTCAAGTTTTTGCAAAAATATCGTCTGGCGAAGCGAAAACTGTTTGAAGTCTGGCGGGGTTCCGACGAGTATTTTT
>JAYUHK010000046.1:0-5815 GCA_043767025.1 Saprospiraceae bacterium | reverse complement strand
ACACTTAAATAGATGACATTTAATATTCGACATAATTCGTTGATTTTCAATAGTTTATGATGACTCAAAATTAAAAACTAAAAACTTATAACTACTTATTGGCAACACTTTCAACTGTTGTATAAAAAAGGTAGTGTATTGAGTTTAGCCCAAATAAGCTGCCCGTAGCGAATATTTGGCTAAAGCCAACATCAGTTATTATCCATTGTCCGACCGCTAAAGTAGTCGGATTTTAATGAAAACTAAATTTGTTAAGGAACTTAAAATAATTTAATGAACATTACTTCTAAACTGCCCAACGTTGGGACTTCTATTTTTGCCGTCATGTCCGCTTTGGCGACGGAGCATCGGGCTATTAATTTGTCGCAGGGCTTTCCAGATTTTGACTGTTCGGAGCGGCTTCAAGGCTTGGTCGCCGCCGCAATGTCTGAAGGTTGGAATCAATACGCGCCCATGCCGGGCTTGCTGCGGCTGCGGGAACGGATAGCAGAAAAAATTGATTTGTTGTACCAAAAAACAGTGAATCCTGCGGACGAAATTACCATCACTGCGGGCGGAACACAGGCGATTTTTACGGCGATTACTACTTTCATAAAGGCTGGCGACGAGGTCATCGTCATTGAGCCAGCTTACGATTGTTATCTTCCGCCGATTGAGTTGGTGGGCGGCGTGCCTGTCATTTACTCGATGCAAGCACCCGACTATCGGATAGATTGGGACAAAATGGCTGCGCTCGTCACACCCAAAACCAAGATGCTGATGTTCAACACGCCGCACAATCCTACGGGGACGGTTTGGTCTGCTGCCGATTTTGTGGCACTCCAAAACTTGGTAAAAAACACAAATATTTTGGTAATAAGTGACGAGGTATATGAGCATTTAGTCTATGACAATGCCTCGCACGAAAGCATTTTGAGCTATCCTGACCTTTACGAGCGAAGTATCGTCATCTATTCTTTTGGAAAAACATTTCACACTACGGGTTGGAAAATGGGCTATTGTGTGGCTTCGCCGTCGCTTACCGCCGAGTTCCGAAAGGTGCATCAATTCAATGTTTTTTCGGTGAATACGCCGATTCAGCACGCTTTGTCGGAGTTTTTGGCTTCGCCAAACGAGTATTTGTCGTTGAATAATTTTTATCAAGCCAAGAGGGATTTTTTGCTTGCGGCTACCGCCAATTCCAAATTTCGACCGCTTCCTTGTGCCGGCACTTATTTTCAATTATTGGATTATTCTCAAATTTCTGACGAGTCTGATGTGGTTTTTGCGCGCCGCTTGACGACCGAAATTGGCGTAGCGGTAATTCCCGTTTCTGCTTTTTATTCGGACGGCTACGACGGTAAAGTGGTTCGCCTATGTTTTGCTAAAAAAGAATCGACCCTGCTTCAAGCCGCCGAATTGCTCAATACAGTCTGTTGAGAACCCAATAAGGCTTTTACAGAAAAGGAGATGGGTTACATTTGCTCCACTTGCACAAAACCAAATGTATAGGCATAGATTTTTTCTATTGTCCAAATTTTGGAATTCCTGTCTTTTCAAGAATTTCATTTGCCATAGCGAGTTTTTTTGGAAATAAAACTTTACCTCTGTATTTTTCAAGGCTCTTGTCAATTTGGACAACAGGTATTTTTGGGTTGTTTAGCTTTTCGATTATTTTCATTTTTTCTACCCGTTGCATTCTCTTCCAAAGCTACGCACAAACAAAACTTTTACTGCACCTTGTCGCCCCGAAGTTTTCTAAATTCTTTGCGGGCATCTACGGCGAGGGTGCTGCCCGAAAATTCGGTGAACAGTTTTTCGTACAAGTTTTTTGCTTTTTCGGGGTCATTGAGCGGCTTGGCGTACAGTCCAGCGAGCGTAAAAAGTGCGTTGTCGGCGCGGATTTCTTCTTTGTATTTTTCTACGATGGTCTGCAAAAGCTCGGCGGCTTTCGTATAATTTCTCTTTTTTAGATAAATTTGTGACTTCGACCAAAGCACGTCATCGTCCAAAGAATGTTCCGGAAATTTTACCAAAATACTGTCCAACTTCATGAATGCGTCATCGAATTTATTCTGAAAAATCAATAAATCCGCCTCGGCGTAGAGCTTCATAGCGGTAGTCGTGGAGTCCATGCCCGTATTTTCTAAAATAAAAACCGACAAATCGAGTGCGTCGTTGGCGATGAGCTTGGAGGTAGAGGCTTTCAGAACGCTGAATTGCGACTGCGCCCACTCAAAATCGCCGTTGTAATACGCCAATTTAGCGTTCCGAAACCGCGCTTCATGCCCCAAAATATCGTCTTTGAACTCCTTATCGACCTGCGAGTAGAGCAAAGTAGATTCCCACCGCTCGCCCTGAATCAGGTAAATATCCGCCAAACTAATCTTTGCCTGCCCCAATATATTTCTGTCCAAACCCGACATATTGACCAATTCTTTGAGATGAGAAGTCGCCTTTTCGAGGTCGTTGAGGTAAAAAGCCTCCAAGTCGGCTTGCTCCATAATGAGCGATGCAGTGTTGCGATTGCGCCCAAGTTCGGTCAGCACACTGTCGTAATTTGATTCCAAATACTGCAATTCTGTGACAGCGTAATTATAGCCGTCCGTGATTTTGTCGCGGCGATTGTGGAGTGCGCCGCGCCGCGCTTCGGCATAAAACGGCGAGCTGCGTCCCTTCTCCACGGCGACGTATTCGTAGGCGGCGATAGCGGCTTCGTAGTCTTTGCTCACGGCGGCGATGTTTGCCAACTGAAAGATACGGCTGCCGTTTTCGTTCAGTTTTTTGTCCAATGCTTTGGATTGCCGAAGTGCATTTTTGTAATCTTTTTGCTGGATAAAAGTCCAAGTCAGGAGTTCGATGTAATGCGTGGCATCGGGTTCGCTTTGTAGCCGAGCGTAGAGTTGGGTCTGTAATTCAGAATATTGTTCGGGTGTTGCGAGGCTTTGCTGCAACAACATTTTGGCAGTTTCTAATTTATTGAAGTCATTCGGCGCAAGCGTGTTGAGAAAACTTTCGGTCATTTTGGGCGTATCGCCTTTCGCACGGTAGAGGTCGCCGATGTTGTAAGCAAATATTTTTTTGTCTTTCAGCAGCGTTGCGCCGCGCTCATAAGCCTGCAACGCGTAGTCGTATTTTGTCAGATTCGCAAAACTTTGAGCCAGCCGCATCACATTGTACTGGTCTGCGCCGAGTTCGGCGATGGCTTTTTGGAACTGAATTTTAGCCTCGTCGGGCTTAGATTGTTTTTCTAAAATATTGCCCAATGTGACATAGATGGAACACTCTTTGGGGCGTTTTTTGAGTTGCTTTTCGAGAATACTTTTGCACTTATCGAATTGAGAAAGTGCAGAAAGAGATTCTATGTATTTGTCAAAATAATAATCGTTGCCGTCGTTTTCTTTGACTAATTTTTCGTAGAGCGTAGCAGCTTTTTCAAACTCACTGTTGAGAAGATATTGCTCGGCAAGTCGCGCGTCTTGCGCATGAATTTGAGCGACTTGCAAGATAAAAAAAATTAGTATTAAAATTCTCATTAGATGTCGGATATTTTTATTTTTCAACTAAAATAACGTAACTTGTGTTGGAAAAGTTGTTTTTTGTAAGTATATTTGTAAGTAAGTAATTATTGCGAGCTACTTTTGGATTGCTAATTGTTGTAAAACATTGATTATCAAATATTTATGTCAATCAATCTTCAAAAACCATTTTATTCATTTCGTCAAAAAATAAAAGTCTAAAAATATGATTGTCAGCACCACTCACACCGTTCCGGGCAGAGAAATTGTAGAAATCCTCGACATCGTGCGCGGAAATACGGTCCGTACCCGCAACATCGGCGTAAAATTTATCGCTGGATTCAAAAATATTATCGGCGGCGAAGTCCATCAATACACCGAACTCATGGCGCACACCCGCGAACACGCGCTGGAACGCATGATTGCAGACGCAGAACGCATCGGCGCGGACGCGGTGGTAGGCGTGCAGTTCAATACCGCTTCGATTATGGCAGGCGACTCGGAGATTTTAGCCTACGGAACAGCAGTTCGCTTGAGCAAGTAGAGTTGTTTTTTTTATTAAAAAATTAGAAAAATAGTTATGGATTTTTTAAGACAGACTGGCGTTTCTAATATTTACCACAGCTTTCGGCAGATAGAAGTGGCGGCATACCCGTCTGTCGTTTATTTTTACGAAACTCAACAAAAATACATATCCCAGCTCTCTACCGACGAGTATTTTGAGATAACTACCGTCTATACCGACGCATTGCTGCAGCTCGGACGCTACGAAAAACTCCTTCCTATCGCCGACGAAATGCTCGAAATATCCATCATGGAAAACATAAAATACCTCAACGGAGTAGATATTTTTCCCGAAATATTGCTTCAAAAAGCAACGGCTTTGTTTCGACTTCACCGGCACGCAGAGGCACTTCACGTCTTCCCACAATTGCTGCGAATGAAGCCCAACGACCTGCAAATCGTCAAATTGGCGGAAAAATGCCTGACGGCGCACCGCCCAGCGATACTTCAAACGGCGCGCGCATGGGCGATGTTTTTGTTTTTGGCTGCTGCTGCCGTAGCTGGCTTGGGAGTCCTGATTATTTACCCTTTTTTTGAAGATTACGGCGACGCAACGGAGCTTGGTGGCAGTATATTATTCGGTTTAGGCTGGGTAAGTATTCTTTTAGGCGAATTATTACAAAATAAAAAAGTAAAAAGCAAAATATTAAGTTGGAAAAAATAAATTTTATGAAATTTATTATCTGTGCAGTCTTGATATTCAACACGCTGTCGGCGACAGCCAGCCCCTTCGCGGATACCACCAAAACTAAACACTTTGGCGATTGGGAAATCGCTTTTACGCCACGATTCACGCTATTCCAAAGATTTAGCACTTCCCCCAAAGATAGTATTCAGTATTTTGACTTTAATGGAATTTTTAGATTGCAGGTAGGAAAAAAACTAAATACCTATACTTTTGTGCATACTTTTTTTGACTACTTTGTGCGCCGAACAGACAACGAACTTCTCGGAAAAAGCTTTGACGGCTTCGGTTTTGGTGTCCAGTTGGAGCAAAAAATGCACAGCGAATTGGTCTGTTCCAGAAAATTTAGGATTTACGACAAATATTATGTGTGGAGATGTTTTCCGAGCTTGCTCGTTACTGCTGGCGCAAGCAACGTACAAAGCGGGGTCAAAAGTAGGTCGCTTGGAGTTGAAAGAACTCAATCTTTATGCAGCCATAGGGACGGGCTTGAGCGTTTTTATCAACCAATATTTTAGCGTACAGTTTGTCTATCAGTTAGAATATTACCCGAGTATCAAAAGCTATCCGTTTCGGTCACTTCCACTGCAAACCAAATTTATTTACAAGATATGAGAACTATAATTATTTTTTTATTGTGTTTTGTGCCTTGTTTTTTGTCTGCCCAGACCGAATCCAAATATTCGATTGGCGCGTATTACGTTGCTTTGGCAGACCGCGAGCAAACGCTATCAAACGGGCAATTATATACGATGTGGGAGCATTATTTGAATGTCAGCGGTAGGTATAGGTTTGCAAAAAATTGGCGAGCGGGCATTGAAGTGACTTTTGCAAAAGTAGTCGGCGAAAATATCCCCAACCCATTTTTGCTTGGCGGAGCTACGATTGATTATGATTTGCTGCGCTCTAAAAAGTTCAATTTATTTCTTCGAGGCGGCTTGAGCGTAGGCAATTTAAGTTTTGCAGGCGATGAAGAGCCGACTAAACGCTTTACGTTCAATCGAATTATTGGGATTTCGTTGGAGTACAAAATCTATAAGTTTTTACACATCAACACGGGCTACTACAA
>JAYUHK010000045.1:0-12457 GCA_043767025.1 Saprospiraceae bacterium | reverse complement strand
TACTCGTCGGCTCCGCCAGACTTCAAACAGTTTTCGCTTCGCCAGATGATATTTTTGCAAAAACTTGAATTTCTACAAGGCACGTCTGAAAATACAGTCGCATTGAATAAATTGCTGCCTGAGATTTTGATAAAAAAATATTTTGTGTAAGATGAGTCAGTAAGAAAATCACAAAACGAAGTTTTTTTTCGTTGTATATTTGTGTTTCTTTTCGCGTGTACTTACGTCTTAAAAAATAACAACTCTAAAAAAACAAATAGCAATGCCTGTAATCCGACAACCAAAAATAAGTATTTATGTACGATTTAGTACTCAGTTTTTTGACCGCTTTTACGCTCACTTATTTTGCTATCCCTTCTATCATCAACATAGCGAAGGTCAAGCACCTCTGCGACGAGCCGGGCGATAGGCGCGCCCACACAGAAACCACGCCGTCGCTGGGAGGCATCGCTATTTTTGCAGGCGTTATATTTTCGATTACGCTCTGGACTCCGTTCAAAGTTTTCGGCAATCTCCAATATATTCTCGCGTCGTTTTTGATTATTTTTTTGATGGGTGCCAAAGACGACATTATTCCGATGTCGCCCTACAAAAAATTAGTGGGCGAAATTTTTGCTGCCGCTATTTTAGTATTCAAGTCGGGCGTAAAAATCACCAGTTTATACGGCATTTTTGGCGTTTATGACCTTCCAGAACCCGTGTCTGTGCTGCTTTCTATCTTCATCATCATCGTCATTATCAATGCCTTTAACCTGATTGACGGCATCAACGGCTTGTCGGGAAGCATCGGACTTTTGATTGCTGGCACACTCGGCTCTTGGTTTTTTCTCGTGGATAGCATGGGACTTTCGCTGGTCGCTTTCGCTCTGGCGGGTTCGATTATTGCTTTTTTAAAATACAATTTTACGCCCGCCAAAATATTTATGGGCGACACGGGTTCGCTGCTGTTGGGATTGATATGCTCGATTCTTGCCATCAAATTTATCGAAATGCACCGCGAACTCGTCAACAATCCCTACACTTTCAAGTCCGTGCCAGCAGTCGCTATCGGAATTTTGATTTTGCCGCTTTTCGACACGCTTCGCGTATTCACGATGCGGATTTTGAAAGGAAAATCACCCTTTTATGCCGACCGCACACACATTCATCACCTGCTTTTAGATACTGGTCTGAACCACATGCAAGCTACCGGAACGCTCGTAGTCACGAACATTTTGTTCATTATTTTCGTCATTACCTTCCAAAGTATCGGGACGCTGTACCTGCTTTCTCTCACGCTCGGCATCGCCGCCGCGCTTACCTATGCCCTCAAACTATCCGCCGACAAGAAAAAAATGCAACGCCGCAGCACCGATAATCTGCTTGGCAATGCGTAGTTTTGCGTCGTGAATTTCCTCATTGTTTTTCTCGGTGGCGGCTTGGGCAGTCTTTGCCGCTACGCCCTTTCGCTTTGGCTACCAAACCAAGCGGGTATTTTTCCTCGCGCCACCTTTTTGGCAAATGTCGTAAGTTGTTTTATTTTTGGCGTAAGCGTTGGCTCATTTACCCAAACACAGATTAGCGAACAGCAAAAATTACTTCTCACCACAGGTTTTTGTGGCGGATTCAGTACCTTTTCGAGTTTTTCCAACGATACTTTTCTTTTATTTCAGCACGGGAGTTTTGGTTTAGCGATGCTCAATATTTGCGCCAACGTATGCCTTTGTCTTTTTAGTCTTTTTTGTGGCTTAAAATTAGGCGGCGGCTTGTAAGTTACCGACAGCTTAAAGGGGTCGGTAAGTTCGCTTCATTTTTATGAAAAATATCATAAGATTCTAAAATAATAAAACGCCATCACCAAAAAAAAATCCCTTTCCGCAGCAGATGTGCGAAAAGGGATTCGTTTTTTAGAATTTATTTTTATTTAGGAATGAAGAAAAAATAAAGTACTCCATTTTTTCCAATCAATTCAAACAATAACAAGGCATTTTTGAGGCGCAACGCAGAGCGTTGTAACGAAAAAATAACGCAGTGATTGGTTGTAATTTAGCAGAAAAAACAAGTAGTTTATTTTAGACGCGTTCCTTACTCAATAATAACCATTTTCTTGGTGACGGTTGCGCCAGCAGTTTCTACTTGATAGTAGAGAACGCCTGTCGCATTGATGTCACTGCGTTGGATATTCACTTCGTTGTATCCTTTTGAGAAGTCAGTGCGGATTACTTTCAGAGTTCTTCCCGCCAAGTCCGTTACTGTGATAGTCGCAGCACCCGCTTCTGGCAAGTTGAAGCTGATAGTAGTAGCTCCGTTGAATGGATTTGGTTGGTTTTGATAGACTTCAAAACGGTCGGCAGCTTTCACGCCATTGAATTGAAGCTCTATGTCCATCGGCTCGCCGCCTGCTGTATAAGCCTCCGCTTTGGTCAAAGTAGAGTTCAAACGCACGAACTGGCTCAACTGTCCGTCTGCTTTGGCACGGAAAGTCATCGTGAACAAACCTGTTCCTTCATTGATAGCTGCGCCGCTGTTGTCCCAACTTGCAGTCAAAACACCTTCGTTTGCGCGGACAAGTCCGAAGTTTTCAGCCGTAGCAAAGTCAGAATTTACGCTTACAAACTCCAACGCATTTTTGTCAAAATTCATCGTGAACTGGTAGCCTGCGATGTTTGCTTTGGTAGAGTTGAAAGTGATGGCATATTCTTTTCCAGCTTTCACCGTTTGGTTATTTACCTCCAACGCCAATGTATTTTGGTTGTGTTCGGTAGTTCCCAATAAGCTGTTTGGAGATGCGTTGTTGTTCAAGTCACCGATTTTTACGCCTACGAAATTCGCTTGCTCCGCAGCACTCAAATTGGTAAAAGTATGAGTTTCAGGGAACACAGACGCAAACGGATTGCTTGGGTCTGGGAACGAGAATGACTTATCTACGAATCTCCATGAAGTATTTCCTACAAAGTTATCTGTGATTTGGAGGATTACTTTACGCAATTCTACCATGTCCAAAGTTGTAATCGTACCTGACTTGTTGATGTCGGCAGCAATCATTTTGTAAGGAGAATTTAGTAATTCTACGCCCAAAATATGCTTGCGCAACAACACGAGGTCATAAGTAGAAACACCGTTGAGTGGGTTCATATCTTTTTGCGGAGCTACCATATAGTTGCTGTGCATTGGAAGATTGAACAAAAACTGACCGTTGTTGGTAGTGATAGCTGGAATAGTAGAACCAGAGTTCATCACTGTTACGTCTTTCACATTATCGCCCATTTCTGTTGTGATAAGTCCTGCGATGTTCGCAGAGCCCGTACCCGGACAAGCTGGAGATAACATATTGCCTTGAATAATTACAAACGTAGTGCAGTAGTCAGAGTTGCCAGCTTCGTCTGTCACCCAGATTGCTACGGGTTGTTGTCCGATTTTATCGCAATCAAAAGTCAAAGAAGTAGCTGTTGGTACTGTTGTTTGGTTTGGAGTCACGTCTTGGCTGATGTGATAAGTCAAGTTGGCTTTTGACGTACAGTTGTCGAAGCTGTTATCGTTCAAGTCGGTTGCCCACACTGCTATCATGCGAGAAGTTGGCATCAACTCTACTACCAATCCGAACTTGCAGTAAGGCGTTGGTTTTTTGCCGTCGCGCACTGTCACCAAGTATGAGCAAGTGCTTACGTTTCCGCATTTGTCATTCGCTGTGAATACTACACGGTGCGTGCCTTTGGGCCAGCCACCTGCTACTGGATTAGTGATGGCTTTTCCTGTTCCTGCGAGGTCAAAAGTGCCGTCGTTGTTGGCATCTAACTTCCAAGAGTAAGTAATATCTGCGGCTGCGGTACAGTTGTCTGTTGCGTTTGCTGGAGCTGTTCCAGTTGCAGTGCAGTTGTCGCTGATGTCGTTGATAGTAATATCTACGCAGTTAGCGAATACTGGCGCTACGTTGTCTTGTACTTTGATGATTTGGACGTATTTGAAGTATCCGTCGCCGTCGTCTTTCCAAGTACGAGTGCCCATAGGCATACCCAAGTCTGTGTTTGCAGCCGTCGGGTTGTAAGTACACTGGTTGATAACTTTCCAAGTACGATTGATTTGATAACAAGCACCTGCTACAGCCGTAAATACTTCGTCTGTGTAAGATTTTGCCACCAATTCGCAATCTACGCCTTGATAGGTCGGCTCGCCCAAGTTGGTCAAGTTGTCCAATGACGTACAAGTATTTACTACTTTGTCCGCAGGGAAAGTTACTTTGAAGTCAGAAATATGACGAACAGAGATGCTTTGAGAGCAAGACGCAGCGTTTCCGCTTGGGTCAGTTGCGGTGAAAGTCTTTGTGATAGTTCCTACGCCGCAGTTGTTCAAAGAACCTGAAATCGTAGAAGTCAAAGTGAATCCGCAAGCATCAATCACCGCTGGAGTTACGAATTTTGAAGTCGGGTCAGTACCGCAATCTACCGTTACATTTGGTCCGCAAACCATCGTCGGAGCTGCTTTGTCTGTCACCTGCACTTGCACCATGCAAGTATTCGTATTGCCAGCTGCATCTTTCACTTGAAGGATTACCTGTACCGTTTGTCCAGCATCTGCGCAGCAAAACACTACATAATCGCCGAAGCTGGTAGTTGTTTCTGTGCAAGAAGAGTTCATACGACGTACTTTGCGCTCTACGATGCCGCAGTTATCGTGGCTACCGTCATCGAAAGATGCCGTGTAAGCGATAGCGGTACCTGCGTTGGTCAAAGTCACTACTGTATTTTGGTGACAAACTGGTGTTGGCAATTTATCATCAATTACTGTTAATTTTTGAGTACAAGTAGAAGTATTTCCACAAGCGTCCGTAGCGATATAAGTCACAGTATGGACACCGCGTGGCAGTCCTGTTGTGAAACCGTTTGCGCCAACACTGTGTCCCGGCACTTGTGCGATTACTGAACTTACGCTGGAGCAAGCGTCGGTCGCAGTAGCCGAAAGTATCGTAGAAGCGGTGCAAGCATAATCGTCAGTTCCGACGGTTGCTGCTGCTGGGCAGCTGATGACTGGACCTGTTTTGTCCAAAATTTTGATGATTTGGGTATATGTTTTGATTTCGCCCGTACACCAATCTACCACGCTCCATGCGCGGAGGATTTTTTTGCTGCCGCCACAGATGTCAATAGTTTGGTCTGTATAAGTAACATTGATTTCGCAAACGCCGCTTTGGTAAAGTGACTGACCGTTGATGGTCGGTGCGCCCGTAACAGTTGGATTAGTGTTCACGTTAGAGCCGCAAGCCAACGCTGGAGCGTGTCCTGCGCCTGCCAAATCATCTAAACTTGCGGGCCAAGAAAGACCAGCCAAAGTAAGACGTTTGAACCAAATTTTTTGTGTGCAAGATGCTGTCTTACCGTCCGTAGCCGTAGCTATCCAAGTGCGGGTAATGTAAGCACTGAAACCTACGTAGCTGCAAGTCAAATCAGTGAAAACGTCCGAATATGTCAATTCTACTGCCGTACAGTTGTCGGTAGCAGATGGGAAGTTGACATAGCCGCCGCCGGGAGCTGCGCTTTCGTTGCAGTTGATAGTTACATTCGCGCAACTTGTGATGGTTGGAGCTAATTTATCTTCTACCAAGATGCTTCCCCAGCAAGTGTTGCCGGTCGCCCAGTGTTTTACTTTCACAGAAAGTGTCTGACCGATGTTGGCGCAAGTGACCATCGGACTGGTAGCGATTGGGTTGCCATCGGCACCCATCACGAATACTACATAAGCCTGCGGACCGTTGGGAGAGCAAGTTGCAGGGTTGTTGGGGTCTGTAAGCACCATCGCATAGGTGACGGTAGCTTGACCATTTTGGTTGAGCGATACATTGATGCCGCTGTTGCAAGACATTGCGCAGTATTGCGCTTGTGCAATATTCCAACAGAACATTGCCATGATCACCGGAAGGGCAAAACGCCACAAACGGTTCGGGGTAAAGTTAATTTTCTTCATCTGACAGTTAAGTTTAAGATTAATTAAAAAAATACACACATTATAAATGAATAAATAATTTCTTATTTATCGTATTAACAAACAAAAAAGCGACCATTATCCGGAAAATTACCGAATAAAGAACACCAAAAAATGATAGTTGAATAAATTTCAATTCAACTTACAAAACATTGATTTTACTGAAAAGAGTGATTACTTCGGAGTCTTTGTGGAGAAAAATATTCCTATTTTTCTGCGCCCAAAAATCGTGGCTGGCTTACCAACAGCAACGAAAAAGCGCATAGAAGAATATTATTGACGTAAAACTTCATTTTTGGTCACAAAACGCTCCAAAAATATGTTCAAAATAAAAAAGGATTATAAAAAAGTGCAAAAAGATAGGATTGCTCCAACGACCGTATGAAAAACTTAAAACGTAGCCTTCTTGTCGTGGCAGTATCTTGCACCGTTGAGGAATCTTTGCTTCATGTTGTTCTATCTGTTTTGTTTTACTTGTTTAATTGGGTTTCGGAACAAAATTATAAAAGCACGCAACTATTTTTATACCCTAAAAAGGGTATTTTTAAAAATATATTCAAATAATTGAAACAATTATATGTTTTCCATTCATAATCAATGTTTTAAAAAAGGATTGTGCAGCCGCTCGTAGCCGATATTGGTGGGTTCGCCGTGTCCCGAATAAACTTTTATCTCGTCGGGCAGCGTAAAAAGCTGATTACGAATAGATTGGAGTAAGAGTTTGTGGTTGCCGCCGGGCAAATCCGTCCGCCCAATGCTCTCTCGAAACAGCACATCACCCGAAAGAATAAACTGCGACGCTTCGCAATAAAACGACAAACTGGCGGGCGAATGACCGGGCGTAAAGAGCGACTCCAAAACGGTGCTGCCGAAGCCGATAAGTTCGCCTTGCGCTATGAACTTCTCGGGAGTCGGCGAAGTTTCCTTTATCGGAAACCCGTACTGGCGCGCCACGCCCACAAAAGCCTCCAACACAGCCAACTCGCCCTCGTGAATCTCGGGCAGCAAGCCGTATTTTTCAAACACATAGCGGTTGCCAAAAACGTGGTCGAGATGGCAGTGCGTGTTGAGCAAACGCACCGGACGCAACTGCTGATGGCTGATAAAATCGGAAAGTTCTTGCTTTTCTGATTTCGTAAAACAACCCGGATCCACGATGACGGCTTCCAAAGTTTCGTCATAGACGACGTAAGTATTCTCCGAAAACGGATTGAAAATAAATGATTGGACAGTCGCCATTTGCTGTATTTATGCTCTTTGAGCTGGTAAAATTATGCGTTTGTGCGGACAAAAAAAGCCCACACGAGCGCAACGAATAACACTTCTCACACAAAATAGTTTTTAGGATTTGCTAAAAAAATCATGCGAAGTACGGCAATACCGATTATTGTTTCAACTCTGCTGCAAATACCTTCAAAATAACTATTTTTGCCGTCGAATAAATAGTATTTTCTAAAAAGTGTAGCTGGTCGAACTCCCCACTTCCTTCATTATTTAGGTGTAAAAAAAAGTAAAAATAGCCGATGGATATTTTAGGTAAACCGACAAAAGAAAGTTCCAAGCAAACCTACACAGTGTTTGGTTTGTTGTGTTTTTGTTTTGTGTTGATTTATTTTGCCCAATCTTTACAGACACATCTGCAATTTTTTTCGAGCAACATGGATTTGGGCTTCCACAACCAGTTGATGTATAAATGGGCGCATTTTCGGACTCCAAGCAGCACGCTGTGGAATCAACAATATGACTTGCACCATTGTTTTGGCGACCATATCACGCTGTTGATGCCTCTGAACAGCCAATTATATTGGGTGTTTGGAAGTTATGGCATTTTAGTTGCCCAACTTCTGTATATTTTATTTGGCGCGTGGGGCTTGCTGCTGTACGCCAATTTTAAAACTCAAAAAAAGGAGTTGGCACTCCTTGCGGTCGCTTTATTTTTCACGCATTACGCACTCACGGCAGCCATCACTTTTGACGCTCACGACAATGTGTACGGGATTGTGTTGCTGCCTTGGATAATGTATTTTTTTGATAAAAATCAAGCGACGTATTTCGCGGTTTTTTGCGCGCTGTTTTTAGCGGCTCGCGACGATTTGGCGATTCACGGCACAGCGATTGCTTTTTCACTCGTCATTTTTTCGTTCGGAAAGCCCAACCAACGGCTGGCAGTTGGTTTTTTGTTGGCTTCTGTGTTGTATTTTGTTTTTGCGCACTACGTCGTGATTCCCAAATTGAGTTCTATTCCGCAAGGATATGCGGCGTGGCGATTCGACCATTTGGGGAAGAATGTCCCCGAAGTACTCTGGAATTGCCTCAAAAATCCGTCGCAGCCCGCTCATCTGATGTTCGATAATTACGAAAAAAAAATGAAATGGGCGTTTTTTTTCCTCACTGGCGGCTACCTTACTTTGCTCCGACCGCGCTACATTCTTTTTGTTCTGCCCACTTTTTTTATCAACTGTCTGTCCGATAGTTGGTCGCTTTGGGGCAATATGAACCATTACAACATTATGTTTGCCGTCGTGTTGCCTATTGTCACCGTAGAATGTTTGGCGGATATCGCTCGTCCAAAATATCAACTGCTGCTCGGCGCATTGTTCCTTACGATGAATATGGTCGTACTCTTCAAAAATGATTTGCACGACGGCTCAAAGTTTAACCGAATTTTTAAGTCAGAATACTATCATCGGCGAGATAATTTGGACGAATTGAATGCTGCCATTGCCCTAATTCCGAGCAATGCCAGTGTTTCTGCCAGCAATTTAATCACGGCTCACATCGCGTTTAGAGATTCCGCCTACTGTTTTCCGCGCATCGCTGCCGCCAACTTTATACTCCTCAACCAGAAGGATTCTATCTACTCCAATTATCCAATTCCCAACAAAGCCGACTTCGTCAAAGCGATTCACGCCGTCAAAACCGATGCTAATTTTAAGGAAATTTTTAACAAAAATGGAATTTTATTGTTCAAAAAGAATTAAACGCGGCGTTTGCGAGCAAAATTAATGCCCAAATTCGTATCTTTGTGCCACAATATCAATTAAAACAGTTCATTTATGAAAAAACATAATTTTAGCGCAGGTCCCGCTATTTTGCCCGCCGAAGTGATGGCAGAAGCAGCCAAAGCAGTCGTAGATTTCAACGGCTCGAGCTTGAGCATCCTCGAAATATCGCACCGAAGTGCCGCTTTTATGTCCGTAATGGACGAAACCAGCGCGCTCATCAAAGAATTGATGGGCTTGAGCGACGATTTTGAAGTACTGTTTCTTTCGGGTGGCGCAAGTTCGCAGTTCTACATGGTGCCAGCCAATTTTTTAGATGCCCACGAAACCGCAGGCTACTCCAACACGGGAACTTGGTCAGACAAAGCCATCAAAGAAGCGAAATTATACGGCAATGTGAGCGTTTTGGCATCGTCCAAAGATGCAAATTTTAACTTTATTCCTACGGGTTATGACATTCCGAAGGAGCTGAAATACTTTCATTTTACGAGCAACAACACTATTTTCGGCACTGAATATCACTGGACTCCCGACGCTCACGGCGTGCCGTTGGTCTGCGATATGTCCTCCGATTTTTTGAGCCGCCCCGTCGAACACATTGACCGCTACGGTCTGATATACGCAGGGGCGCAAAAAAATCTGGGTCCAGCAGGCGTGACCGTCGTAATCGTCCGCAAAGATCTTTTAGCCACAGGAAAAGCCAAGCGAGTGCTGCCTTTGATGCAGAATTACGAAACGCATCTCAAAGAAGGCTCTATGTTCAACACGCCGCCTGTGTTTCCGATCTATGTCAGTATGCTGACTTTGCGTTGGCTCAAAAAATTGGGCGGACTGGCAGCTATCCAGCAGCACAACCAAGAAAAAGCCGAACTTTTGTACCGCGAAATAGACCGCAACAGCTTGTTTGAAGGCACTACGGCGACGGCGGATAGATCTTTGATGAACGTCTGTTTTGTCCTAAAAAATGCCGAGCGAGATGCAGCATTTTTGGACGCTTGCAAGGCGGCGGGCTGCATCGAACTCAAAGGACATCGCTCCGTGGGCGGCTTCCGCGCCTCTATTTACAACGCCATGCCTACCGAAAGCGTAGAAACTTTGGTGGCGATTATGCAGGATTTTGAACAAAAAAAGGGCTAAAATATGTACCAAAACGCCGAACTTCTTCTCCAACACCCAGCCGACGCTGCCGAAGGCAACATCGTTTGGCGCAGCCCGTCCAATATCGCTATCGTAAAATATTGGGGAAAACACGGCTTGCAGCTGCCCCGCAATCCGTCTATCAGCTTTACGCTCAACGGCTGTTTTTCGGAAACAATGTTGGAGTATTTTCCAAAAACAGAAGCTGGCGAAACAGTCGATGTAGAATTTTTTTTTGAGGGAAAACCCAACGAAAAATTTCGACAAAAGATAGTTACTTTTTTGGAGAGTTTGAATGAGATATTTCCGTTTTTGCGCCAGTTTCATTTAGCCATTCACAGCAGCAATTCTTTCCCACATTCGGCGGGCATTGCGTCGTCGGCTTCCGCTATGAGTGCGTTGGCACTCACGCTTTGCACGCTCGAAGACCGCCTGTTTGGTACGCTACAAGACGATTCTATTTTTGAAAAAAAAGCCTCTTACATTGCCCGATTAGGTTCGGGAAGTGCCTGCCGCTCTGTGTTCGGCACGATGGCACTTTGGGGAAAAACAGACTTGGTGAAAGACTCTTCCGACGAGTACGCCGTTGGCTGCGAGGGCATCATTCACCCGATTTTTAAAAACTACAACGACACGATACTCATCGCGAGCAGTGCCGAAAAAACGGTTTCGAGCCGTGCAGGACACGCACTGATGGAAGGCAACATTTATGCAGAAAGTCGCTACCGCGAAGCCAACCAACGCCTCGCCAACGTCCTCAATGCGCTTCAAAATGGCGATGCCGAACAGTTTGGTATCCTTGCCGAAGCGGAAGCCTTGACGCTCCACGCCCTGATGATGTCGTCCAATCCGCCGTATATCTTGCTGAAAGCCAATACGTTAGCGATGATAGAGCGGATACAAAATTACCGTCGAGATACGAAGCAACCGCTTTATTTTACGTTAGATGCGGGTCCGAATTTGCATCTTTTGTATCCAGATTTCATCAAAGCCGATGTCGATAAGTTCATTGTCCAAGATTTGCAGCCGCTCTGTCAGGACGGTCTTACGATACCCGATTGGGTGGGAGAAGGTCCGATAGAATTGTAGTTTTTTTATTTACTCACAAATGCCTTTCTGCGTGGTAAGATGAGCGGACGAGCGGACCGCTTTCCACGAAAGAAAACCCCTTTTCCAAGCCGACTTTTTTGTATTCCGCAAAAATATTGGGGTGAATAAACTCCGCTACTTCGAGGTGCATTTTGGTAGGTTGCAGATATTGCCCGATGGTCAGCACGTCGCAGCCGTGTGCGCGCAGGTCGTCCATAGCAGCAAAAACCTCTTCGGTCGTTTCGCCCAATCCGACCATAATTCCAGATTTTGTGCGTTTTCCAGCATTTTTTGTCCGTTGGATTTGTTCCAAACTGCGCTCGTATTTCGCTTGCGGACGTACTTTGCGGTACAGCCGTTGGACGGTTTCCATGTTGTGAGAAACGACTTCTTGCCCGCCTTCAATCATTCTGTCCAAAGCGTCCCAAGTGGCGCGCACGTCGGGAATGAGCGTTTCGATGGTCGTCGTTGGGCTGATTTCTTTGACGAGGCGGACGGTTTCGTACCAAACTTCCGCACCTCTGTCGGCGAGTTCGTCGCGATTGACGGAGGTAATGACGGCGTGTTTGACCTGCATCAGTCGGATAGCATCGGCGACTCTGCGGGGTTCGTCGCGGTCGTACTCGGTAGGGCGACCTGTTTTGACGGCGCAAAAAGAGCAAGAGCGGGTGCAAGTATTTCCCAAAATCATAAACGTAGCCGTTCCTTCGCCCCAACATTCGCCCATGTTGGGGCAGTTTCCGCTTTGGCAAATAGTATGCAACTGGTGGCTGTCCACGAGGGTGCGCACTTTTTTATAATTTTCGCCTATCGGCAACTTGACACGAAGCCAGTCGGGACGTTTTTTGCGCTCTTCGCGGGCTTCTACGACAGGTAAATCAAACATAATTTTTTTAAAAAAAATGACTTCAGAATATTCCTTTAAGTATTTTTACTGAATTATTTGTGGCTCTATAATATTATAAGTAATTGATTGTCAATTACTTACTGATGTTACGCAAAGATTTTAAATCGGCTCATTTGAGCTTGATTTTGTGGTAGTTTCCTTGTCCTTTGTCACTTTTTTTCTTGATAAAAAAAGTAACCAAAAAAATCAAGTGCTCTGTAGAAATTCTAAAGTTTTTGCTTAAAAATCCCGTCGGCGCGCGAAAAAAACTCGTCGGCTGCGCCAGACTTCAAACAGTTTTCGCTTCGCCAGACGGTATTTTTGCAAAAACTTGAATTTCTACAAGGCACGTCTGAAAAGGCAGTCACATTGTATAAAATGATACTTG
>JAYUHK010000044.1:0-1634 GCA_043767025.1 Saprospiraceae bacterium | reverse complement strand
TTTTGCAAAAACTTGAATTTCTACAAGGCACGTCTGAAAAGGCAGTCACATTGTATAAAATGATACTTGAAATTTTAGTAAAAAGATTTTTTGCGTAACGTAACTTAAACACATTTGCACGGAAACCGTCGAATGTTAAGTTTTGTTCAGTCGTCCGCGCAATTTTTTTCTTTTGACGGGATTGGTAGTGGTAGTAGCTTTTTGAAAATCGTTGCTTATGATGCTAATATTTCCGTCCACTTCAAGCATTGCTAAATCAACTTGTTGAATATTCAGCACTCCGTGTTCTCGGACGGCAGCTTCTAATTCCGAAAGTGTAATTTCGGCTTTTTGGCAGTGCAATGTCTGAATTTCGCCTTTATAAATCAGTAAAATGGCTTCCCCCTGAATGAGTTTATTGATGGTTGCGCTTCGGTACAAAATTTTTTTTAGGATGAAATTAGAAGCAAATAAAGCGACGGCAGCCACGATGCCGCCTTGCAAAGAAGTGTCTTGCCCGACCATTGCGTTCTGGACGGCGTTGCTAATCAAAAGTATAAACACCAAATCCACTACCGAAAGCTGCGCAAGTTCTTTTTTACCAAAAATTCGGATAGCGACGATAAGAAAGATGTAAACGGCGACGGACCGCCCGACGATTTCTAAATATTGATTTTGCAAATTTAAAATTTCTATGGTTGTTGTTGGTCAATATATTTCGAGCCAAACACCGATTTTAGTAGCGAAGTTTGAATCCTACGCTGTGAATATTTTCGATTTTGATGCGCTCGTCGGATTTGAGGTATTTGCGCAAGCGCGAAATAAAAACGTCCATACTTCGCCCCATAAAATAATCGTCTTCGCCCCAAAGTGCTTCGAGAATCGCAGTCCGTTTGATGACATTATTTTTATTTTCGATGAGCAGTTTGAGCAAATCCGCCTCTTTTTGGGTCATCGTTTTAGATTCTTCTTCCTCCAAGCGAAGTGTGAGATTGGCGTGGTCGAATTGGTATTTTCCGACTGTAAATATGGGTTTTTTTTCGCTTTTGTCGGGATAAGAAATTTTACTTCGCTTCAAAAAAATCTCTACTTTTAATATCAGTTCCTCGATGCTGAAAGGCTTGGTGAGGTAGTCGTCGCCGCCGATTTTTAAGCCGTTGAGTTTGTCTTCTTTGAGCGACTTGGCGGTCAGAAAAATAATCGGTACGTCGGCGTTTTTTTTCCGAATCTCTTGCGCAAGCGCAAAACCATCTACATAGGGCAGCATCACATCGAGAATGCAGAGGTCAAAATTTTCGTCGGCAATAGCGGTCATTGCTTCCCGTCCGTCCGCACAACAGCAGATTTCGTAACCTTGCAGCTCCAGATTGTCGCGAGTCACGAAGCTCAAACTTTCGTCGTCTTCCACATAGAGCAACCTTGCTTTTGTTATATTCATCGTAAAAAAATTTTTTTTAAGCGAAAAAAATATTCATAAAACACTTGGCAAATATAGAAAAAAATTGCGCCCGAAGATACAGATGTTAAAAAATAAGTATTTTTTCTTTATTCCTTACTAACTCACGTTACGCAAAAAATCTTTTTTCTAAAATTTCAGACAGCATTTTATTCAAAGTCACTGTATTTTCAGACGTGCCTTGTAGAAATTCAAGTTT
>JAYUHK010000043.1:0-10943 GCA_043767025.1 Saprospiraceae bacterium | reverse complement strand
CTCTCCTATAAAACTCGACGGGCTACCCCCCTCAAACCGCCACTCCCAACTCGTAGGCACATACTTGCTCTCCGACCGCCACTCCACACAGTCCCCCACGCACAAGCCCGACTTGTCTGTACTAAATAAAGACCGACTGCCGCAACGCCGAGAAATGATTGGATAACCGTTGTAGCAGGAGTCTATTCCAACGGGAGTGTCATTATTTTCCCAATAAATATACGTAACCCAATGATTCCAGTTGATAGAACTATCTATATCTTTATCTACTATAAATGTAACTTGCTCTTGATTCACGGGGCTGATAATTCTAACATACGGAGCTAATTTGCCCCAATAAAATTTTACGTTGTGCTGTATCGGCTCCCCACTGTATAGCCATTTTAAAGTTACGGTATCTCCTATACAAGAGGTATCTAATTTAGGATTGCCCGAAGTTGGTTGGAAATTTTTAAGATTAGAAGTTAGGTAGCATTGGTTATAAGAAGGGGTAGAAAAAGATAGAATAATGAAAAGTAGCATTGCCATCACAATAAAATTTTTCATGGATAAGGTTTTAAATTGTGAGAAAAGAGAAAATAATTATTCAACTGCAATGTAACGATTTTGAAATACATTTTGTACTTTTTAACTACCTATTTTTTTTGTTAAATTTTTTTATTTTATAAAATATCGCGAAGCAAGTGTTTTGAAACGAGCTTTTTTCGTATTTTTGTTGTAGAATTGGTAAAAAGATGACGTACAAAGAAATATTGGTGCAGTTGCGAAAGAAGGAATATCGTCCCGTGTATGTTTTGCACGGCGAAGAGCCTTTTTTTATTGATTTAATTTCGGATTTTATAGAGGATAAAGTCTTGTCGGCGGCAGATAAATCGTTCAATCAGAGCGTTTTGTATGGCAAGGAAGTAGATGCGATGGCGGTGGCAGACGTGGCGCGTCGCTATCCGATGATGTCGGAGCGGCAGGTCGTGATAGTAAAGGAGGCGCAGGACATGAAAACACTTGCGGATTTGCTGGCATACGTAGAGAAGCCGATGCCGACTACGGTGCTGGTGCTGTGTCACAAATACAAGAAATTAGATATGCGGACGAAGTTCGCCAAAGCACTCGGTCAGCACGCGTTGGTGTTTGAGTCCGCCAAGCTGTACGAAAACCAAATTGCGGATTGGGTGGCGACCTACGCGAAAGATATTAATCTACAACTGAAGCCCGACATTTGCGATTTGATAGCCGAATATCTCGGTAACGACCTCTCGAAAATCTCCAATGAATTGGATAAATTGTTGCTCAACGTACCGACTGGGACGGCAGTGACGACCGAACAAGTACAGAAAAACATAGGAATTAGCAAGGATTACAACGTTTTTGAGTTGCAAAAAGCACTCGGCGCACACGACGTAACCAAAGCCAACCGAATCGTCCAATACTTCGCCGTCAATCAGAAAAAAAATCCGTTGGTGGTCGTGATTGCGACGCTTTACGGGTATTTTAGCAAAGTCTATATGTTGTTTTTTCTAAAAAATATGAGCGATAGAGAGCAAGCCAGCAAGCTGCAACTGCGCTCCGAGTATGTGCTGAAAGACTACAAACTGGCACTCAAAAACTATCCGCTCGGAAAAGTAGAACACATAATATCACACCTCATGCGCTACGACCTTCGCTCCAAAGGCGTAGATGACACCGGAACAGACGACGGCGAACTACTTAAAGAGCTGGTTTTCAAGATATTACACTGAATGAACTAATGCGCGGCACAGTTGTTTTTCAGCGAAGTTATGAATGGGTTTTTAAAAAAAAAGTCACAAAAATGAATATTTCTACTATTTCTGTACCCCAACAGACCGAGTTGCAGGACGGGTTCAGCGCAGCTTTTTATGACAAAGTAGAGGATTTATTTTCTGACATTCCGTTGGGTTGGAGCGCGCCCGATTTGTTTTTGCAGCAGCCGTATCTGACGGCATTGGAAGAAAATCCGCCGTTGGGCATGAAATTTTTATTTATTTTATTCCGAAAAAATACTCGTGTCGTGGGCTTGGCGGCTTGCCAAATTCTGCATTTCAAGGGCGGCAAAAGTCTTCATTTTCCACAAAAAACATCTTGTTTTGTTACTGCGTTGGGCAATTATCTCAAAAAATCGGTCGCCAATAAAGTAGAGTTCGACACGCTGATTTGCGGGAGCTTACTTTTGACAGGCGAACACGGATTTTGGGTAGAAAATATGGAGCGTGAAGCCGCTCACGCGCTCATGGAGGCTGCGCTGACGCAAGCCCAAAATCACCTCAACGAACAAGGTACGAAGGTGACGGCTACGGTAGTAAAAGATTATTACACGCCGTCCGAAAGCCTTGTTTCTAACGGCTTTGTGGAGTATGTGATTCAGCCAAATATGCTTATGAAGCTGTCACAAAATTGGAAAAAACAAGAAGATTATTTATCCGATTTGCAATCGAAATATCGGATACGCGCCAAGCGAGCTTTCAAGCGTTTGGAGCCGATAGAAAAAAGGGTTTTGAGTGCGACAAATCTCGCACAAGAGGCTGCGCGCATCTACGAACTCTACCAAAATATCGCCTCCGAAGCAGGCTTCAACACCATTCAGTTGCACCCCAATTATTTGGTAGAACTAAAAAAATACTTGCCCGAAGCGTATCAGGTCGTCGGATATTACCTTGACAATCAACTCATTGCGTTTTATTCTACCATCAAAAATGGCGACGAATTAGAAGCTCATTTTTTGGGATATGACAAGACGCTCAACCCCGAAAAGCAAATTTACCTCAATATGTTGTTCGATATTATTGCCACAGGCATCGAGCAGCAAGCCAGCAGTATCGTGTTTGCGCGGACGGCATCGGAGATAAAAAGTTCGGTTGGAGCGGTCGCACACGAGATGTTTTGTTACCTCCGCCACCACAAACCACTGACCAACAGACTTTTAGGAACGATTTTTGACTATCTTAATCCAGAGGAAGAATGGTTGCCACGGCATCCGTTCAAAAGTTGAATCCCCAACCCGACCTTCCCCAAAGGGGAATGTTTTTAGTTGAAGAGTAATTTTTCGCGCTCGGGACCGGTAGAAATCATCGTGAAAGGTACGCCGAGGGAGCGTTCTAATGCTGCGATGTATTTTTTTGCTGCCGCAGGTAACTCGTCCATCGTTTTGCAATCGTCCAACGACTGCTGCCAGCCCTCATGTTTTTCGTAAACCGCATCTATCGAAAGTTGGTTCATGTCGAATGGGACAACGTCCGTGTCCGAGCCTTCATAGTGGTAGGCGGTGGCGACGGCGATGGTTTCCAATTTGTTCAAAACGTCAATTTTGGTCATCACAAGCTGCGTCACGCCGTTGAGCATAATTGTATATTTTAGCTGCGGCAAATCAATCCACCCACAACGGCGCGGGCGACCCGTCGTAGAGCCGAACTCGCTCCCTTCTGTCCGCAAAAAATCACCAGACGCATCGTGCAGCTCCGTTGGAAACGGTCCGCCGCCGACTCGAGTGCAGTAGGCTTTCGTAATACCTATCACTTCGCCGATTTTGTTGGGCGCGATGCCCAAGCCGCTACAAACTCCCGCCGTAATCGTGTTGGAGGACGTGACGAAAGGATAAGTACCGAAGTCAATATCGAGCATAGAACCTTGCGCGCCTTCGGCAAGGATTTTTTTTCCCTGCTTCAAAAAATCATCAATGTAATATTCTGCATCTACAAATTGCAGCTTACTGACGGCTTCCAAACTCTCGAACCAGCGCGCTTCTTCGGCTGCCAAATCAAACTCCACCGCCGGATATTGGCGCAGCAGCTTCAAATGTTTTTCGCGCAGCGCGTCGTATTTTTTTCTAAAATCAGGCAGCAACACATCGCCCATTCGCAAGCCGTTGCGTCCAGTTTTGTCCATATAGGTCGGACCGATTCCTTTGAGGGTAGAGCCGATTTTTTCTTTTCCTTTGGCGGCTTCGCTCGCCACGTCGAGATAGCGATGGGTCGGCACGATGAGGTGTGCTTTTTTGGCTACCAAAAGCCGATGTTGGTATTCGACTTTCGCATCGTCCAAATTATTCAGCTCTCGGAGCAGCGTGACGGGGTCTATCACGACTCCGTTGCCGATGAGATTGATGAGGTGCGGGCGAAAAATTCCCGACGGGACCGTGTGCAGCACATACTTTTTACCGTCGAATTTGAGCGTATGCCCTGCATTCGGACCGCCCTGAAAGCGAGCGACCATATCGTATTTTTCGGCTAAAAAATCTACAATTTTCCCTTTTCCCTCGTCGCCCCATTGCAGCCCGAGAATGACATCTATTTTTGACATAAATAGTTTTTAGTTTTTAGTTTTTAGTTTTTAGTTTTTAGTTTTTTCAGGCTATATTGACAATAAAAACACAAAGATAACTTTTCGGAGCGGACGGCGAAAAATTTGAGGGCGAAAATATTTTTTGAAAATAAAAGAGCCGATTAGAAAATATCTAATCGGCTTTTGATGTGAGCAATTTTCTTAAATTTTTTGAATACTTTTTTCTACGAATTGCGTCAGGCTCGCTCCCTTCAACATTCCTTGGTGCAGCAAAGCGAGGTCTGTGAGGTATTTTGCAGTATCGGATTGCAGGATTTCATCTGTCATTTTCAGCAATTTATCCGCCACCAACGGGTGATTGGTATTGACGACCACGTTATAACTGTCCGGAAAGTCGCCGCCAAAACTCACGCCTTGCATCGCTTGCATCTCTTTCATTCGGCGCATAAATTCAGGTTTGGTGACTGTCACGGGTGCGTCTTGCGGAGAAAGTGCTTGCAGCTGCACGTTTGCGCCAGCCGATGCCGCCACTTTCTCGAACAATGCTTTTACTTGCGATTGCTCCTGCTCGCTCAGCACAGATTCGGTCTTTTCTTCTTTTTGAACCAACTTATCCACCGTATCAGAATCCACGCGGACGAAAGTAATGTCACTAACTTTGTACTCCAAATGCTGAATAAAATGGTTGTCAATCATATTGTCAAACACCAAAACGCTGTAGCCACGCTTTTTGGCTGCCACAATAAATGCGTCGTGGGCATCAACGTCGTTGGTGTAAAGGAGGACGATTTTGCCGTGTTTGTCGGTTTGAGTAGCCTTCACTTGGTCGCGATATTCCTCGATGGGCGTACATTTTCCCGCTGTGTCACGGACGAGTGCAAACTTAAGCGCGCGGTCGTGAAAACTTTCGTCCGACAACATTCCGTACTTGACAAAAGTGCCGATGTCCGTCCATTTCGCCTCAAAATCTTCTCGATTATTTTTAAAAATATCGTTGAGTTTTTCGGCAACTTTTTTGGAAATGTAGCCCGTAATTTTTTTCACATTCTTATCGCTCTGCAAATAACTCCGCGACACGTTGAGCGGAATATCGGGCGAATCAATAATCCCGTGCAGCAAAGTCAAAAATTCGGGGACGATTTCCTTCACTTCGTCCGTCACATAGACTTGATTAGAGTAGAGTTGGATTTTATTTTTTTGCAACTCCATCGTGTTTTGTAGTTTTGGAAAATACAAAACTCCCGTCAGATTGAACGGATAATCGATGTTGAGATGAATCCAAAAAAGCGGCGGGGGGCTGTAAGGGTGCAGCTCGCTGTAAAAATTTTTGTAGTCCTCGTCCGTCAGTTCGCTTGGCAGTTTTTTCCAAAGCGGCGACGGATTATTGACGATATTATCCACTTCTACGTCCGTTCCGGTTTCGTCGTCGTCGTTGGCGAAGACTTTTTCGGTCTTTGTACCGAACTTTATGGGTACTGGTAGAAACTTACAATATTTTTCCAACAGAGTTTCGATGCGGCTTTTTTCGAGGTATTCTTTTGCTTCTTCGCTTATTTTGAGAATAATATCCGTTCCACGCGAATTTTTTTCATTTTTTTCTATCGAATATTCAGGGTTTCCGTCGCAAATCCATGTCACACCTTCCGAATTTTGGGTATAGGATTTTGTGACAACCGTAACTGTGTCCGAAACCATAAAAGCGGAATAGAATCCCAAGCCAAAATGTCCGATAATCGCTTCGCCTTTGTATTTTTCTAAAAAATCGGCGGCACTCGAAAACGCCACTTGGTTGAGATATTTATCAACTTCTTCGGCGGTCATACCGATGCCTTTGTCGCGAATGGTGAGCGTGCCTGCGTCGGAGTCGAGGATAATTTCGATGGTAGTGTCCGTAATGTCGCCCGTCGGCTCGCCTTTGGAAGACAACGTTTTGAGCTTGGTAGTAGCATCTACGGCGTTAGAAATCAGCTCGCGTAAAAATATTTCTTGGTCGGAATAAAGAAACTGTTTGATGATAGGAAATATATTTTCTGTCTGGACAGAAATCGTACCTTTTTGCATAATTATTTGTATTTTTGTTAAACAATATACTTGTATTTGCCAAACAACGTGCCAAGTAAAAAAACTGACAGAATGACAATTTTTTTTAAAAAAATACCTTTGTTGTGTGTTCAAAAAAAATATTTTTTGAACAACATATTCGTTAAAGTATATGTTTTGGGCAAAAAACTGTGTCACAAAAAACAAATCACGAGGACGGATAAAGAATGAGTCGCCCTTACCTTTGCATCGTTAAGAAATAGTAACTGACAGTGTGCTGGAGAGCATCAGGAACGAAAAAAAAGTGATTAGTGTATTTTGGACGCGTTCCTTAACTGAAATAGAAGTGAAGTTTTTTTCGTTTTTTGTGTCGCCAAAAGAGGTTTCGCAACTCACGCTTTTAGCTTGAAAAGCCGAAAGGAGAGCCGATTTTGTTGGGAGGCAAAGTCGGCTCTTATTTTTTTTATTTTTAGCTGTCGCAAAACTTACCACCAGTTGAGTTGGTGGCGCGCAGTGGCACTGAAAAGAAGCACCACTTTTCGGGTGTCGCCGACTCTGATTCGCTCTATTTTGACGCGCTCGGCGTTGGATTTTTTAATTTTTTCAAACAAACTGATATAGTAAACGTAAGCAACATAAACGCCCAAGCGCGCACCTTTGGGAAGCTGGCGAATGCCCGCAAGTCCTGCATCAAAATCCGCCTGAATGTCCGCCTCAATGAGTTGCTTTTGCTGATTGTCGAAACGCGTAAAATCAATACCCGGAAAATAAACCCGCCCCCGCTCGTCAAAATCGCTTTTCATATCGCGAAGAAAATTTATTTTCTGAAATGCCGCCCCCAAAGCGCAAGCAGAACTTTTGAGCCTTTCGTAGCCGCCTTCATTGTCCGCCATAAAAACACGCAGACACATCAACCCGACGACCTCCGCCGAGCCGTAAATATATTGCTTGTAAAGTGAGTCGTTGTAGGTGTTGAAATGCAAATCCATGCGCATCGAAGCCAAAAAAGCATCTATCAATTCTCGCTCGATGTGGTAAGTGCGGACGACTTCCTGAAACGCCTGCAACACAGGATTGAGGCTGATTCCCTCCTCGATGGCTTGGTAAGTTTCGTGCTCGAACCGGTCGAGCAAAGTAGATTTGTCGAAGCCGTGAAAAGTATCTACAATCTCATCTGCGAAGCGGACAAAGCCGTAAATATCATAAATCGGCTGCCGCAACTGTGGGCTAAAAACCCGAATTCCCGCCGAAAACGAAGTCGAATACCGGTTGGTAATCAACTTACTACATTCGTGACAAACTTTGCTGTATAGGTTTTGCTGGTTCATATTTGGTTTTTTTTAGCTTTTTCTGGCAATTTCTTTTTCGATTTCGTCCGCCACTACTTGCCCCGAGATAAGCGAAGGCGGCACGCCGGGTCCGGGCGTGGTTAATTGACCAGTAAAAAATAAATTTTTCACTTTTTTGCTCCGCATTTTTGGTTTCAAAATCGCCGTTTGGAGCAACGTATTTGCCAATCCATAGGCATTTCCTTTGAAAGCGTGGTAGTCATTTTTGAAATCTCGGTGCGCAAAATCTCTCCGAAAAATAATATTTGGTCGGATTGTTTGCTGTGTCAGCGTTTCCAGCCGCTCCAAAACGATGTTGAAATATCGCTCTCGCCGCTCGTCCGTGTCCTCCAAGTCGGGCGCGACTGGGATAAGAACGAACAGATTTTCGCAGCCTTCGGGTGCCACCGTCGAGTCCGTCAAAGACGGCACGGAGGCATAAAAAAGCGGCGATGTGGGCCACGTCGGGCGGTCATAAATCTCTTCTGCGTGAAGATTGAAGTCGGTATCAAAAAATAAATTGTGGTGTTGGAGATTTTTCAAACGCTTATTGACCCCAATATAAAAGAGCAAAGAAGAGGGAGCCATCGTGCGGCTGTCCCAGTATTTTTTGGTGTAGCGGCGGTATTGCGGAGCTAAAATATGTTGCTCGATGTGTTCGTAATCTGCGCCACCGACTACGAAATCGGCTTCGTAAGTAGCGTTTTGAGTGACGACTTTTGTGACACTGTTTTTTTCGACGATTAGCTCACTGACTTCCTCGCCGAGCCGTACTTTGACCCCCAGACTTTCGGCAACCGCGACCATTCCCTCCACGATTTTGTGCATTCCACCCATCGGATACCAAGTGCCGAGCGACATATCGGCGTAGTTCATCAGGCTGTACAGAGCGGGCGTGTTGGCGGGCGTAGCTCCCAAAAAAAGCACTGGAAACTCGATAAGCTGAAGCAACTTTTCGTTCTTGAACAGCTTGCGGACGTAGGACGACATGGACTGAAACATTTGCAAGCGAAACAGACTCGCCAGCACTCGCCAATCCGCAAATTCGAGGATTGTGTGACCGGGTTTTCGGACAAATTCTTTGATGCCGACTTCGTATTTGTATTTGGCTTCCGCCAAAAATTTCTTCAGATTCTGGCTGCTTCCCGCTTCGTAGCGGTCGAACATAGCGCAAAGTTCGTCCATCTTGGCAGGAACTTTCATCTCGTCATTTTCTCCAAAAAAAATTGTGTAGGACGGGTCTAAACGGATTAAATCGTAGAAATCACCTACTTTTTTGCCAAACATAGCAAAATATTCCTCAAAAACTTCGGGCATCCAATACCACGACGGACCCATATCGAACACAAAGCCGTCTGCCTCAAACTTGCGAGCGCGTCCGCCTGCCACATCGTTTTTTTCTAACAGCGTCACGTCGTGTCCCTGCTTGGCTAAACACGAAGCCGCCGCCATTCCCGCAAATCCAGCCCCGATGACAATTATTTTTTTCGACAAAATTCTCTTTTTTGGTTTGTATAAAGTTTTATATTTTTCCCATAACACCGAACATTCAAACACAAAAATAGATATATTGTTGATTTTTTGAGTACATTGAATTTGGAAAATATTGCGCAGCGTCAAAATGCTGCAATATTCCGATTCGCATACGCTTATTTTTAGCGAAAAAAAATTAACTTTGCGCCGCGAAAGATTAAATTCCTTGATTTTTGTCTTCTTCTTTCGCAGAAAATATTTTACAAAAAATAAAAAAAATGAATTTAGAAAAATTTGTAGTGATAGGCGGCATGAGCGGCGTGTTCAAAATCGTAGCGAACCGAAAAGACGGCTTGCTGATAGAAAGCCTCGAAGACGGCAAAACCACTTTCGCGGCACTCCGCAAACACAACTTTATGCCTTTGGACTCAATAGCCATCTACACGGAGGAGGATTCGTCGCCGTTGAAAGATATTTTTGCGACCATGCTGACGCAGTTAGAAACGTTGCCGCCAGTATCCGACAAAGCTGCTGCGGACGAAGTAAAGGCTTATTTTGCACAGATATTGCCGACTTACGACCGCGACCGCGTCCATATAAACGATATGAAAAAAGTGGTAAAATGGTTCAAATTTCTTCATGCCAAAGGGCAGTTGAAACTCGAAGAGCCGAAAGAAATAGAGGAAACGGAAGCCGCCGCCGAATAAGTTGCTTTGCCTGAATCTGTATTGGAACCAAAATATCAATCCGAGAAATGTATAAAAATAAGAAAGTCGTCGTCGTGTTGCCCGCCTACAATGCGGCACTGACTTTGGAGCAAACGTACCAAGAAATTCCCTTTGACCTCGTAGATGAGGTGATTTTGTGCGACGACGCAAGCCGCGACCATACTGTGGCGACGGCTGAAAAAATCGGTATTCGACACATTATTCGGCACGAAAAAAACAAAGGCTACGGCGGCAATCAGAAGTCACTCTACAACAAAGCTCTCGAATTAGGAGGCGACATCGTGGTGATGCTGCACCCCGACTACCAATATACGCCCAAACTTATCCCTTCGATGGTCAATATCATCGGCGAAGGTCTTTACCCCGTCGTGTTGGGGTCGCGGATATTGGGCAAGGGCGCGCTGTCGGGTGGAATGCCGCTTTATAAGTATGTTGCCAACCGCTTTTTGACGCTTTCGCAGAATATTTTGGTGCGCTACAAACTCTCCGAATACCACACGGGCTATCGGGCGTTCAGTCGCGAAGTGCTGGAAGGCATCAATTTCAACGCCAATTCGGACGATTTTGTGTTTGACAATGAAATGTTGTCGCAAATAATTTTTCACCGATTCCACATTGCGGAGGTCACCTGTCCGACGAAATATTTTGAAGAAGCGTCGTCTATCAATTTTTCGCGCAGCATGAAGTACGGATTGGGCGTTTTGCGGGTTTCTTTCGGGCATTTGCTCCAGCGTTGGGGAGTCGTGAAGTTAAAAATCTACGAACGTCCGCACTAATTAATACGGTGGTTCGAGTAAGATACTTCGGATTTTTGGACGATTTTTCGTCCGACATAAATGACGGCGAGAATAAGCGTATAAGAAAGCGTAGCGGTCATAGTCGGAATGTTTTGTGATTGAGTGCTGACTTTTTAAGAACGTCCGCCTGACTTCCAACGCTGCCTGCGAAATTTTTTTTTGAAATTTTTTTTTGAATAAATAATGTTACGCAAAAAATCTTTTTACTAAAATTTCAAGTAGCATTTTATACAATGTGACTGCCTTTTCAGACGTGCCTTGTAGAAATTCAAGTTTTTGCAAAA
>JAYUHK010000042.1:0-5451 GCA_043767025.1 Saprospiraceae bacterium | reverse complement strand
TGCCTTGTAGAAATTCAAGTTTTTGCAAAAATATCGTCTGGCGAAGCGAAAACTGTTTGAAGTCTGGCGGAGCCGACGAGTATTTTTCGTGCGCCGACGGGATTTTTAAGCAAAAACTTCAGAATTTATACAGAGCACTTGATTTTTTTGGTTACTTTTTTTATCAAGAAAAAAAGTGACAAAGACCAAGTAAATAGCTACAAGGCTAAATTCAAAAGAGTCAATTTAAAATCCTTTCGTAACATAAGTTATCATACAAAAAAAGTAAAAAATGTCACAAAATCGCTTTAAAATATTTGAAAGTGCCTTATTTCGGACTACCGCTACAGTGGTCGAAACGCCAGATTTGGTGTTGGTCATTGACCCAAATTGGTTGCCACACGAGATACAAAAAATTAAAGACTATGTGACGGCTGTGAAAGCCAACAGACCGCTTTATTTGCTCTTTACGCACTCCGACTACGACCACATTATTGGCTATCGGGCTTTTGAAAATGCAACAGTCATCGCCTCCCAAAATTTTGTCCAAAATACTGATAAACAAGCTATTATAGAACAAATTTTGACCTTCGACGATGATTATTACATCACTCGGGACTATCCGATTGAGTATCCCAAAGTGGATATTACCGTCCAAAATGATGGTGAGAAAATCCATATTGGGGACACGATTTTAGAGTTCTATCAAGCGGTTGGGCATAATCCAGATGGGATTTTGACGCTTATTCCTTCCCTCGACCTTTGCGTGATGGGCGATTATTGCTGCAACGTCGAGTTTCCGTTCATCTACCACAGCAGTACAGAATATGAAAAAACGCTGACGAAATTTGATATTATACTGTCACAATACCCAAATATTCAGACATTTATCGGCGGGCATGGCGACCCCGCTACCTCGCAAAAAGAACTTTTAGAACGCCGCGATTCGGCACTCGAATACATCACAACATTGCGCCAGCATATTGCCGAAGGCAGCATTTTTGATACTCAACAGCTTTGGGAAAAATATAAATTCCCACGCCTGATGCGAAAATTTCATGCTGCGAATGTGGAGTTGATGCAAAAAGAATTAGAAGAAAGTTGAAAAGATATTCAACTTTTAGCACCTTTTTTTTGTTAAACGCTCAAAATAATGACGATGAAAAACGTAGATGACTTGCTACAAAAAGCCTTGCGCCTCGAGTGGCTGACTGCCGAAGAAGGTGTTTTTTTGTTTGAAAATGCTCCGACGACTGCCTTGATGTACGCCGCAAATGCGTTGCGCCAGCTCAAAGTACCCACTAATACTGTCACTTGGATTATTGACCGCAACTCCAATACGACCAATGTTTGCATCGCCAACTGCAAGTTTTGTAATTTTTATCGCCGCCCCAATCACGCCGAATCGTACATCACGACCATCGAAGAATACAAGCAAAAAATAGAGGAAACTTTCCAATTCGGAGGCGAACAACTGCTGCTGCAAGGCGGACACCACCCCGATTTGGGATTGAAATATTACTGCGATTTATTTCGTGAGCTGAAACATCTTTATCCAAATTTGAAGCTACACGCGCTCGGACCGCCCGAAATCGCTCACATTACGAAGTTAGAAAAGTCGTCACATATTGAGGTGCTGCGCGCGCTCAAAGAAGCAGGTTTGGATTCGCTGCCGGGGGCTGGCGCGGAGATATTGGACGACCGCGTGCGCCGACTGATATCGAAAGGAAAATGTGGCGGGCAAGAGTGGCTCGACGTGATGCGCGCCGCCCACCAATTAGATATTACGACTTCTGCCACCATGATGTTCGGACACATCGAAACCAACTTGGAGCGTATGGAGCATCTGGCAAAACTTCGTCAGGTGCAGTCCGAAAAGCCCGCTCACACGAAGGGATTTATCGCTTTTATTCCGTGGCCCTTTATGGACGAAGACACTATTTTGAAGAAAATAAAACGCGCTCGGAACACCGTCACGGGCGACGAGTATGTGCGAATGATAGCAATAAGTAGGCTCATGCTGCCCAATGTGACCAATATTCAGGCATCGTGGCTCACCGTCGGGAAGCAAGTAGCGCAGGTCTGTTTGCATGCTGGCGCGAATGATTTTGGCAGCATTATGATTGAAGAAAACGTAGTGTCGGCGGCGGGCGCAGCCTTTCGCTTCACGGCGGACGGGATTCAACAAGCTATCCGAGATGCAGGTTTTGTGCCGCAACTGCGGACTCAACAGTACGAATATCGGACTCTCCCAACCCATATCTTACAGCAAAAGTTGGACACTGCGACGATGGTTGTTGATTAGATAAAATCCATCAGTTCGGAATGTCAAACTCGTCGAGCACCCAATCCATCGGAGCGTCCTCGCCACGGTGGTAGCCGTCTTTGAGATGATAACCATAAAAACTGCCAAACGCGTTCCAGTAAAAAGCCGTCCAGCCGCCGCGCAGCTCTCTGACGATAGAATACATCGGCTTGTCGAGCGCGCGCTCCACCATTTTGATGAGCAGTTTTCCTTGCGTTTTAGAAAGATTTTTAAGAGGTTTCTCGAACCTATTTTCTAAATCTTTCTGCATAGTTTTGATGAGGGCGCGCCGTCCGTCTTCGTCCAAATTTTTGGATTCTTCTTGCAATTCCCTATAATTTTTGACCGCTTCCAACGCATACGGATACACCATCGGTGCATAACGACGATACTTCCAGTACAGATTTTGCTCCGCTTCGTCCTTAAAAACCCGGTTGCTCGTGACGGGCAAATCGGGAAACTCTACGGTCAAAAAAGTGTCTTTTCCGATAGCGATTTTGCTGTATTTTTGCCCTTTGACCCATTTCCACTGTCGCTGTTGTTCGGTAGAAATTTGCGCAGACGCACAGGCAGCAGTCAGGAAAAATAGGCTAAAAAAAGCGGTAATAAGTTTTAGTGTCATTTTTTGTAAAAAAAGATTAATTCGCACAAAAAGAAATTATTACTTCTTTTTGGAAAACGATAAATTGGCTTTTTTATTCGTCAAAATTACGTTTATTTTTTTGATTAGGAATTAAGAAAAAATAAGATTGCAACGCGTTTTCAATCTTTCTTTTTCTTCGGTATGGGGTCGAAGCCGTGTCCGCCCCAAGGGTGGCACCTCAAAATGCGGCGAAAACCTATCCAACTGCCGCGCAAAACGCCCCATTCGTAGACGGCTGCTATCATGTAGTGCGAGCAAGTCGGCTGGTAGCGGCATTTATTGGCTCCGAGCAAGGGCGAAAGCGTCCATTGATAGATTCGGATAGGAAAAATAAAAACAGCTTTTATGATTTTGTTGAACATATTGGATAAAAAAATTACTCGTCGTCCAAATCTTCGGCGTTGCCGTCGTTGAAAGTGTCGGGCGTTGTGTGTTGTTGGCGGACGAAATTGCACCAGTAGCAGTTAGGTTTTTCGCAACCTTTGTCAAATTCAAAACGCATAATTTTGTGATAGGTTTCGAGCATC
Organism: Saprospiraceae bacterium; assembly: GCA_043767025.1. Classification (GTDB taxonomy): domain Bacteria; phylum Bacteroidota; class Bacteroidia; order Chitinophagales; family Saprospiraceae; genus JAYUHK01. The sequence goes on along the minus strand of JAYUHK010000042.1, from coordinate 1,997 downwards.
AGATTTTTTACGAAATGTTCGTCTTCCGCCGTAAAAACGACCGTCTTTCTGTCAAATTCGGATTTGCCATTGAGCGAAACATACGAAATCTCGCCACTCGCCACAGCGACTTGCCGTTGGCGAGAGGCTTCGTAGAGGATTTTGTAAAAATAAAGTTGCCGCCAATAGTCGCCGCCGATGGATTTCGGCTTTTTCGGATTTCGCGCCGCGACCGCTTCTAACGTCAATTTGCCTGTCTTATAATCCACGATATTCGCTACATTGCCCTCCAAAAGCTCGATTTTGTCTATCGTCCCTGTGATAGGAACGCCCTGAATTTCTACCGCTCGGATAGCGTACTCAAATTGGAGAATTTTCTTCCATTTGGGAAGTTCTTGCTCGTAATATTTTTCGAGAAGCTGCAATCCTATCGCTAATCGGCGTTCAAAATCGGCGGCGGAGAGGCGCGCGCGCTGCTTTTGTAGGTAATGTTTGAACTGCGCTTTTATTTCGTCACAATTTGGATAAATTTTTTCTTTTGAAGTCCGAATTTTCATCGCCGTCCACTCCAAAGTAGCGTGAATCGCTGTACCAAAAACCGCATTGGAACTGAACGCCGTCGGCAGCCGCAGGACGTGTTCGTGGTAAAAAATCAACGGACATCGCAGAAAACTGTTGAACGCAGTGACGCTCAAAGCGAAGCCCTCCAACATTTTTTCGAGCTGCTCTTTCGTCACTTCGATATAGTTCGGATTCTCGTTTTCTTGCAGCAACAAGCGATGTGTTTCTATCAGTTCGTCCATCTCTAAACTGTTGTTAATCAACTCGATAGATGAAAATAAGTTATGTATTTCGTCAATAAAAGATAATCTTTGTTGCTCTTTGCCAGCCGCCGAAAACAAGCTGTAGGAAATGGATAAGTGAGTTTTGGCACGAGTAAGAGCTACATAAAAAAGCCGTCGGCGCGCTTCTTCTGGGTCTTGAGAGACAGAAAAAGTAAGCGTGTCGGGAAGTTTGAATTGACTGGTATTTGCGCGTCCAGCCCCCCAACTTTCTTCCAACGCGTCTATCACAAAAACATATTCAAACTCCAAACCTTTGGCAGCGTGTGCTGTGAGCAATGTCACACCTTTGCCATTTTCTATTGTTTTTTGGATTGGCAATGAAAGTTTTTGAGCATTCATTTTGTCCAATAATTCGACAAAAAGAGAAAGGTTGAGGTTTGGGTTGCGAGTAGTTTCTTTGTGCAAAAAATCATACAACGTGTTGAGCAACTGCAAATTCCATACTTTTTGCGGTTGCTGCATGAGCCACGACAGCCAACCACTGCGATTGAGCAAACGCTCCACGAGCGCGTGGATAGGCAAATCGGCGGCTTCAGCAATCAAATTTTCAAAAAATGTCACAAAATTTGATATTTTTGAATTATTAGCGAGGTTCAATTGCTCCAAAAAAGCGGTGTCCGAAAGTGCGTCCCGCCAAAAAAACGTGCTTTCTCTGTTGTTTTTATTGCCAATAGCGAAGCTCAATGCTGCCAAATCTTTGGTGGATATATCCCAAAAACGAAGGTACATCAAGCGAAAAATCAACGACTCGCCACTGTATGGCTGCCGAAGCTCCGCCTCCACATATTGCAGCGCGGTGCTGACTTGCTGCATCAACGGCTCGTCCAAAATATTGATGGGTTTTTTGGTTTGATACGGAATACCGCGCCGCTCTAACAGCCTGATAATCAGCGATGATTGTTTGTGTTTGTTGTAAATAATTGCGATTTCGGGCAGCGAAACTCCCTTCATTTGGAGTTGAAAAATTTGCTCCACTATGGCTGCCGACTCTTCTATGACAGTCTGATAAACATTGATTTGTGGCAATTTTGGCTCACTCAAAATAGGCTGCTTGGCTGCCAAAAGCTTTTTTTCGACTCCGTCTAAATAAGATACAATTCTTACTGTGTTGTGACTGATTAAATTGGTAGAAATATCCAAAATAGGCTGTGTAGAACGGTAGTTTTCTTTCAG
>JAYUHK010000041.1:0-7176 GCA_043767025.1 Saprospiraceae bacterium | reverse complement strand
TACTTTTTTTATCAAGAAAAAAAGTGACAAAGACCAAGTAAATAGCTACAAGTCTAAATTCAAAAAAGTCAATTTAATATCCTTGCGTAACATGAGTTAGTTTTTAGTTTTTAGCTGCGCAAAATATTTTTCCCAAAAGAATAAAAACTCAAAACGGACTTTTGAGTGCTGGATTATTGAGTAAAGTTGTGTCGCTCAATGTTTTCATAAATGCGATAATTTGCTGGATTTCCGTCGGCGTGAGCTTCGCCAATGGAATAGATTTTACGAGCGGCGAGATATTGTCGGAGCCTTTGCCACCTGAATGATAATGCTCCATCACTTGCTCCAAAGTTTGCATCCGTCCGTCGTGCATATAGGGCGCAGAAAATTCTATATTTCGCAGCGACGTGACACGAAATTTTCCGTTGTCTAATTTTTTTCCAGAAAAACCTCCCAATCCTTTGTCCAAAAAATTATCTAAATCCGCCACGCTGTCCAAACCATTGTTCAAAAACTCATTGGTCGTAAAAAGCGGCGCGTTGTGGCAGTGTCCGCACTGCGCGTCTCGAAAGCCGTCTTCATTGAAAAAAAGTCCTTTTCCCGCTATTTCGTCGTCCGAATACTGATACGCGCCTTGACCAAAAGGAAGTGGCGCACGGTCGTATTTTGCTTTTCCACTGCTGACGATGGTGCGCTCAAACTGTGATAAGGCTTTGACTGCCAACTCTTTAGATATTTCAGATTTATTTTTTATCCCAAACGCTTCGCGAAAATATTTTGGATAATCGCTGTGACGGCGCAGTTTTTCGATTGCTCTGTCCCAAGATTCGTTCATTTCTAAATGGTCTGTGATAGGCATTTCGGCTTGCTGCTCGAGAGTCGAAACTCGCCCGTCCCAAAACAAACCTTTGGTATAAAAACCGACATTTTCGAGGGACATGGCACTGCGCTTGCCCGCCAAGCCCAACACGCCCCTGCTCAACGCCTGATTGTCGGTAAATCCTCCCGCCATTTTGTGGCAACTGCTACAAGATAAACTGCTGTCCGACGACAAAATTGGGTCATAAAACAAGCGTCGCCCGAGTGCAACGCCTTGTTTGGTCATCGGATTGCCGACAGGAATGACCATTTTGGGGAAAAGCGGCGGAGCTTTGATGGTGTCGGGCGTAGGCGCGTACTCAATCGAAGTCAGGTCACCACTGCCCGGAACGTCAATGACAGGCGGCTCTCTGCGGCAACTTGCGAAACTTATGGCTGCGACTCCAAGCAAGACTTTTAGACCTATTTTGGCGCACCGAATTGAATTATTTTTTGCAAAAAATAAAGCTAAAAAGTTATTTTTCATTGTTTAATAAATATTTTCGTCCTATTGATTGATACAAATTTTCGTAAACGAACCCGTTTGAGGGCAATTTATTTAATGTTTAGTGTCATAACTGGAAGGTCCAGTGCCACAGCCAGACTTAATATCACTGCGATTGATAGCATTTAATAAATGGTATTTAGGTGATAAGGGTTCAATCACATAAACCTTATCTGCCCACTCTATTTTTCCAGATATATATCCACCCAATACAGAAAGTTGCACTCGATAGCGTGGGTCGTTTTCATCTTCGCCAGACCAATAGAAATCTTCATAATTCGTATATTCAGTATATTGCTCTTTGAATGTGTGCGACTCTGTGGCATCAGGTACTTTTAGAGTCACTTGATGAGTTAAGTTGAGCTGGTCTAAATTCTTGAATCTGATGAACTCAAAAGATTCGTTGGCTGACAAGTTTGATAATTTTTTTTGATACCCTATGAGGTCTTCCCCACTTATATCAGAAGGCAAACTATCCAACTTTATAAGAATATTCGAATTATTTTGGGCAGATAAGTTAAAAATAGTGCTAAAAATGAGCAAGAAAAACAGAATTTTAGATTTTTTCATCGTTAAAAAATTAAAAAAACAGACATTACATTGCAAAACATTTTTCTAAATCTAATGCGTGGATTTCACCTTTTTTGAGATAATATTCGTTGTGTTTGTTGCTGTATTCGTAGTCTTCGGCGTAAGTTCGGAAATTTTTGGCGACCTCCTCGATTGCGTCCATCACAAAATCTAATTCGGCATCGGTCATTATCGGGTGCAGCGAAAGCCGAATCCAGCCGGGCTTTTCGGTAAGATTTCCGCCGTCTATTTTGTCTGTAATGCCACGCGAATACTCGGGAGTCACGTTGAGCAAATAATGCCCGTACGTCCCCGCGCAAGAGCAGCCGCCACGCACCTGAACCCCAAAATGGTCGTTGAGCAGCTTGACGCACAGGTTGTAGTGCAAATCCTTGACATAAAACGAAATTACACCAATTCTGTTGCGATGTTGGGTCGCTAAAAGGTGAATATTTTTTATGGTATCGAACCGAGCGAAAGCTTTTTCGAGTAATTGATGCTCGCGGGCGAGAATATTTTCTACGCCCATTTGCTCTTTGAGCCGAATGGCGAGTGCGGTGCGGATAGTCTGCAAAAACGGCGGCGTGCCACCGTCCTCACGCGCTTCGATATCTTGTATATAATGGTGTCCGCCCCATGGATTGGTCCACGTCACGGTGCCTCCGCCCGGGTGGTCGGGGACGGCATTGCGGTACATTTTGGAATGAAAAATCAGCACGCCAGAAGTTCCCGGTCCGCCGAGAAACTTGTGCGGAGAGAAATAAATAGCGTCCAAACTCGCCGTTTCGTCGCCTTCGGGGTGCATATTGATAGGCACATAGGGCGCGGAGCAGGCAAAATCCACGAAACAAAGTCCGCCGACGGCGTGCATTATTTTTGCCACTTCGTGGAAAGGCGTGACGATGCCCGTGACGTTGGAGCAGCTCGTGATGGCGGCGATTTTGATTGGGCGATGCTCATACTTTTGGAGCAAAACACGGAGTTGTTGGAGGTCTATCAAGCCGTCGAGTGTAGGCGCGATGGTCACTACGTCGGCGAGCGTTTCGAGCCAAGAAGTCTGGTTGGAGTGGTGTTCCATGTGGGAGATAAACACGACGGGGCGTTCTGCGTCGCTCACTTCTAATTGATTTCTGAACTTTTCGGGAACTTTTAGACCCAAGATTCGCTGCAATTTATTGACTGCGCCCGTCATGCCGCTGTCGCAACAAATCAGCACATCGTCGGCATTAGCGCGGACGTGTTGCTTGATAATCTGGCGAGCTTTGTTGTAGGCTTGCGTCATGCTGGTACCCGTCACGGAGGTTTCGGTGTGCGTATTTCCTATGAAAGGCGCGAAATCCTCCAGCATTTTTTTTTCTATCGGTGCGTAGAGCCGCCCCGACGCAATCCAATCGGCATAAACGATATTTTTTTGACCAAAATGTGACATAAAATTTTGCCCAATTCCAACGGTTTTTTGTCTGAATTGTGAAAAATGCGCTTCCAATTTTTTTGTTTCAACCATGCGTTCAATATTTTCACAAAATTAAGGAATTTTTAGAACAAAAAGCAAATTGTTATTTGAGAATGTGAGTAAAAATGTATCCAGAGTAAGTTGCCCATTTTTTCTGCCAGATTAGAATCAATCATTCCCAAGTTTTTTTTTCTATTTTTTTGGTAAAAAATTTGCAAGCCCAAAAAAATTGCTTATCTTTGTCCCAACAAACCAACACGACAGCATAGGATTCTCTTCCTATTGTTTTTTGCTATTCAGACAAAAATTCATTTCAAACTATTTATTTTAAACAAAATAACTGCATCGGCGAGATGAAGACTTGATTTTCTGTATATTTTTAAAAACAAAATTCTCACACACACAATGATTTCGAACCAATCACTCCGCATTTTGCTTGCGGCAGAGAGCTTGGGGCAAGTGCAAGCCTTCAAGACGCTGCTCCGCGAAAGCAACTCCAAACACGACCTAACTTATTTCACGACTTTGAACGAAAGTATGCTGGCTCTGGGGCAACAAACTTTCGATATTTTTATCCTCGACGCTGCTGCACCCGACACGGCGGTAGGCAGCGCGCGCACGACTATTTTTGCAAAACTTTCGGAGCTGACGCTCCAAATCCCGATAGTCTGCACCACCGACTCGCGGGAGGTGCAAGTGCCTATCCAACTCGCGAAAGCTGGCGCACATGACGTGCTACTGCGAGGACAATTTGACGGAAAAATGCTCCAAAAATCCATCAGCTACGCCCAAAAGCAGTTCAAAGAAAATCAGCACACACACAGTTTGATTCAAAAAATTGGAAAAATAGAAAAGCAACTCATTGAAAATGAACAACTTACAAATACTGGAAGTTGGCAGATGGATTTGATAAGCAACGAAATGATTTGGTCTGACCAGCTTTATCGCTTGTTCGGTTTTATCCCAAATAGCGTAGATGCGTCGGTAGCGACTTACCTCAAATACGTCCATCGGGAGGACAAACAAGAAGTAGAATTATTTTTTGAAAATATCGTAAAAGACGGTAAAAGCCGTATTTTACAGCATCGAATAATTTTGGAAGGCTCTCACATTCGGTATTTTGGCTTGTTTGCAAAAATATATTTTGACGAAACTACCTCCAAATTGGTGATGTTCGGTTCGGTGCAGGATTTGACTCCCATCAAGGCGCAAGAACAACTCAATCAGGATAAAATGTTTGCGGTGCAAGCCACCAAAATAAAGGAAAATTTGCAAAGCGAAATTTGCAGCCATATTTATCCTGCCCTCGCGGGGCTGTCGCAAACGGTTGGCGTTTTGGAGCAATACCGCAAAGATGCGACGGTAAAAAGCCAGATTATGCAGCTAAAATCGGTGTTGGAACAACTCTCGATGCTCAACGGCGACCTCTCCAATAAATCATTGATTTCGGGCGATTATCATACTATTTTAGAAAGCGAACCGTTTGATAGTCCGAATTTTATTAATAATATTTTACAATTTACCAAACTAAAATCAGTCAAACACGACTTGATATTAAGTACCGAAATTGACGAAAATATTCCCGAAAAACTAATCGGCGATGCGCGCTATTTGAGCTTGGCTATCAATAATATGTCGCAAGAAATTGTAAAATTAGCTGCCAGCGAAGGTGCTAAATTGATGTTTCGGATAAACGTTTCGGAGGCATCGGAGGCGGACACAAAACTGCATTTTACGTTCAAATATAAAGGAAAAATCCTGTCAGCAGCTCGCTTGAAGGCGTTGAACCAGTCCGAAAAATTCCTCGAAGAACGACCAAAAAATGCTGAACTCGGTTTGGAGTTGATGCTCGGAGTAGCCGCCAAAATCGCCCGTTTGATGGGCGGCGGATTGGAGGTGCAAAACCGCGACAGCGGCACCACGCAGTTCACTTTTATTGCGCCGCTTCGCTTGCCCACGCCGTCTGCGGCACCTGTGGCGAACTCCGTCGCGCTGCCAAAAAATTTAAAAATACTCATCGCCGAAGACCATTTTTTGAACCAAATCGCGCTCAAAAAAATACTCCAGAATTGGTCCGAAAAAATTACGATTGATATAGCCGAAAACGGACTTATTTGTGTCGAAAAATCTAAAAATTCCGACTACGATTTGATATTGATGGACTTACAAATGCCAATTATGGACGGATTGGAAGCCGCTAAACGCATCAGAGAACGCAGCGATATTCCGATTGTGGCAATGAGTCCGTCGGGCAGTAAGCAGGAAATGGAGCGTTGTCGGGAGTTGGGAATTGCCGAATATTTGAGCAAACCCTACCAATCGGAGGAGTTGTACGCCAAGATTTTATCCGCAATATCCAAAGTAGGTGCTGTGGCAAGAGCTTAACACGATATTTTATTTGTTAATTATAGGCTTTTTACCCAATTTGACAACATCGGCAAACCATGTTCGGTCAGGATAGATTCGGGGTGAAATTGTACGCCCCAAATAGGCAGATTGCGGTGGCAAAGTGCCATTATTTCGCCTTCGCTCGTCGTCGCGATAGCCTGCAAATCGGTATTTTCTAAATTTTTTAGTATCAAAGAATGGTAGCGCATGACTTCAAAATCGGCAGGCAAAGCGTCAAAAAGCGGGTGTTTTACTGTAAAAATGCGAGAAGTTTTGCCGTGCACGGGGACTGTGGCGCGGATTAATTCTGCGCCAAAAAATTCGCCCAAAGCTTGATGACCCAAACAAACGCCCAAAATTGGTTTTTTATCAAAAAAATATTCGATAAGTGCCATCAAATGCCCTGCGTCGCGGGGAGTTTTGGGTCCCGGAGACAGCATCAAGCCGTCAAAAGTTAGGCTTTTGAACTCCTGCAAAGTCATCGCATCGTTGCGCACGACCTCGCAAGCAACGCCGAGCCGTAGCAAATAATCGTAAAGATTGTAAGTAAACGAGTCGTAATTATCTACGAGAAGAATTTTTTTGCCGCGCTGCTTGTCGCTCATCGTTCAGATTATAAATATCAGGATTGGCGGAACCGTTGTTGAGGTGCTGAAAACGGTCGAGTGTCGAAGAGGATTTTTCCCAAAAATCCATAAAAATTGGCTTTCCTATCATCGCCACATTTCTCGCTTTGTCAGGAATAGTTTGCAAAAAAGGATAGGTTTGTGACTCGTTTTTGAGTCTTTCGCCCAACAAACCAGCTGTATCTCCAAACCAAAGTAAGACGCTCAAAAGCAGCGTAATCCCGCCCGCCAAGACCGCGCCGCCCGCTATTCGGTTGATAGCGTTGAGGTGTACCGTCTGCACTACGCCCTCCAATCCCTTGGAAATCAGTCGAAAAAGCAGCAATGCCGTCAGAAAAGTAAGCGCGAAACCAGCCGGAAACATCATTGGGTGGTTGCTTTCAAAGGTTGTTTCGAGCATTCGGGTGGTCGCTGCGGAAAGTTTAAAAGCAATCAAAAGACCAAAGATGACAGAAACTGCCGAAAAAATCGTCTGAATAATTCCTTTGTAATAACCAGTATAAAATCCATAGCCCGCCAACAAAATAAATGCCAAATCTATAGCCATTTTTTAAAATATTATTTTTTTAAGTCAATTTACGAATGTAATCTTTTTGCAATATTAGGGCTATTTCGTCACATTTGCAAAATAAATATATTTATATTTGAGATTAATTAGAGTTAGGAATGAAGAGAAAATAAGGTACTGAATATTGTGACGCAGAATTTTGGGTCAAAACAAGGCAGATTTGAGGCGCGATGCCGTGCATCGTAACGAAAATCTAACGCAGTTTTGGCTCAAAAGACAAGTCAGA
>JAYUHK010000040.1:0-18227 GCA_043767025.1 Saprospiraceae bacterium | reverse complement strand
ATTTATATTCAGCCAAGCATTGCGTACCACCACGACGTGTTCAGCATAAAAGCGGGTGTGAATTTAGTATCCAACAACGATGAATTTAAGATTTTTCCAAATATAGAAGCCACTGCAAATATTGCGGGCAACCAACTTACCGCTTTTGCAGGCTGGCAGGGAGATTTGCAAAAAAATACGTTCAGAAGCCTCAGCACTTACAATCCGTTCCTTCAAACTCGTGGTATTCCACTCAAAAATACGCAGTATTCGGACATCTATGGGGGCGTGAAAGGAAATGTGCAAGTGTTTGATTATCAGTTGCAAGCGGGTTACAAAAGTACAAAAAATTTGGCACTTTTCTTGAACGACAGTTCAGATTTTAAGCGGTTCAGAGTGCTTTATGACGATGTGAATATGGTGAATGTCAAAGGCTCTGTGAAAGTGAATTCAATCGAAAATTTAGAGTTGATTGCTACATTGAGCCAAAATATTTATTCGCCCAAAACACAACAAAAAGCGTGGCATTTGCCTTCGTTGGAAACAAATTTTTCGGGAAAATATTTACTTGCCGACAAAAAACTGCGCCTCAAAGCGGAGCTTTACTTCATGAACGGCGGCACTTACAAAACAGAAAGTAAGCAAGTCAATCGCCTCAATCCACTCTTTGATTTGAGTACGGGCGCAGAGTACAGTATCGGTAAAAATTTTGGTATCTTCTTGGATATCAACAACTTACTGAACAACAAAGCCAGCCGATGGTATCGCTATCCAGTCTATGGAATCAATATTTTGGGCGGAATAACCGTGAAATTTTAGAAAAAAATTGTATTTATCGCATTAAAAAAGGCGTTGATTTCTATAAAATCAACGCCTTTTTTTGGCTTTTAGCAACTTTTCTTTACAATCTAAAAAGCAAAGCCAAAATAATTCTGTCCTCTGCTTTCACCAAATCGGGTCGCCAGTTGGCTGCCAGAGGCGTAGTGGCGTAACCAGTTTGGGAAGTAACGCCGCCTTTTCCTGCAAAATAAGGAATACTCGACTCCCGATGCACATACTCAAATCGAAAAGTCAGATTTTGAGTAGGCATAAAGTCAATGTTCGTGGAGCAATCCCAACCCTGAAACTGGTCGCCCACGTTGGCACTAAACGGAAACGCGCCCGATGTTTGAGTGGGATTGAGCGGGTTGGGCAACGGACTCGCCTGCCCCGTCGGGTACAGCACCAAATAGCGACCCGGATTTTTCATCAGTCCTCCGCCTATCGTCCACGCCAATTTATTATTGGCAAACCACATTCTGTTGTAAAACATTAGGCTCAAAAAGTATTGCGCTGGACCTTGCGCGCTGTCGCCAGACGTAAATCCATTTACGCCGCCGCCTTTTTCAAACCCAAAATCGCCCGTCAGAGAAAAAGCCATTTTGGTAATGCCGCTCGATTTGGGATTGTTGTAATACTTGTAAAGAATACTGTTGTCCGAGTGAAACCTTTTGCGCGCTGGTATTCCTGCCGCGTCCGAGCCATAATAATTGTTGGTGAGTATTTTAAAATTATCATTGGGATTCCAAGTGATATTTCCGCCGATTCCGGGCATTGCGTTGAATTTGCCGTAACTTTGCCAGCCGTTGATTATCCAAGGTTCGATTTTTAGGTGCTTACTCACGAACATTTGTATCCGCAGCCCGTTGAAAAACCAAGGCGTATTGTCCGACGTAAAAGAGGCTTGATACTCCCAATTTTCGGCTTGATAGTAGGAATTTAAACCCAAATAAGACATAAACATTCCAGCGTCAATATTTATTCCGTACCATTTTTTGATGTGATAGCCCGCATACGCCTCGCTCAAATAACGGTACGCATTGGCTAACTCGTATTGACCGCGATAAACACTAAAATCATTTCTCGGTACGATGGTGGAGCGAGTACCGAACTGCGTCATTATCCGCGCCCGCGCTCCTTCGTACTCAAAATCTCCGCCGAAATGCACCGCCGAAACCTGCACCTCGTTGTTGCGTGCCAGTGCAGTCGAACCAACTACCGTATTATCGTTGGGATTGCTGAACGAATGGGTGTAATTGACATCTACCAAAACGCTCGGCGAAAAATATTTCATACCTTTGAATACAGAGCTGTCTCGGCGGTCGCTGCCGTTTTGCCAAGTCGCATCAATGCCGTCAAAAGGAACTTTCTCGTCTTGTGCGAAGACAGTTTGGGAGATAAAAAAGAGGCAAAATGCCAAAATTAGGTTTGATTTCATTATCTTATTGAGAAGTTGTAAGTTTTTAGTTTTTAATTTTGAGCCATCATTAACTATTGAAAATCAATGAATTATGTCGAATATTAAATGTTATCTATTTAAGTGTAAGAACTTATCTTAAAATTAGTTAGAGATTTTGACAAAGTTAATTAAAAATTTAAAATTCTGACTGCGAATATTTTAAAAAATAAAAAAAGTAATTTTTCGTGACAAATATTTTAGGTAATAAAAGCGATAATTTGAAAAATGAAAAAAAGAAAATTTGTATGATTTATTATAGACGTATTCGTAAGTTAAAAGGACGAATATGGACAGATTATTATCTAAGTAGTTATAAGTTTTTAGTTTTTAATTTTGAGTCATCATAAACTATTGAAAATCAACGAATTATGTCGAATATTAAATGTCATCTATTTAAGTGTAGGAACTTACCTAAAATTATTTAGAAACAGCTTCTTGAATTGCGTCGGATTTCGATATTCGGTGTTCCTTGTTCAGGATTCGGTATTTGTTGTTCAAGGCTTATTATTTATTCCCAGCACTTCCGCCCAGTTATTGACTCTCGGAAAGCGCGTTTCGTTTAGGTTGTGATGAGCGGTGTAGAGCAAACCTTGCCCCACAAATCCGTCAAAGTTAATAGGATTATCGTCCACCAAATAATCGGCGTTTAGTATCTTTTTGCTGCCGCAAAACACCATCTGGTGCCAAGTAAGAAAAGGAAAATGCTCCTCCAACCACTCGTATTTGTCCTCCAAACAATATTTGAACTCCATAGCGGCGGTAGTAATAAAAATATCGTGACCCGCATCAGTTAGCTGCTTGATTGCCGCTTGGCTGCCTTCTATTACCTCAAAATCACGAAAAAATCCTTTCGTATGCAGCCATTTTTTGATGAGTTGGGCGTGGGCGGGCGGCACTATTTTGGAAAAATGTTTGCCTGCCATGTCGTGGTCAGTCAGGTGGATTCCAAATTCATTTTCGTAGCAAGCACAGATTTTTTTGACTGCATCTGCCATTACTTCGTCCATATCAATCGCTATTCGCATTTTTTAAAATCTTGTTTTTAGGTAGAATAAGGAATGAAGAAAAAATAAGTAGCTTATTTTAGACGCGTTCCCAAAAGGCAAAAGTATGATTTTATTTCGGAAAAAGAAGCAAAGTGCCTCAATAGAAAAGTTGGCGGGACGAGTGATGCGTACTTTTCACTACTTATTTGTGCGTCCAATCGTGGATAATTTCGCCTTTGGAGTCCAAAATAACCAGCACTACTCGGCGGTTGTACTGTCTGCCTTCGGGCGAGTCGTTGCCAATCGCATCTGTGTTGATGGTGACTGGAGAGGAGTCGCCGAAGACGCGAGTTTTGAAGCGGTAGGCTGGTATTCCCTTGTTTATCAGGTAGTTACGAGCTGTGCGGGCGCGGCGAGTAGCAATGTCTATATTCTGGATAGCGGAGCCTTTTGCGTCGGCGTGACCGATGACTTGCCCGATGTAGGTCGGATTATCGCGCAGATTTTTATACATTTCGTCCAATTCAGTTTTTGCATTGTTGCGTATCTGCGCGCTGTTGTAGTCGAAATAAATAGTTCTCAAAAAAAGCTGTTCGGTCGTCGAGCTGATGAAAGTAGTCGTGTTGGTGATGTAGGGGCAGGGCGTACCGCAAAGCGCACGCTGCTCCTCCAAGTCGATGATTTGCGCATTTGGGAATCCTTTTTTGACCATTTCGCGGCGGACTTTTTCGGCTTCTGTGCGCGTCCGAAATTCGCCGATGTGGTAGCGATAAATGCCGTTTTGGTCTGTATTTACCGAAACTTCGCCGACTTCTTTTTTTCCAAAAAAAGACTTGGGCAGCGAATCAATATGAGCCGCTATTTGTACCCGAAACTCTTGCGCCGACAAACGCAAATTGCTCGACAGCAAAAATAAGACAAAAAGAGTGATAGTGGCGCGTACAGTTTTGTGCATTTATTGTTTATTCTTTCCAATCACTTAAAACGCCAAGTGAGCTAAAAATGTTACGCAGACGCAAGTAATTTTTTCATAATATAATCCGAAAATGCAAATAATTCCGCTTCGCAAAAGCTGTTTGCCATCAGTTGGACACCGATGCCTGTGCCTTCGGGGTGCGTGCCGATAGGTAGTGCGATGGCTGGTATGCCCGCCATATTTGCTTGCACCGTAAAAATATCCGATAGGTAAGTTGCCACGGGGTCGTCGGATTTTTCGCCAATATTCCAAGCTGCGACGGGCGAAGCGGGCATCAAAATAAAGTCGTATTCAGAAAAAATTTCTACCGTGCGGTCGCGTATCAAGCGGCGAACTTTCTGGGCTTTGGCGTAGTAGGCATCGTAAAAGCCTGCGCTCAACACGAATGTTCCCAACATAATGCGGCGTTTTACTTCTTCATTGAAACCTTCTGAACGGGTTTTTTGGTAATGTTGGGTCAGATTTTCTGTATTTTTTGCCCGAAAACCGTACCTAATTCCGTCGTATCGGGACAAATTGCTCGAAGCCTCCGCCGTAGTGAGAACGTAATAAGCGGGAATCATGTAGTCCAAATACGAAAATTCTACCGCTTCTACTGTGTGTCCGTCGGCGCGAAGTTGGGCGACCAAACGCTGTGTTTGCTCCGCAATATGAGCGTCTAAACCTTTGTTTTCGAGTGCTTCCGCAAAATAAGCAATTCGGATTTTTTTCTTTTCACTCCATAAGTGTCCGTAGTTTGGCACGCTTCGGCGGCTCGAAGTGCTGTCGTACTGGTCTTCGCCCGCCATTATTTCGAGCAACAATGCAGCATCTGCCACGCTGTGCGTAAGCGTTCCGATTTGGTCAAAAGACGAGCCGTAGGCGATGAGTCCGTGCCGCGAGATGCGTCCGTAAGTTGGTTTCATGCCGACCACGCCACAAAAAGCCGCAGGTTGGCGCACAGAACCGCCTGTGTCGCTGCCCAAAGAAGCCAAACAAGTGTCCGAAGCTACGGCGACCGCCGACGCGCCCGACGAGCCGCCGGGAATTTTGTCGGCGTTCAGAGGGTTGCGAGTCGCGCCATAGATGGAGTTCTCGTTGCTGCTGCCCATCGCGAAAGAGTCGCAATTCACTCGCCCAATGATGAGCGCGTCCTCTGCCAAAAGCCGCTCTACGGCAGTGGCTGAAAAAAGCGATCTGAACCCTTCGAGTATTCGAGATGCCGCCGTGACGAGGTGATTTTCGTAGCAAATCACGTCTTTCAGAGAAACGACCATTCCAAATAAACGCCCTACGGAATCTGGATTTCGGAGAAATTTTTCGTCTAATTTTTTTGCTTGCTCCGCAATTTCTTCCTCGAATACTTCGATGTAAATATTGAGATATTTAGTCGCTTCTATTTGTTCCAAATAATGTGCGACCAACTGCTGGCAGTTGATTTTTTCGCTTTTCAAGTCAGCTTGCACGGCGGAAAGTTCGGTGTATTTTGCGGTCAAAATAGCTTATTTCAGTTGGTAAATAATTTGCTCCAATGTCAGTTTTTGTTGCTCGCCCGAAGTCATATTTTTGAGTGCCAAATGACCGCTCGCCATCTCCGCATCTCCGATGACGACAACGAATGGCACTCGCCTTTTGTTGGCATATTCCATTTGTTTTTGGATTTTTAGGGGACTTGGGTAAAGGTCGGCAGCGATGCCCGCCGCCCGAAGTTGGGTCAGTTGTTGGAACGCAAAATGGTGCGTTGCGTCGTCGAAAGCGATAAGAAGCACCTTCAAGTTACCGCCTTGCACGTCATCGGGGAAAAGCTGCAGCGTTTCCATTACGTCGTAAATACGCTCTGCGCCAAAAGAAACGCCCACGCCCGAGATGCCTTCCCAACCAAAAACGCCCGTCAGATTGTCGTAGCGACCGCCGCCGCCGATGCTGCCCATCTGGGCATCGTTGGCAGCGACTTCAAAGATACAGCCCGTGTAGTAAGAAAGTCCGCGCGCCAAAGTTGGGTCGAATTGGACTCGATTGTGAGTCGGAGCAGCGTCCAAATAGCGGTGAAAAAGCTCGAGTTCTTCGATGCCCTTTTGTCCGATTTCGCTCTCCGAAAAAAGCGTTTTGAACGGTGCTAATTCTTTGAAAGTAAGGATATTTTTTAGTTTTTCAATCGCTTGGGCATCGATATTTCTTGCTACCAACTCGCGCTCTACGCCGTCGAAACCAATTTTATCCAATTTGTCAATCGCCGTCGTCATATCTGAAAATTTGTCAGCAATTCCGACCGCTTCGGCGATGCCCTGCAATATTTTTCGATTGTTGATTTTGATAGTCACATTCAGACCTAATTTTGTAAAAACTTCGTCGTAAATCTGCACCAATTCGGCTTCATACATCAAAGAAGTAGAGCCGATTACGTCGCAATCACACTGATAAAACTCCCGATAACGCCCTTTTTGTGGGCGGTCGGCTCGCCAAACAGGTTGTATCTGGTAGCGTTTGAAGGGCAGCGCGATGTCGTTGCGGTGCATCACGACGTACCTCGCAAACGGCACAGTCAAGTCGTAGCGCAGCCCGCGGTCACAGATAGAAGCAACCAATTTGGAAGAATTTTTATCTGTAAGTGCCTGTTGGTCAGCTTTTTGCAAAAAATCGCCGTTGTTCAGAATCTTGAACAGGAGACGGTCGCCTTCTTCGCCGTAGTTGCCGGAGAGCGTAGAAAGTTTTTCCATCGTTGGCGTTTCGATGGGGTCGAAGCCGTATTTAGAAAAGACATTTTTGATGGTGTCAAAAATAAAAGTACGTTTGCGAAGTTGCTCGGGCGAAAAGTCGCGCACGCCTTCGGGCAAAGCTGGTTTCATTCGGTAATAGATTGCTGAAAAAATACTTCACGGACAAGGAAGAATGTCACAATTAAGGACACAAAATTACAACATAAATTACCAAAACTATCAACACAAAGCGTAAAAATATATTTTTCTGAAAATATATTTTTAAAAAAAATAATATCTTTGCACCTCAAAATAAATCAACTTATGGCGAATATTACAACCACTTTGCGCGAACTCGTGGCGCATCTCGAAACTATCGCGCCAGTCGCTTATCAAGAAAATTACGACAATGCGGGGCTGATTGTCGGAGATTTTGGGGCAACTATTTCTGGGGTTTTGGCTTGTTTAGATGTCACGGAGGCGGTTGTGGAGGAAGCTATTGCGCTGGGCTGCAACTGCATCGTGGCGCATCATCCGATAGTTTTTAAGGGGATAAAAAAATTCAATGGGCGCAATTATGTGGAGCGCGTGGTGATGAAAGCTATCCGCCACGATGTCGCTATTTTTGCGATGCACACCAATCTCGACAATATGTATTTTCAGGGCGTGAACGCCAAGATTGCCGAAAAGTTGGGTTTAGAAAACACTCGGATTTTAGCTCCCAAAGCGGCTGCGCTCAAAAAACTTTCGGTCTATGTTCCCGCCAGCCACTCGGAGCAAGTCCGCGCCGCTTTGACGGCTGCGGGTGCAGGGCAGATGCCCGCTTTTGAGTACGGCGGATTTGCCACGCTCGGCGTAGGGGTGACGCTGCAAGGCAACCAATCCACGATTAAGTTGGAAACTTTTTTGCCGATGCCTTTGGAGCGCGTCGTGCTTGCTGCGCTAAAAGCCAGCCACCCAACACCCGACGAAATAACTTACGAACTCACGACGCTCGAAAACACAGATATTTCGATAGGTTCGGGTATGATAGGGACGTTCCAAAATCCGATGGAGGAGTCGAGATTTCTTGAATATTTGAAAAAAACAATGCAGACCGATTGTATTCGCCATACAGAATTGTTGGGCAAAAACGTGAAGACTGTAGCGGTTTGTGGCGGCGCGGGAAGTTTTTTGTTGCCGCAGGCTATTGCGCAAGGCGCGGACGTATTCGTGACATCGGATTTCAAATACCACGAGTTTTTTGATGCCGAAAATAAACTTATTATCGCCGATATTGGTCATTTTGAGAGCGAACAATTTACTATCGAATTATTAATTGAAATAATTAGAAAAAAATATACTACCTTTGCGGTTCATTTCACAAAAATAAATACGAATCCAGTAAAATATTTCTGACATTATGGCAGCAGCAAAAGAATTAAGCGTCGGCGAAAAGCTAAAAAACTTATACGACCTACAAGCTATTGACTCCGAAATTGACGAAATCGCCGTCTTGAAAGGCGAATTGCCGATAGAAGTAAGCGATTTGGAAGACGAAATCGAAGGCTTGACCACTCGTATTTCTAAACTCAAAACCACCGTCAAAGAGTTGGAAACGGAGGCTTCGCACCACAAAACAAACATCAAAGATGCCGAAAATAACATCACGCGCTACGAAAAACAACTCGAGAACGTGAAAAATAACCGCGAATTTGATGCACTCACGAAAGAATTAGAAATACAAAAATTAGAAATACAACTTTCGGAGAAAAAAATAAAAGAAATCAAAGTCGCAGTCGCCGCAAAAGACGAAACTTTGCAAACCACCGAAGCAAGGCTTGTGTTGAAGCAAAAAGATGTAGATGCCAAGCGAATAGAGTTGTCACAAATTATTGAAAAAACTGAAAAAGAAGAAGAAAAACTTCGTAAAAAATCCGAAAAAGAACGGAAAAAAGTAGAAGAACGCCTGCTCAACGCCTACGACAAAATCAGGAAATCATACCGCAATGGCTTGGCAGTCGTCTCGGTAGATAGAAATTCTTGCGGCGGATGTTTCAACAAAATACCACCACAGTTGCAACTCGAAATCGGCTTGCGCAAAAAAATAGTAGCCTGCGAGCATTGCGGAAGAATCCTCGTGGACGCAGACATTCGCAATATCCACAACGAAGTACCCGCCAGCGCGCTGCCTGCGGTAGAAGTAGCAGAGTAAGGTAAAACTCAAATTCTAAAAAAAGAAAAGCAAGCACAAATTAATTTGTGCTTGCTTTTCTTTTTTTAGAATCATTCCAAATAAACGGCGGCGAAGCCTTTTGTAGTTTCGTGACAGTTTCGTGACAGTTAAAAAAAATTGCCGCCCTACATTTGTGGTTCTGAATCTAAAATCATGTTGCACCATTACAAAATCCTTACCGTCACCCACCGACAGACCGATGTGCGAAGCATCGCTAAGTTCGTTGTGCCATACGAGGACACCGAAGTGCTGCGCGGAAAGTTAGAAATCCTGAAAGAACGCTGCAATTTGGACGAACTTCTGTATCTGGCTACTTGCAACCGAGTGATGTATCTGTTTTCGACCAAACAACAAATATCTCCGCGTTTTATCCAAAATTTTATTGGGCAAGCCAACCCTATTTTTGACCCCGCCGAAGATACCGATGCCGTCGAGTGCTACGAAGGAACTCGGGCGGTGCAGCATCTTTACGAAGTCGCAGCGTCCATAGATTCTTTGGTAGTCGGCGAGCGCGAGATTTTTCGGCAGCTTCGCGAAGCCTTCGAGCAATGCCGTCAGTGGCAACTTACGGGAGATTTGCTGCGTTTGCTGATGCGGTTCACAGTAGAAGCGGCGAAAGAAGTGTACGCCCAAACGCGCATCGGCGAAAAACCTGTTTCCATCGTTTCGCTGGCGATGCAACAACTTTTTGCTGCCAAAACGCCACAACATCGCCGTTTGCTCTTGATAGGCGCAGGGCGAACCAATGCTTTGGTCGCCAAATTTTTGGTAAAAAATCCATTTGAAACCACAACGGTTTTTAATAGAAATATTAAAAAAGCGCAAGAATTGGCAGAAAATTTGGGTGGAAACGCCCAAAAACTATCGGATTTGAAAGACTACAAAGATGGTTTTGACTGCATAATAGTCTGTACGAGTGCAACGGAAATCATCGTGAATGAAAAGTTATATGCTCGACTGAATAGCTCTGACACGCACCGAAAAATTGCGATTGACCTCGCTGTGCCAAATAATATTTCGTCAGAAATCGTAAAATCCCACGACGTAGAATTTATCGAAATAGATAGTCTTCGAGAAATCGCGAAACAAAATTTGTCTTTCAGGCAAAAAGAAGTAGAAAAAGCAAAGGAAATACTACAAAATAAGCTGACGGAGTTTCAGACTATTCACCGCCAGCGCCAGCTCGAGCTCGCCCTGCGCGACGTGCCGACGCAAATAAAAGCCGTAAAAAATCACGCCATCAACGAAGTTTTTAAAAATGAGTTGGCTGGATTGGACGAGAATGCTCTCCAAGTGGTAGAAAATATTCTCAACTACATGGAAAAACGCTGCATCAGTATCCCGATGATTGTCGCCAAAGCAGCTACTTTGTGAGAAAATTATCGCTTTTTGCCTACGATTTTGATAAATTCAAAATCCGCTTTTCCCTTCCAATCGTTCCGAAACACAGGCGGATTTTCGTAGTATTTTTCTAAAAGTTCGGCGTGTTCCGTGAAGTTGAATCGGACGGCGGCGGCGGGAATCCAGCCCAATGCACCGCCTTTAGTCCGTACCAAAAGCCACGTCGCCAACGCGGTGTTTGCGCCACGAACCAGCACTTTTTCGGAGTGTTTTAGCACCTGAAAACTTTGTAAATATTCTATTTTATCCGTTTTTTGTGACGAAAAAGTGTCCGCCTCTGCTCTCAAAAAAACAGGTTTTTCAGAAGTAAACGTGCCTGAAAGCGGACTTTTTGTTTCGGGATAAAGAATTTTGAACTGTCGAGCCGCCGTGTCCCAAACGTAAGTTTTAGTCACATAATCGAGGCATCGGACGTACGATTTTTGTTCGCCCTCACAGTCAAAATAATCTATATATGAAACTCTAATAGATTGATTATCAACCTCAATGTACTTAAAAAGTGCAGGCGACGGAGAGTTGTCACTGTAAGTAAGCGTCATGCGCTCTTCCCAAATTTTGGTCAGATTCCCGCCCTGAAACGAATGAATTTCGAGCGTCCTATTGTCCAAGCCGTCCGGGTTTTGGCTGCTGCGTTGCAAAATAATTTCGTCCGCACCGTCGCCTGTAATATCGTACAAAAGAAACATTTTGAGTTCACTTTTGCCAGCCACGCTCGTTTCGGCGCAGTTGATTTGGACAGATTTGCCGCGTTCATTGGTCGCCACCAAATAAAATTCTTTATAAATAGGATTGAGGTAATCTTTCTGTTGATGCACGATTTCAAGCCCTTCTACCGCCGCCACCCACATAACGGATTGCTCAAAACCGCTATTGAACCGAACCCTTTTTTTGTGAAACAACTTCAACCTGTTCTCAACCCTGCTGTCTGCAACGATTACCGCCAGCCCGTCCCCAAAAATCCAACCTATCAATCCTCCCAAAGACCGAACCTGATACCATCTGAATTTTTGATTTTGCGCATTATCTTCATATTCTTTCGCAGTTTGTGACATGACTTCCACGAGTTCGCTCTCCTCCAAAGAATTTTGGGTAGGCTTCAAAAAACTGCTGTCTTCATAAACTCGCACCTTGCCGACACTGATGCCAACCCGTGCGTTCAAAATTAAATCCGATGCTGCGCCCTGCCCATTTGCCTGCTCGAAAGCCAGCGCATAAAAAATTATAATTATGATTTTTTTCATCGTATATTTGTCTTTTGATACATCTTTTAGTTCGTTGGATAAACTGAATAGTTTTTTATGAAAAAAATATTTACACTTCTTGTTATTTTGCTCTGTTTAGTGGCACAAATAGTATCTGCTCAAAGCTACGCTTTTGGACTGAAAGCTGGCTTGTGCATAGGCAATCAACGCTGGACAGGCTTCGGCAACCGCTCGTTGCTCTACAAACCCTGCGGCATTTTATTCATCGAAACCGCAGATGAAGGCAACAAATTCGCCCTTTTTGCCCAGTCGGGATTCCACCAAAAAGGCAGCGCACTGCGTTATTTTGGCGGCTCTTACACCAATCCAGCAACGGGAAAACTCGAAACCTACGAAGGCAGCCGCACCGAATATATTTTTGATAATATCACTTTGGCGTTGGGTGGCAAACAAAAATTTGATTGGAATGGCTACAAACTCTACTATTTGTTGGGGATTCGGGGCGATTATACGCTGAAAACCAATCTGCCACCCAGTACCAATTTACAAAATTTTTATACCTACACGCCCAAGTCGGACTATGTCAATCGGTTCAACTATGGCATGACCGTCGGCGGCGGTACGGAATTTAAAATTTCGGAATATATTTCAGGACTGTTAGAGTTGAGCGTCAATCCCGATTTTTCGCGCCAATATTATGACCCGCCGTATCCGAATGTTCGAGTTTTCGACCCTTTCACGGGACAGTTCACGCTCGGCACTTTGCCCGAACAAAGCATCAGAAACTTGACTTTTGAAATCACATTCGGCATCAAATTTCTTCGCAAAATTGAGTATATTGACTAACCGTACAGTTCAAATTTGACCTGTGAGCGGTCGTAACCTAATTTTAAAATTAAATTTTCCACCGTTTCGTCTATCATTCGACTCCAGCCGCAAAGATAAAAAACAATGTCGGGGCGCAGCTCTGCGTATTTTTTTAAGTAAATTTGATGCACATAGCCGTCGTAAAAGTCGGTAGAGTTTTCGCGAGAAAGCGCAACGTCAAAGTCAAAATTCGGAATATTATTTTTCCAAAAATTCATTTCTGAATGGTATAAAATATCTTGTTTGCTGCGAGTTCCAAAAATAAGATGAATATTTTGGTGTATTTTTTTTTGTCGAAAAATATCGCCCAACATACTCCGAAATGGCGCAATGCCCGTCCCCGTACAAATCATTACCACGTCTTTTTCGAGCGTGTCGGGCAGATAAAATGCACCATCTGGACCTTTGAAGCGAAGCGACGAGCCGACCGCAATTTCCTCAAAAAAATAGCGCGTTCCCGCGCCGTCAGGCGAGCGGACGATGCAAAATTCTAAAATATTCGTTCCGTCGGGCGCACTCGCTATCGAATAGCTCCGCCACCGTGCGAGCCGCTTGTCGCCGATAGGAAGGTCAAATGTCACAAATTGACCTGCTTTGAAAATAAAGTTAGCCACGTCGGACACCTCCAACCAATAGCGGCGCGTACTGGGCGTTTCTTGTTCAATGCGGATTACCGCAGCGTCATACCAAGTTGTCATATTTTAAAAACACTTTAAAACCTTTTTCGTTGAAATAGCTCTGCGTTTCTATCTCGG
Organism: Saprospiraceae bacterium; assembly: GCA_043767025.1. GTDB lineage: Bacteria > Bacteroidota > Bacteroidia > Chitinophagales > Saprospiraceae > JAYUHK01. The sequence continues at coordinate 4,893 of JAYUHK010000040.1, read as the reverse complement.
AGCGGTCGCTGGTAGCCAACACAAAATCTCCGCCCCACGCTCCGAGTGATTTTATTTCGCCCCAAAAGTCGCTAAAATACAAGGATTTTGCTCGTGGAAGCCCAACGGCGGCGGCAACTATTTTTTCGTGTGCCACGATTATTTTTTCAAAATCAGGCAAAGATTGGGCAGCAATAAATGCTTGTGTAAGCTCCGACACTTCGCTTATTAGAGAAGCCGACGGCATTCCATTTTTTTTATATTGCGCGATTCCTTCTCTACTATTTTGTTTTTTTCCGAGATAAATAAAGTAGAGTTGCGAGCGAAAAATTGGATTAAAATCACAATTTGTGACTAAATTTTCAGATGTATTTTTTTGAAAAAAAATAGCTGTATCCGACAGTGCGCAAGCAATGTCGTAGCCCGAGCCACCCATAGTTTCCGCCAACAAGCGATAAGGATTTACTTTTGCCCAATTTCCAATCGCCGCTATCAGCGTTGAGCTACTTCCCAAACCCCAAAGACGTGGAAATTCTAATTCCGTTAAAACCTGTATTTTTTCTGGCTTTTCAGACATCAAGAACGATGAATTTTGCTCCCGCGCAGCCAACAAAATTACTCTCAACTGTTGCGCAATTTCAGGAAATTCACTTTGGAGAACACTCAAATTAAGCACGTCAAATCGTGCCGAAAACCAAACAGAACCGTCGCTGTCTAAACTTGTCCACACCAAAATATTTTCTTCATGAGCTGTTTTTGTGACAGTCATTTTTTGTCCCAATCGAGTAGGTACAGCCGCCGCAAGCGCGCCGTCGAGCACGAAATACTCGGCGGTCAGCAGTAATTTGCCATTGGTGCGAAAAGTGGAAATTGACATTGCAAAGTGTAGTTATAAATCTGATTTTCGGAGTGCTTCCAAGTACTCACGGACGGCAGAAAAAGTGATAGCATTTTCAGCAAAATGCTTTTGAGCCATGTCACATTCTTGTCCAGATGCTTGAAAATTGAGCAATATATTTCCCAAGTGCATTTTCATGTGTCCTTGTTGGATTCCTGTGGTGACGAGTGATTTTATGGCAGCAAAATTTTGGGCAAGCCCAACAACCGCTATTATTTGCATGAGTTCTTTGGCAGAAGGATTGCCTAACATTTCGAGCGAAAACTTTGCCAAAGGGTGGAGTTTTGTTAATCCTCCGACTGTGCCGACTGCTAACGGAAGGTCTATCCAAAATCGAAAAATTCCGTTTTCGATGCTGCACCGGCTCAAACTTCGGTACTGTCCGTCGCGGGCGGCGTAGGTATGTCCGCAGGCTTCGATTGCTCGAAAATCGTTGCCGGTAGCCAACACGACGGCATCGACTCCGTTGTAAATTCCTTTGTTGTGAGTGGTGGCGCGGTAAGGGTCAATGGTCGCAATTTGGACTGCTTTATAAAATTTTTGTGCCAATAGATTCACGTCGGGCGCAGATTTTGTCCCTAATTGGTCTATCGGACACTCCACCCAAGCACGCACCAAACAGTCGGGAGTATAGTTGGAAAGGATTGCCATAAGAATTGTCACAGTTTTCTCATTTTCTGAAAAAAACTGACTATTTTGAAAAAACTCAACCATCGTCTTTCCAAAACTTTCGAGGACAGAATTGATAAGATTGGCGCCCATCGAATCGCAGGTTTCAAAACTCACTCGGAGCTGGTAGTAGTCGGCTTCGAGGTCGCTCATGTCGAGCAATTCTATATTTCTGATGCCGCCGCCGCGTTGCTCCATGTTGCTTACAAGCGGAGCAGACTGGGACAAAAGTATTTTTTTTAATTCGTCAAAAGCAAGCAAAAGGCGAGTAAAATCACCCGTCCACGAAAAATGAACCTGTCCGATTTTGGTCGTGGCAAGCACTTGGGCATGAAAACCACCGCGCGTAAGCCAGTATTTTGCGGCACTCGACGCAGCAGCGACGACCGAACTTTCTTCTATTACCATCGGCACGCAGTAGGTTTTGTCATTGATTACAAAATTGGGTGCTACGCCGTAGGGCAGATGAAAATTACTAACTGTATTTTCGCTAAACCCGTCAATAATACGTTGAGTGTCGGAATCAGCGCACAAAAAAGTATCAAAAATAGCTGTCACGTCGGCAGTATTTTTCGTTATAAAATTTTTGGCAATCCAGTCAATTTTTTCTGCTTTTGAGAGTTTGGAGAACCCGCTTATCACTTTTGGATTCATATTCATTTTTTAGTAATGTATTTTATTCTACTGCAAAAAAACAAAACGGTTTCCAATGCTGCAAGCATTTTGGAAACCGTTTTGTTTTTTTGTAGAAAAAAAGTTTGATTTGCGCTATAAAGTCGCTTTAATACCCGCCAATAGCGAAAAAGTATTGATGCGGTCTTTGTTGGGTCCGATGCCGCTGCTCGGGCTGATAAACTGTTGTTGATAAGTAGGCTGCACGAACAAACTCCAGCGATTGCTCGCTTTGTACTCGATGCCCATTCCGATGTCGGCTGTGAAGTAATGATTTTTTGACCACATTCCGCTTTCGAGCAAGCCGCCAGGGTCTTTGGTGAGCGGCGCAGTGACTCTGAACGAAGCGAGTGGGTTGCCCAACACGCGGCGCACGCGGTCGTAGCGAGCCTGCATGACCAAATCTATAGAGCCACCAAAAACGGCAAAAACAGTCCACCTTCCTTTATTTTCGATTTGGCAGCGCGCGCGAACTGGTATTTTTATTTGGTTGAGTTCGATGTCTTTCAGGCTTTCTTGCACGTAGCCGTCTGTGGTGTTGCCTCTTATTTCGAGCTTTCTTTGTGGCGCGTATTTTTTGGAGGAATATAAAAATCCAGTTTCAAACTCCCATTTGCCTACATTTTTGGACACTACCATTCCACCACTGAAGCCGATAGCTCCTTGCGCGTATGCTTTCTTACCAGAACCAGCGTCTTCGGGCGTTTGCACATAATTCAAATCTACCGAAGATACCATTCCGATGCGCCAAAACGATGTGTTTTTATCTTTCGATACCACCGCCAACTCTTGTGTGGCGTAGGTAGTATTTTGGGCTGGTCGCTCTATTTTATCGTTTAAAATCGTGGGCAACTGTGACATATCATCTAACGAAGATGTGCGGGCAATGCTTTCTTTTCCACCTTCTACCGTCGGAACGGTAATTGCTTCTGCGGTTGGTATTTGCTTCAAATCCTGTATTGCAACCGTATTAGGCTGTTCGGGAGAATTTGTCACAAAATCAGCTTCTTTTTTATTTTCTTCTAATAAATTAGTCTTTTCAGTCGCGTCTGCTCTTGGCGCGTCGTCGCTTGGCTTGGCTTTTATTTCGGCTCTTTCGGCTTGGTTTGCGCTTTGCGGCACGCCATACTTCATTGGTTTTTGAGCGGGTGCAACAGAAGATTTTTGTACTGCTTTTTCGTGCTTGTACGATTTATTTTCTTCTTTTTGAGCGCGGTGTTCGCCACTCACCGCAGGTGACGAAGTAGATTTATTATCTAATAATTTGCCTATTTCGTTCCAGTCGGTCGGTAAAAAACGTGTTGCGGTGAATAAAAACAACATCATCAAAGCCAATTCTACAGCTTTGTAGCGATATATAAGGTGGCGCAAGTTTTGGGCTTCGTCCAAGCGTCGAGAAAGTTGCTGCCACGCAGAAGGCTGATAGGAAGAAGAGTCCGCAGAGCCTACTTTTTTGCGAATAGTTTCGTCTATGCGGTCAGCAGCTTTGGCGGCTTCGTCGTCCAATCGTTTGGACATAAGCTCCCATGCTCCTGCGGGATAGGCTGCGGAAGTATTTTCTACTGATTTTTTTATAAATTCATCAATGTCACTACTTGGGTTATTTTCTAATATATTTTTATCTAAAATTTGTGACATCGCAGCCCACGAGCCGACGGGCATTGGTGGTTGGGTGTTTTCTACTGTTTTTCTAACAAAATCGTCTATCTTTTTCTCGGCACTTGGAAGCTCCGAAGTCGGTAACTGCTGGTCGAGCAGTTGCTCCATGCGATGCCAGTTGGTGGGCGCAGGACTGCCTGCACCAACGTCCTCGAGCGACGACTTGATGTGTTTTTCAAAATCAGTAATATGTGCTGGCGTGTTAGGCTTCATATAATGTGTGGTCGTTTCCTAATAGTATTTCTTTTAGCTTTGTGCGAGCTTTTACCAGATTGGAGCGGGACGTGCTTTCTGTGATTCCCAACTCCTCCCCAATTTCGCGGTGCGACAGACCTTCGATGACGTACAGATTAAAGACGGCTCGATATGCCAACGAAAGTTTTTGTATCGCTGCCATAATTTCTTGCTCCGAACATTGGCTGACTGCGTCTGCGTCTGAACTGCTCAAGTCATACGCGTGGTCAATGTCATCGGTACGGTAGCGTACATTTTTTCGATAATAATCTATCGAAGTATTGACCATAATACGGCGTATCCAAGCCGAAATCGAAGTACCTACCTGATACTTCGAGATATTTTTGAATACTTTAAGAAATCCCTCGTGAAGAATATCCATCGCATCGTCTTGCGTGTTGGCGTAGCGCAGGCACACGCCCATCATCTTACTGTAATGGTCTTCATACAGTTTTTGTTGCGCCCAACGCTCATTTCTTACGCAGGCGACAATCAAGGGTTCTTCATCAAACTGCAGTTGTAGAGCAACGTCCATCTGCTTTTCTTTTTGTTATAAAATTTAAGGTTAGCTTTGTTTAGATAACAACAACGAAACAAACTACTTTATTGCTGCCTCGCTTTTGAAAAAAAAATCATTTTTTATTTTAGACGCTCTCTTACTATCTCATGTTACGCAAAAATATTTTTTTACTAAAATTTCAAGCAATTTTTTATTCGATGTTACTGTATTTTCAGACGTGCCTTGTAGAAATTCAAGTTTTTGCAAAAATATCGTCTGGCGA
>JAYUHK010000039.1:0-8693 GCA_043767025.1 Saprospiraceae bacterium | reverse complement strand
AAAAGACAAATGCCCTATATCTGCGACCCCTTCGGGGTCGGACGCGATGTACCATATATTTTTCTATAAATGTTTGATGCATATTGCATCAGGTTGTAAGACTGTTTTTTTAATTAACAAATATTTTTTATGCGCAATAAATTATTTTTTTTATTTCTATTTTGTGTTGGCTTTTTTGCAAATAATTTGCACGCACAGCCCAATACTTCCAGCTCCTCAACGGACAAAATTCTACTCACAGGAGCTACAGCACACTTGGGCAATGGCGAGGTCATCGAAAATTCGATGATAGCCTTTTCCAACGGTGTATTTACCTTTGTGGGTAAGCAATCGGAACGCACACTTTTCGCAGACTATCGTGTTTTGGACGTACAAAAAAAACATATTTATCCCGGTTTTATCGCTCCTAACACGCTGTTGGGGTTGCGCGAAATTGATGCCGTGCGCTCTACTAACGACGTGGAAGAAACGGGTAGTTTCAATCCCAATGTCCGAGCAATTGTCGCCTACAACACGGATTCTCGCATCATTCCGACTGTCCGCTCCAATGGCGTTTTGTTGGCAGAAATCGTGCCGCAGGGAGGCAGGATTAGCGGCACTTCGGCTATCGTCCAGCTCGACGGTTGGAACTGGGAAGACGCGGCTTACCGGGCGGAGTCAGGTGTTCATCTGAACTTTCCAAACATGAGCAATTTCCCCAACGACGACGATGACGACAGCGCGGGGAAGGCAAAAAATGAAGAATACAGCCGACAATTTAGGGAGTTGGAGGAGTTTTTTAATGAGGCTTTTACGTATTCCAAAAAAGAAAATTTGACCCAAAAAAATTTAAAATTTGACGCTATGCGTGACATTTTTGAGAGCAAAAAAATACTCTTTATTCATACCAATTACGCCAAAGGTATTTCGCAAGCAGTTCTTTTTGCCAAAAAATATGGTATTTCGCCTGTGATTGTGGGAGCTGCCGAAGCCTATTTGGTAAAAGATTTTTTGAAAGAAAATAAAATTTCGGTCATTTTGGGTCGCTCCCAAAGTCTTCCCATTCGGGAAGACGATGATATAGACCAGCCGTTTAAGAACGCAAAAATACTTTATGATGCAGGTATTTTATTCGCTTTCAGCAATAAAGAAACTTGGCAACAGCGCAATTTGGTTTTTCAAGCAGGGCAAGCAGTGGGTTTTGGATTGCCAAAAGAAGCGGCAATTTCGGCACTGACGCTGAACACTGCAAAAATTTTGGGCATCGAAAAAACCGTCGGCAGCTTGGAAATAGGCAAAGACGCAACGTTCTTCGTCAGTGAGGGCGACGCTTTGGATATGCGCAGCAGCCGTGTGGAAACGGCTTACCTGAAAGGAAAAAAATTAGATTTGGACGACAAGCAAAAGGCACTGAATCGAAAATTTCAGGCGAAATACGGACAAAATGAAAAGTGAATAAAAGAATGACAACCGTACACGACCTTACATTTGAACCTTTTTTGACTGCCGAGCAAATCCGCGTCCGCGTCCGAGAGTTGGGCGAAGAATTGACCCAAAAGTACGCCCACAAAAATCCAATATTGTTGGGTGTCCTCAACGGTGCATTCGTTTTTATGGCTGATTTGGTGCGTGCCTGCGACATGACTTGCGAAATATCTTTCGTGAAGTTACATTCTTACGTCGGCACTTCGTCCTCCAAAACCATAACGACCGCGCTCGGTTTGGAGCTGGAAGTTCGCAATCGGCACATAATAGTGGTGGAAGATATTGTGGACAGCGGGCGCACGATGCAGTACTTTTTGGAGCTTTTGCAGCAAAACGAACCCGCCTCTGTAGCACTCGTGACGTTGCTTTTCAAACCCGACGCGTTGCAAGTAAAGCTGCCAATAGATTGTGTGGGCTTCACGATTCCGAACCATTTTGTGATAGGCTATGGCTTGGATTACGACGGACTTGGGCGAAATCTGCCAGATATTTTGCGGCTAAAAAGTTAGATTTCTAAAAAAATAAATTCGGACGAAGTTTCAAAAAATCATAAATTTTTTTCTAAAATACTTTTTTATCCGCCTTCGACGTTCTTTTATGTTGTGACTTTTGCCAAATATTTTCTAAAATAAAACCACAACCGCCGCTATAAATTTTTTATTTTTATGAAAAAAAATATCCTCTTGCTCTTGTCGGGCTTGTTCATTTTGTCTTTTTGCCGATGCAAAAAAGACGACAAACCCTTGTTTGAAATGACTTACACACAGACCTTCGAGATGGCGGCGGGACTGAATCCGATTGACGAACACGTCTATATTATTCGGGATATTGCGAGCGACACGACGCGTTTTTTTACGGCGGGCGGCAAGCGTGTTTCGAGCCAACTCAGTGCCATCAATCCGTTGGGTATGAAGATGTTCAATGTAAGTTCGGGCGCAAAATTTGATTTTTTGGAGCGCGTATCCGTCACGATGTTTACGGACGACGACCCAACGTATGAGAAAGAAATTTTTTACCGCGAGCAAATTCAAGACAGCCGAGTAGGTGTCGAACTCGACTTGGTGCCGACTTTCGTGGACGCAAAATCCATGTTGCTCAAAGGCAAATACAACCTAAAAGTAAAGCTCAAACCCTACATCAACTCTCCCGAATTTATCGCTACACGCTGCGAACTTCGGTTCGGAGCAAAGTAAGAAAATTTGTTATTTTTGCACCTGATTTTTGAGTAAGGAATGAAGAAAAAATGGCAAAAAAACAAAAATATTATGTCGTCTGGGCGGGCGTAAAACCGGGAATTTATCTCACTTGGGACGAATGTAAGGCGCAAGTAAACGCTTTTCAGGGCGCGCGTTACCAATCTTTTGAATCTCCGTTGGAAGCCGAAAAAGCCTATCGGACAAGTGCGCCAAAGGCAGCTTTTGCAAAAAAAGATGCTCCTAAAAGCGATGTAAAATTACCCAAATCAAACATTATTTGGGACAGCATTTCGGTAGATGCAGCGTGCAGCGGCAATCCCGGCGCAATGGAATATCGGGGCGTGAACACGCGCACGAAGGAAGAACTTTTCCGACAAGGACCGTTTCCGGAAGGCACTAACAACATTGGTGAGTTTTTGGGCTTGGTGCATGGCATCGCCTTTTTGAAAAAATTGGGCAAGCTCGACACGCCGATTTATACAGACTCCAAGACGGGAATCGCTTGGCTCAAAGCCAAAAAAGCCAAAACAACTTTGGGGGAAACTAAAAGAAATGAACCTATTTTCGACCTCATCGAGCGCGCCGAAACTTGGCTCCAAAGCAATACCTATTCCAACCCAATCATCAAATGGAAGACCGAAGATTGGGGAGAAATACCAGCAGATTTTGGTAGAAAATAATTGCCTTTGTGACAACTATTTTTTAGCAAACTTCAATTTATAATTAGATTTTATATTTCCCAACTTGATAGCTTCGAGGCGGCGGCGAATGAGTTGTTTTTTGAGTGGTTTTAGTTTGTCAATAAATAAAATCCCTTCCGTGTGGTCGTATTCGTGCTGGATTACTCGGGCGTTGATGCCGCCAAAAGTAGCTTCTTTCCACTCAAATCGCTCGTTCATGTACCGCAAACGGATAGTTTCGGGACGCTCCACTTCGCCTCGCAATTCGGGAATGCTGAGGCAGCCTTCTTCGTACGACCACGATTTGCCGCTTTCTTCGAGCTTTTGAGCGTTGATAAAAACTGCCTTCACACCATTTTCTTTGCCCGCATCTTCGTCGTCTATCTGTATTGTGTCCATCACAAAAAGTCGGATAGAAAGCCCTATTTGAGGTGCTGCCAACCCAACTCCTTTGGCGTGGTACATAGTTTCCCACATATCAGCGAGCAATTTTTGAAAATCTGGGTACGTCGGTTCTATCACGTCCGCCACTCTTTTCAGGACGGGCTGCCCGTAGGCAAAAATTGGTAATAACATATTGACTATCAGTAAGTTGAAAATTTTTTAAATCGCTCTCACGAGCATTTCTGCCGCCAAGTCCCGAAGTGCTTGCTTGCGTTCTTCTGGCACTTTGAGCGCATCGAGATGCCCAAAAGCTGCCTGTTGGTAGCCGCTTTTGACGATATTGGCGAGCTGAAGAATATCTAATTTTTTGAATATTTGGGTAACAGTTTCTATTTTTCGCGCTTCATTGTCGTCGATTGTTGGGGTAGAAAGTTGAAACAGCAGTTCTGCCTTACTTTCTTCGTCCGCGATTTCGAGTGCTTTGAGGACTAAAAATGTTTTTTTATTTTGAGAAATATCTCCTCCGATTTTTTTTCCGAAAGTAGCCGCGTCGCCGAATGTGTCCAAAATATCGTCTTGCAGCTGAAAAGCGATACCGATGTTGCGCCCAAATTCGTAGAGATGTTGCGCCTCTTCGGAGGACGCGTCTGCCAACACTGCTCCAATTTGCATCGCACCAGCCAACAAAACGGCTGTTTTTAATTCTATCATTCGCAGATATTCGGGAATAGTCACGTCCGAGCGTTGCTCAAAATCCACATCGTATTGCTGTCCTTCGCAAACTTGCAAAGCAAATTTATTAAAAATATCTAAAATTTGTGACAAAAAAGAACTCTCACATTTTGCCAGATGTTGGTACGCCAAAATCAACATAGCGTCGCCGCTCAAAATGCCCGCATTGGTGCCATATTTGACATGGACGGTCGGTTTTCCGCGTCGCACGTCGGCTTTGTCCATAATATCGTCGTGGACGAGGCTAAAATTGTGGAAAATTTCTATCGAAAAAGCAGCCGACAAAGCCCGCTCCACATCTGACCGAAACAGTTGATAACTCATCAAAAGCAGCTGCGGACGCAAACGTTTTCCACCCAACTGAAGGATATAATCGGCTGGCTCGTAAAGCGATTTTGGCTCTCGCAAAAGGCTATTTTGCTCCAAATATTGATAAAAAAGATGTGCAGGCATCAAAAATATTTTCACAAAGGAACGAAGAAAAAATTACACACTCAAATTTTTCCAATAAATTCAATCAGCAGCAAGGCATTTTTGAGGCGCGATGCCGTGCATCGTAACGAAAATCTAACGCAGAAATTGATTCTAATTCGACAGAAAAAATAGGCATTTCGTTTTAGAGGAGTTCTGAATGTGCAAAAATAAAGGGTAATTTTTATTTTTGCTCCTAAAATTCACAGAAAATTCACAAAAAATCCGTATTTTTGTACTGCAATGACAACACAAGATTACATCAAAGTATTCACGGACGGCTACCAAAATTATGCCGCCTACCTTTGGTATGAGGTGACGAACCCTTCGTGGCACAATTATTTTTATTGGCTTATCGGTCTTTCTTTGGCTTCGTTTTTGCTCGAAATTCTCGCTCCTTGGCGCAGCCAGCAGGCGACTTTTCGCAAGGATTTTTGCTTGGATTTGTTTTATATGTTCTTCAATTTTTTTCTGTTTTCACTTCTTATTTACAACGCTGCGTCGGACGTAGTGGTGCATTTTTTGAACGAAAATATCAAAAATTGGACGAATTTTGACCTTCAAGCCTCCAATCCGATGCGCCATTTGCCGCACTTCGCTATTCTGGGCATCGGCTTTGTCGTCCGCGACTTTATCCAGTGGCAGACGCACCGACTTATGCACCGCTCGGCTTGGCTTTGGGAATTTCACAAAGTGCATCACTCGGTAGCCGAGATGGGTTTTGCGGCGCACCTGCGCTATCACTGGATGGAAAATGTCGTCTATCGGAGCATCGAATATTTGCCCCTCGCACTGCTCGGTATTGGCTTGCACGATTTTTTTGTAATCCATATTTTTACCCTCGCCGTCGGGCATCTCAATCACTCCAATATCCGCCTGCCGCTCGGCGCTCTAAAATATATTTTCAACAGTCCGCAGATGCACATCTGGCACCACGCCCACGATTTGCCTGCCGAATACAGTCACGGAGCTAACTTCGGACTCACGCTCTCCGTTTGGGATTACCTGTTCGGTACGTCCTACGAGCCGTATGACGGGCGAGATATTCAGCTCGGATTCCCTCAAATAGAGCAATACCCAAACACTTTTTGGCAGCAATTCAAGCAGCCATTTGTGAAAAAATAGCTTGCAGAAAGCCGCCAAACTTTTAGTTCTAAATCATTTTTACAAAAAACATATTTATTTTTTGAATTTCGCTCTAAAAATAGTCACAATATTTAGTTTATTTATTTATTTTTCTGTCCACACTGCGGCGCAGGAGAAGAGAAAAGCTATTATTGAGCAAAACCTTTTTGAAACAAAATGGCGGTTCGTTTCTACCAAACAGCTCGAGTCGCGGCAGACGATTTTTAGAGCAGACGACTCCAACGAAACATACTTGTACTTCCGCTTCGACCACAGCTGCCAGCAATTTTTGAATGGAAAAATAGCGCAAGAAAAATGGACTTTGAGCGGAATAAATTTGGAACTAAAATTTCAGAACAGCAGCAACTTCAAGGTAATTCAGTTGGATTCGGCAGGCTTGGTGCTGCAGTTTTCGCTGCCCAACAGCAAGGGAAATTTTCAATATTTTTTTACCAATGCCGAAAATGAACGCACGCCTTTCGCAAAACCCGCCAACGAACTTCCGCAAGTAACAGTGGAGGCGAAAAAAAAACACTGGTGGTCTTTTCTCTTATTTTGGAAAAAACCCGAACCCGAACTCCCGAAGCAAGAACCCATTTTTATCAACATCGAACTGATAGGCGGCGGCTACTATGGCGGCATCGACCCTGTCACAAAAGACTTTATTCAGATAAAAACTGATGGCAGATTGGTAAAAGAATTTCAGAGCCAACATCTCGGCTTGGTTGTCACCAAACGCAATATTCCGCGCGAGGAGTTGGAGCGGTTCGCAGAGTTTATTGTCCAAAAAGGTTTTTTTGACTTCCAACGCCTCTACGATTGCGAAAGCGAACTTTGCCAAAAACGAAAATGGCAAAAACCTGTTCCCATACCGCTCCGATTGGTGGTAATCTATGGCGAAAAAAAGCGAAACGTGACAGTCACTATTTGGGGAAAAGAAAAAAATGGCGTTCAATACGTCCCGCACCCCTCCGACTTGGACGACGTGGTGAATGAAATCCAGCGCATGGCTTTTCGCTAAAATATTACTTTTCGGAGCTTACTTCGGCAGTCGCGCGAGTGCTTTTTGGGCAGGCTCAAAATTAGGCGACATAGCGTTGGCACGAACAAAATCCTTCCGCGCCGCCACAAAATCCTTCCGCCGTTCTGCCAAAAGACCGCGCTGATAGTAAGCAGTGATGTAAGTCGGAGCTACCTGCGTCACGATGTCAAACTGGGCTTTTGCTTGCTCCAGCGAATCCAACTCGGCATAAATCAAGCCCGAATTATAAAACGCATCTACATAATACGGATTGAGCGTTCCAATTTTTTGGTACAGTTCGAGTGCCTTCGGGTAGTCGCGGTGCTGCTGATACCAGACGGCTTTTCCGTGCCACGCCTCCTCGCTCGCCGTGTCGATTCGGATAGCCGTGTCGAAATATTTGAGTGCCTCCGCATTGTTTCGGATAGAAAAAATAGTACCCAAATTGACCCAAGCGTCTATCAAATCGGCGTTGTAGCTGACCGCTTTCTGAAAACTTTTGATTGCCCGCGCCGTATCGCCCGTTTCTTTAAGATTTACGCCCATCAGCAGGAACGCGTCGCCGTTTTGGTGGTCTTTGTCAAGAATTTTTTTGATAGTCAGCAAAGACTCTGTGTTTTGCCGCACAATCAACTGAAATTCAGCGAGTTTGAGCAGCGTCGGAATACTGTCGCGAGAGAGTGCGGCTGCGCGTTCCATCGCTTTCAAAGCCAAACGCGACTGATTGGAATCCATGTAAACATTTGCCAGCAGATGATGATATGCCACATTGGTAGAGTCCAACGAGATGGCTCGAACAAGGTCTGTCAGCGCAAATTCGTAGCTTTTCTCCTCATAAAAAGCCTGCGCGCGTCCAGCATACGACGACGCATCGGCAGGCGAATTGGCTATTTTTTTGCTCCACGAGTCCAGCACTGGATTGCCTGTTGGGACTAAATTGGGTGGAGTTTTTTCTTGTTTTTTTGACTGACAGCTCCCTGCGAACAAACTCCAAACGGCGAGGCAAGCTAAAATAAGATTTTTTTTCATTGCGATATATTTTGGCACAAAAATAAAGATTATACACATTAAGTAGTTATAAGTTTTTAGTTTTTAATTTTGAGTCATCATAAACTATTCAAAATCAAGGAATTATGTCGAATATTAAATGTCATCTATTTAAGTGCAGGAACTTAATAATGAAGTAAGCGATAAAAAAATATTCGTTCATTCACGCTTTTGATAGAGATTTTTCAGATTAAGAACTTGTGCATAATTACTTTCGTTTAAAAATCCCGGAGGGATTAAATGTTTATAAAAGACAAATGCCCTATATCTGCGACCCCTTCGGGGTCGGACGCGATGTACCATATATTTTTCTATAAATGTTTGATGCCTATGGCATCAGGTTGTAAAACTGTTTTTTTATTTAGACGCGTAGCTTCAATCTAAACGAACTGAAGTTACCGACACCTCAAAGGTGTCGGTAACTTATAACTCATGTTACGCAAAATAATTTTTTACTAAAATTTCAGGCAGTATTTTTATTCAGTCTTACTGTATTTTCAGACGTGCCTTGTAGAAATTCAAGTTTTTGCAAAAATATCGTCTGGCGAAGCGAAAACTGTTTGAGTCTGGCGG
>JAYUHK010000038.1:0-18273 GCA_043767025.1 Saprospiraceae bacterium | reverse complement strand
AATACTCGTCGGCTCCGCCAGACTCAAACAGTTTTCGCTTCGCCAGACGATATTTTTGCAAAAACTTGAATTTCTACAAGGCACGTCTGAAAATACAGTCATATTGAATAAAAATGCTGCCTGAAATTTTATAAAATTTTCTTCTGCGTAACATCAGTCAGTAAAACCTAATAAAATTTTATTTTTCTTAAAGCAAAAATACACATTCGGAGCAAAATAAAACCGTGTTTGAAGCGCGAAATATTGGTGTCGCCATACGTCCGTTCCTTGTATCGGATAGGGACTTCGATTATTTTTAGGTTCAGTTTGTAAGCTCCGAATATCAAATCAAAGTCGCCAAATGGGTCGAAGTCGCCAAAAAATTTGCGGTTGCGAATCAGTCGTTGATAGTCTTTGTTGAAAAGGACTTTGGTGCCGCAGAGCGTGTCGCGGAAGTTTTGCTCCAACAGCCAAGTGAACGCCATGCTAAAAAACTTGTTGCCCAATCGGTTGAGTGTGCGCATTGCTTTTTCGTCCATCGCATACACGAGGCGGCTGCCGTTGATAAAGTCGCCCTTGTGGGTAGCAAGCGCGTTGTAAAATTTTGGCAAATCTTCTGGCGGCACAGTAAGGTCAGCGTCCAAAATCATCAATATATCGCCCGTTGCCATGCCAAAACCTTTTCGGACAGCGTCGCCTTTGCCTTTGCCGCTTTGTTGCCCGATGACGATGCGGTGCGAGCGGTCGTATTTTTCTTTTATTCTTTGAATAGTCGCCCAAGTGTCGTCCGTAGAGTTGCCTTCTATAAAAATTATTTCCTGAAATTTTCCGAATTTTGGTAGCCTTGTGATAGCATTTTCGATATTTCCACTTTCGTTGCGTGCAGGGACTACGATGGAAACCGAATATTTTTCGCTAACATCTTCAGCAGGCACGATGGGTCTTGCGAAAGCAAACATATTGATACCAAAATACCGAAAGCCCGGGATTCGTGCCAAATAAGTATTCAATAAAAATGAAATTATCGGAATATTAATCGGCACCAAAGTCCGCCGCACGGTTCGGTACACATCGAAGCCAGCCAAATAAAGCAAGTTGTTGATGTCGGTCATGGTCAGCCAATTCTGTTGTGGAGCAGCCGTTTTTAGACCTACTTTTTCACCCAAATTCAACACTGGTTCCCACAAAGAGTTGTGGTATGTTACCATCACGCGGGTCTGGCTGTGGCAAACTTTATGCACCTGCCCCAACACGGATTCGATGTCTTCGATGTAGCCAATCAAATTAGAAAGTATGACCACGTCGTAGGTTTCGCCAGCGAGAGCGTCTAAATTTTCGGCATTTACTACTCGCAAGTCGAGGTCAGGAAACTGTTTTTTCGCTTCCGCAATCATGGTCGGCGAATAATCCACGCCTGTTTTTTGTTGTGCAGGAAGGTCGTGCAGCAGTTCGGCAGTGCCGCAGCCGATTTCGAGAACGCGCTGCTCTTCTTGGACGAAATACGCCAGATAGCGCGTAATATCGTTCCAATAGTAACTATGCCGACGGCGAATGGCAGCTCTTCGAGGAGCTAATTGTTCAAAATAATCGAAATTGTGAGGTGTATTTTTTTGCTTTTCCAAAATGGTTTTTTCGTAGAAATAAGTAGTTATAAGTTTTTAGTTTTTAATTTTGAGTCATCATAAACTATTGAAAATCAACAAATTATGTCGAATATTCAATGTCATCTATTTAAGTGTAAGAACTTATATATAAAAAGATGTTACTTTTCTCCGTAGATGATGACGGAGCCAGCTATTTCGCGCAACAGCGGAATTTGTTCTATTATTTTTCCGATGCCTTGCACGGTACCAATCAAAAATTCGGGTACAGATGGGTGCAAAAAATCGTAGGGAAATATTTTAATATTTTTAAACCCGATTTCCTTCATTTGTTGAGCGAGTTTCCAACGGACGATAGCGGTTTCGTCGGGTGAGTCGCCGAGCCATTCTTTGATGGCAGGGACATTTTTTTGGACGAATATTTGCGGATTGAGCATATTGGGTTCCGCAAAAATCATTCTACCCGAACCAGTTTTGAGGACTCTGAATATTTCTCTCAAAGACTTTTCGATGTCCAAATGGTGAATAACGCTGCTTCCAAAAACGCCCTCAAAACTTTCGTTATCGAAACTCATATTCATTGCGTCCTCTGTTTTGAACTCTACGTTGGGCAATTTGAGCCTCGCTTGGGCAAGCAAAATTTCTGAAATATCAATGGCTGTTATTTGTGCGTGTGTAGCTTGATATACTTTTTCGGTAAAAATAGCGGTGCCGCAGCCGATTTCTAAAACTCGGTCGTTAGAAGAAAATTTACCCAAATCTATCAGGTACTTTGCTCTGCGCTCTGCACGCACTTTGCCTGCGCCCGAAGTCCAGTTCCAGATAGCTTCGGCATCTGCCCCCATTTTTTCGCCATGCGCTATTTCATGGTCTAATCGTTTTTTTAAATCTTCCATCTAATTTTTTTGGATTGCTGGCGCAGAATACGCTTGTATTTTATCGTAATTAATTTTTAATAATTTAGCTTTTTCGAGCGTCCCTTCCTGATGCACTATTTCAAATGCGTCGGGATATTTGGCTTGGATAGGCGACAAAAAGCGATGAATCGTGTTGATATACATATTTTCGACATACATATTTGGGTTGGTGCGCAGCTCGGCAAGTATCACATAAGATACTTTTCCTTCTTTCAGAATATTGACCAACGAATCCGCGTCTTTTGCTGCCACATTCGTGATGGGATAAAATTTTCGACCGTTGCTGTAAATAAAAGACATAGCGGCTTTTCTGCCCGCCACCACCGACGAATCTGGAATATTTTTTCCACACCACTCGCTCATTTTGAGATAATTGGTCCAGTCGGGCGTGTAGCCATAATATTTATCGCCGCGCATATTTTCTCCCAACACGGGTGCGTGTTTTATGATATTTTTCCAAGTTTGGTTAAAATTTACGCCCGCAAAGATACACAATGCCAATAAAAAAACAAATTGCAAGCCGCCCAACGATTTGCTGTGCAACAATTCATAAAAACCGTAGCTCGAAGCCATCAGGATAAACGGCAAAAAAATCATCACCAATCGCGCCTGCCCCCAACTGGTGTGTATGCCAATATAAGTCGCGCCACTCAAAGCTCCAAAATAGAGCGTCCCCAACACAATGGCGCGGTTGGGCTTCCAGATAGCTACCACCAATCCCGACAAAATCACAGCGATAGTAAAAATAGTCAGCCCTGCGCTGTTGCTTACGTCGGTGTCCGATTTGAAGCCTAATACTTGCCAAAGCCGTGAAGAAAGGTAAATTTCTGCATTCGTGTAGAAGCGTTCTACGAATCCCCACAGTGTTTCTTGTCCTTTGTTGGGGTCGTAGGCATCTTTTTGAAACATCATGCTGCCTTGACCATTGAACTGTCCCTGCGTTGCTGCCGCTCCCCAAATCAGTCTTTTGAATACTTCAAAACCAACCGTACATATCGCCAGACTCGCAACGCTGTACGCCGCAAAAAGCCATTTTTTTTGTAAAAAAAAGTACAACACAACCGCCGAAATCGCTACTGCGGAGATACTTCTGGAAATAAAAAGCAACATCAGCGAAAAACCAAGCAGCAACCAGCCACGCCAATGCGCTTTCAGAGTAGTGTTTTCGGAAGCATTGAGTTGGTCTTCAAACCTAAAAAATAGGTAAAAAAACAAAGCCTGCACCATGCTAAAAAAACATTCGGTATAAGTAAGGCTGGCGTGTTGGGCATACAAGCAGTTGGTGGCGGTAGCAAAAAGAGCGAAAAAAAGCAGCAAATACGGCACTCTTCCTGCAAATGCTTTATAGAGAATCCAAATGCTGACGACGAAAAAAGGAATAGACATCGCTTTCAGAAATACTACATTGATGCCCATAAACTGGACGGGCAGCCACAAAATGAGGGGATAAAGCGGCGCATTTCCGCTGTAAAAATAGCCGAAAAAATTCTTGGTATAGTTGAACGCAGCTTCGATATAGACCGAATCGTCGTTGGCAGTCGAAATTTTTACGTCGAATAAAAGCAGCGAACAAAGGGTCGCCAAAGCTAAAATTGCGAAGATGTAAGCGGTACGCCAGCTTTCGAGGTGCCGCTCCAAGACTTCAAAAACGCTCCATTGAGGAGTGTTGCTTTCGGGATTACTCAAAGATTTTGCTGCTACTCTCGGCGCGGCTGCTGGCTGCGAAGCCGCTTTTTGATTGGTTTTTTTTTGAGCCATTTTCAAAATACGTTTTTATAAAATCTTTTTTTCTGCGACTTGCAGCACCTCCTTGCGCGTGCCGTCATTGCGATGCGCGAAAGCGACGATTTCGCAGTTTTCTGCTTTCCAAGCCGCAGGCAGCGTCAGCGTAAATGTTTTCACAATCGGTATTCCTGCTTTTAGTCCGTTTCCAATCTCCGTACCTGTCGCCGCTGAAAGGCATTTTCGGAAGACGTGTTTGTGTTTGTAGTTTTCTACCTCGCCCGCCCCAGTTTTTTGTTTGTCAATGATGTCATTTTCTGTCAATAAAACGGTCACATTGTGACTGCCTTGTAGAGCCAAAGTTGGCACCAATGTCGTAGTCACAGTCAGTTGTCGCGTCGCTGCATCGTAGGTATTTTGGACGGCGACCGAGATTTTCGGCTCTACCACAGATTCTTGCTGAATGTAGGCTGCCCACTTGGAGCGATTGACATATCGAAAACTCTCTCCGCCGAACAAAGTCCTGTTGATAGAGGCGGCTGGATAGCCGTCTGGCTCCAAATCAGGGCTGCAAATATAAGCTGTTATTTCGTTTCCGTCCTGTGTTCGGAAGTCCGAATGTCCCACGAATGGAGTGGAAAAAAATCCTGCGTGGATAGAAACGGACACTAAATTTTCGCTGTACAAATTCTTCAGACTTTCTATTTCCGCGCTTCCGTCGGGGCAGTTTACGCACTGCACGCCCGTAAATTCTTCTACCAAGATTTTACGATTGCCGAGCGTTGGTGCTTTCAGTGGTGGTATCACTATCGGCTGCTCTTTGCAGGCTGCAAAAAACAAAATTGCCAAAAAGAGTGAAATAAATTTGTTGATCATGTTTTTTTATTTTTTTGAAATTCCTAAAAAGTCGAAATTACATTCAGTCGGACACCACTAAAAGCTGGCTCTAAACGGCAAATTCCACCCGTACAAACCACTCCTTCTACTTGCTTGACATAGTTGAGCGAAAAGCGATTTGCTCCCGTCGTATAGACGACTCCGACGGTTGGGTAGTGAATTTTTTTGGCATCGGCACCCAATTTTTTAGTGTTCGGGACGATGTTGTACATATCCAAAACCGTAAAAATCCAGTGTGGCGCAATGCTGTATTCGGCAGAAAGATAAAGCCAATTTCCGTAGTCTTGGCGAGTGAACATATACTGTGCTTCTACGCGCAAGGCGTTGGTTTTGCTGAATTTATACAAAAATTCTGCGTACGGTACTATCGTCCTCACGAGCGGTACGTTGGGTTTTACTTCATACAAACGCTGGTTGTAAATCTGAAGTTGTATGCCGCCGATTGCCGACCACTGTTTTGACTTTTTGTAAGTGACCTCTGTGAAAAGTTCGCGATAGAGCAGCTGATTGTTTAGGTCTGTGATGTTAGAAAAATTGACATTTGCGCCTATCTGGTCGTTGATTTTGTAGCGCACATCTGCCTGAATGGCTTGCTCCCCAAGCTCCTGCGTGGCGGCTTGATAGCGAGCGGTGAGTCGGTAGCTATTTTGGCGAGTCATAGGCGGCAAAAAATTAATCGCGCCATTGTTGCGTGTCACAAAAGGGTTGGTTCTGAACGTAAAATTTTCTGTTCGCTTGCCTTCCAAAGTCACGCCCAATCCGTGTCCCGCGTAGCTCACGCTGCTGTAAACGATAGTTCCTTGACGGCTGACGAGTTTGCCGTCGGTTGTTTCGCCAGTCCATTGAAGTTTTTTAGCGTAAGGGTCAAAAAAGTCCTCTTGGGTTTTGTACGCGCCCTCTACATACCACGAAAAATTTCCGACCGTAAGTGTGTTGTAAGCAGAGAAAGCGTAAGTGTTGTATTTGGCTCCGATGCTGTCTTGGGGTGTATAAGTGGTGATGGATGACACTATTTTTTGGATAGTTTCGTCGTCGTGCGTGCGATTGACGACTCCGAATCCGGGCGAGCAAGTTATCGGTGCGTCGTCTTTTCCGAGCGTCACGAATCCGTCTATGCTTGCGCCTTTGATGACTGCTGCGTAGGAGTCAAATTGCTGTTTTTGCTGTCCCGTGAACGCTTTTGCTCTCCAGTTTTTATTGAGGTCGTAAGTGAGATGAATACCAAAAAGCGCGTTGTCAATCGCCAATGGACGCTCCTCGAAGGCACGAAAAATGATACCACTTCCGATTTGGTCGTAGATGTAGCCGGCAGTAATGCCCAAATTTTCGACTTTTTTCTTCACGAACCAGTTGCCGATGCCTTTGGCGGTGTACGAGCCTTGCGGATTGAGCAAATTGGAGTTGTTGAAAAGGTCGAACCGAAGTCCGAAATCAAAACCCCAGTTGCTGTAATTGAGGTTGAGCCACGTTTCGGCACCAAAAAGTTGGTGTTCGTATTGAGGAGTATTGGCTGCGCCGATGGCTGCGTCGCGGATAAAAAAATTGCCGTTGCTCATCAGACTTCCCGAAAAAACACCTGAATTTTTGTTATTATTATTTTCTTCTGCGCTCTGTGACGATTCTTGCGCTTGCGCAAAACTCATATTTAAAAATAGCATTATCCACGCAAAATATTGTAGTACAAACTTCATTTAATTAAAATTTTCGTTCAAGGAATGAAGAAAAAATGGGTAGCTTATTTTAGGCGCGTTCCCAAAGGCTTAAAATTACGTTAAACTTGGATATTTTCTACCATTTTTTCTTGTTTTTCACATAAAATAGTTCAATTTTGAGTTTTCGCCTAAAAATATAATTTCAATCGTTTTACTTTGTAATAATATATTCGGGTATTTTTGTAAAGCGAAGAAGTTTAAAATATCGAAAAAAAAAATTATTTTTACCAAAAAAAAAATACAAAAAACTACTTTTTACAAAAAAATAAATTTGAAACTATGCTGGTAAAAACTTTTGCAAGTGCCGTGCAAGGCGTTGATGCACAGACGATTACGGTAGAAGTGAACGCAGGCGGCACGGTGGCGGCTGGAAAAATGGGTTACTTTTTGGTCGGACTTCCCGACAACGCCGTCAAAGAAGCCTACCAACGCATCGAAGCAGCAATAAAAAATATTGACCTCAAACTGCCTCGACTCAAAATAGTAGTCAATATGGCACCCGCCGACATCAGAAAAGAAGGCTCCGCCTACGATTTGCCGATTGCTATCGGAATGTTGGCAGCGACTGGACAGCTGCGGACGGCGGACTTGGATAAGTTTATTATCATGGGCGAGCTGTCGCTCGACGGCGGACTGCGTCCTATTCAGGGCGCGCTGCCGATAGCGATTCAGGCGCGAAAAGAAAAATTTAGAGGCATTATTCTCCCCAAACAAAATGCTCGCGAAGCCGCCATCGTCAATGATTTGGAAGTGTATGGAGTGACAAATATCCGAGAAGCGGTTGATTTTATCAACGGCGAGCTGGATATTCCAAAAACAGAAGTGAACACACGCGAAGAATTTTTGGACGCTCAAAATATTTATGAAGTTGATTTTTCGGACGTAAAAGGTCAAGAAAATATCAAGCGCGCCCTCGAGCTGGCTGCTGCCGGCGGTCACAATGCGATTTTGATAGGTCCGCCCGGCGCAGGAAAAACGATGCTGGCGCGCCGACTGCCTACTATTTTGCCGCCACTTTCGCTCTACGAAGCTCTGGAAACGACTAAAATTCATTCGGTGGCAGGGATTTTGCCCGCCAATTCTTCGCTCGTTTCGCTGCGTCCGTTTCGTGCGCCACACCACACGATTAGCGATGTCGCGCTCGTGGGCGGCGGCTCGAACCCGATGCCCGGAGAGATTTCGTTGGCACACAACGGCGTGTTATTTTTAGATGAGTTGCCGGAGTTCAAACGTCAGGTGTTGGAGGTGCTGCGGCAGCCGATGGAGGAACGCCACGTTACCATTTCGCGAGCAAAGATTTCTATTGACTATCCCGCAGGGTTCATGCTGATAGCGTCCATGAATCCTTGTCCGTGCGGATATTTCAATCACCCCGAAAAAGAATGTGTCTGCGGTCCGGGAGTCGTAAAAAAATATGTGAGCAAAATTTCGGGACCTTTGTTGGACAGGATTGACTTGCACGTCGAAGTAACGCCAGTGAGCTACGAGGAACTGTCGAGTTATGTGCCGTCCAAAGAAACCAGTGCGGATATTTCGATACGAGTGGTGAATGCGCGCGAGATTCAGGCGGAGCGTTTCAAAAACCACAAAGATTTGTACTGCAACGCCCAAATGCCGAGCCGCATGGTGCGCGAAGTTTGCGCGCTCTCTCCGT
This sequence comes from Saprospiraceae bacterium, assembly GCA_043767025.1. GTDB lineage: Bacteria > Bacteroidota > Bacteroidia > Chitinophagales > Saprospiraceae > JAYUHK01. The sequence goes on along the minus strand of JAYUHK010000038.1, from coordinate 9,791 downwards.
CGGGGACTACTTTGCTCAAAACGGCGATGCAAAGGCTGCAACTTTCGGCGCGTGCCTATGACCGAATCCTGAAAGTAGCTCGCACGGGTGCCGACCTTGCAGGCAGTCCCGATATAAAAATAGAACATCTCGCCGAAGCTATCCAGTACCGCAGTTTGGACAGAGAAGGTTGGGCTGGATAAATGCGTGTCAGAAAAAAAATAGTCTAATTTGAAAAAATCAAATTAGACTATTTTAGAATTTTTTCATAAGAAATGAATTTCCTATACTTTTGGCAACTACCAAAACTATTTATTACGGGAAGCGGTCGCTGGCTTTTTCTCCATTTCGGAGGCTATTCGCTCTATGACGATCATTTCTTCTTCTTTTCCTACCGTCATCACGAGTTTGTAGTGCGCTGGGCGCATTCCTGCCAAATCCACAGTCAGCTCGTTGTAGCCGTTTTTGAGCGGCATTTTACGACTCAATATAGGCGTATTTTGCAAATCTTTGAGCGTATAAGTCAGTTCTACCGATTTGAAAGCGTCAATAGTGGCGACAAAACTGTTGGTCGTCGTCGCACCCGACATTTTCACGACCATAAACTGGTTCGGAATTTTTTTGGATACCGCTACTATCTCCGAATAGTTGTAAGTGCCGTCGAAGTCCGTTTGTTTGAGGCGATAAAAAAGGCGGCTGTTGCTGGCGGCGGGGTCTAAAAAATTATACTCCTGACCGTCCAATGAGGTCCCTGCACCTCTCACCGTACCGATGTTGGTGTAGTCCATGCCGTTGTCGGATTTTTCTATCACGAACATAGCATTGTTTTCTTCGGTGGCGGTACTCCAAGTAAGCACCACTCCGATAGGAAGGTCTTTACTGGCGATGGTTTCCTTGTAGCGACAAGCGGCTTGAGCGGTTGGAGCGGCACAAAAAATCGAAGCAGCTACTACGGCTGCGGATAATTTATAAAATACTCGGCTCGAAAAGTTCTTTTTGATGGAAGCACAGTATTGCATTTGATTGACTAATTTTGAAATGAAAAAAATAGAGTTGCTGATAGTCAGTTTCTGTGCAGAAATTTTTTAATTGCTTGGTATTTAGTGTATTGCAATTACTGTGCTAACTTTTTTGGAGTCGCGCGGTTTGTATAATTAGAAAAAATAATTTTGTGACAGCCACTTTTTTAGAAATAATAAAACCAATCGTTCTTTTTAGGAAATAATTTTTTTGTGTAATATGTATTGGACGCAAAATCAGTTTTTTAAATACATAAAAAAACGATATGTATAGTTTGAGGTCGCCGAATAAAATTGTGCCTGCCCAAAAAACGCATGATTTTTTGGATTGATATTACAACAATAAAAATGTATTTTATTGCATTTTTTGCCAATTTTTTTCTAAAATTACTCCAAATCACTTTTTAAATTGCTGCCGAAAACTGCTTCAAAAAGCGAACATCGTTTTCAAAAAGCAGCCGAATATCGGGTATGTTGTAGAGGCGGAGTGCTTGGCGTTCTACGCCCATTCCGAAGGCAAAGCCAGAATATTTTTTGCTGTCAATCCCACAGTTTTCAAGTACTTGGGGGTCTATCATGCCGCAACCCAATATTTCGAGCCAGCCGGTACCTTTGGTGAGCCGTCGCGCTTCGTCGCTTTCCAAGCCCAGATAAATATCCATCTCCGCACTCGGCTCCGTGAAGGGAAAAAATGACGGGCGAAGTCGGATTTTATTCGCCCCAAACATTGCCTGCGAAAAATATTGCAGCGTCTGTTTGAGGTCAGCGAATGACACATTTTCGTCAATATACAGCCCTTCCACCTGATGAAACTGGCAGTGCGAGCGCGCCGAAACGGTTTCGTTGCGGTACACTCTGCCCGGCGCAAGCACCCGAATTGGTGGCTTTTGGGTAGTCATCACGCGGGCTTGCACAGACGATGTGTGGGTGCGCAAGAGCATTTCGGTACTGTTTTGGAGGTAATAAGTGTCCTGCATATCGCGAGCTGGGTGGTCTTCGGGCGTGTTCATTGCCGTAAAGTTGTACCAGTCGGTTTCGATTTCGCGTTCTTCGGCGATAGAAAATCCGATGCGGCGAAAGATTTCGACGATTCGGTTCATAGTGATGGCGACGGGGTGGCGGCTGCCGAGCGCGATGCCTTCGGGCGGCGCGGTGAGGTCGATTTGCTGCGAAGTCTGGGCTTCGGCGGCAGCTTCGAGTGCCTCTTTGAGTGTGGCGAATTTCGTTTCAGCGGCTTGTTTGGCGGCGTTCACGAGCTGTCCGTATTCTTTTTTTCTTTCGTCGCCGACGTTTTTTATTTCGCCCATGAGTGGTTTGAGTTCATTTTTTGAACCCAAAAACTGAATCCGAAAAGCCTCGAGTGTTTCCAGATTGTTTGGCGCAGCCGCTTCTATTTGGCTGATGATTTGCTGTACTTTTTCAAAAATGATAGACATAATAAAGGCAGTATTTTTTTGCAAAAAATAATCAATAGTTTGTAAGTAGTTTTTTAGTAGTTGGTTTTTGGTCGCACAAGTATTTGATAATCAGCGAGTTAAAATATGAAGAAATTACCAATAATCTTATAAAAAATTCCCGTTGTCATTTTTCGGCAAGTTTGGAAAATTCATTTACAAATTCTTTAAATCCTTTGTGTCTGTTGCAGATATTTTCAAAATCTAATTTCTTAAAAATATCAATCGCGTCGGCTTCTTTATAGCCGTATTTTTTTTTGCTCAAAATGCCATCTTTGGGGTTTTTGACCAACATCGGATTTTTGTTGTACTCTTTGTCATTGACCCAATCTGGGAAGCAATTTTCGTAATCTGCCAACATCAATGATTCTAATTCCATCTCAATGAGGAAAAAATAAATATCTTTACTGTTTTGCGAACAGATTTTTTGGACTTTATCGAAGTTTTTTTGTCTGGCGTTGCGATTTTCTTTTTTGTCCAAATCCCTAACGTAAAGTAAAAAGTAAGCATCGCGATTTTCTTCTTTGTCTAAAAAACCCGAAAGAATTTTTTTCAACTGTATCTTGTTATCCCACATACTTCCTCTCAAGGCAATGGTCGAAGCTGGTCTAAAATCAATATCTGTAAATTTCTTTTCGAGTAAATGTTTCAATGCTTCCGCGTCGTTTTTAGGATGTTCGCCAAAAATAATGATTTTTTTTCTGGCACTCATATTATCAACTGTTTTTCGCCTTCCAAATTTAGATGCACCCAATAGTCGCTCAAAAAGCCTTCATTTTCCATATATTTTTTGGCTTGGCTTTGTTCTTTTTCGGTCAAGTAACGCATTTGAGTGCCTTCTTCTGCCGCATAATCGGTGATTATAATTTGATTCAGTTCGTGTGAGTCAATAAAATTTAATACTTCCGGTGCGTGTGTAGTTATAATAATCTGACTTTTAATGCTTCTTTCTTTGAGGAATGTCATTAGCAAAAATAGCTGTTGCGGATGTATTCCTATTTCGGGTTCTTCGATGGCGATAACATTGTGCTCATCTTGCGAAAGGTGAGTATGTACGGTGGCGATGATAGTAAAAACCCTTTTCGTTCCGTCCGACAGTTGCGACCAAGTGAGATATTCACCGTTCACCAAGAACTCCAAGCTAAAATTGCGCAGCGTAAATTTTTTGTTGTCTTTTGTTTTTTTTACAGAAATTCCGTCTTGAATTTTTACATCTTTGACGAGAGAGAAGTGGCGCAGCATCGAAATCAAAGAAGATATTGGTTCGCTTTCAGCAAAAGATGACAGCACTTTCTTTTTTAGTTCTGACTCGTCGTCTTTTAATTTTATGGGTTCATCACAAACCCAATTTTGGATAAATTCGTTAAAAAATTGTAAGGTTTTGAAATTATTATCCATGTACCAAATTTCATCTTCGTAAGAGTAAGTAATTTCATTCTTAAAGTTTTCAAAAAAATCTAAAATCGGCAAATTATATCCAATCTTTTTGAAGCCTAACTTACCTTCGTATAGTTTTTCGTCGCTGTATTCGCCAGTTTCACACCTAAATCTATTCTTATCATTATCATTATCATATGAGCAACGAACAAAGTCTTCGGTTTGGGTCATAGAATAAAACATTTTGACATCGGCTTTTGCTGATTTGTTAAACCCCTCGTATCTTCCGTTCATCACGCCGTCCAAAAAATCCAAAAAATTAGTTTTTCCGCTTCCATTTGGTCCAATAATTATGTTCAAGTTGGGTGAAAACTTCAAGTCAAGATTTCTAATTGACTTGTAATTTTCCATGTGAACTTTTTCGATAAATGTATTCATCTTTTATTTTTATGAATTATTCATTTTAGTATTTCAAATAACAGGGCAAAGATACTTTTTTCGAGCGATTTTTTTACCTTTGTGGGGCAATGAATACCTTATTTTATCGAACCAATCGGCAGCAAGTAGCTGTTTTTTTGTGCTGCGCCACCATAGTGTCGTTGGTTTTTTCTCGCTTTGCGCTGTCGCTTTGCATGATTTTTTTCGTCGCAATGAGTTTGTTTTCGATAGATTGGGATAAAAAATTCGCGCTGCGCTGGAATCCAAATTTGCTTTCTAACTGGCGGATTTTCGTAGCTTATCGCCCGTATTTGGTGCTGCCTATTTTTTTTTTGGTGGTGTTGGTAAGTGGTTTGTGGTCGGAGGAGTTGCCGTTTTGGGCGGAGCGGCTGCGGATTCGGCTGCCATTTTTGTTTCTGCCGTTTGCTTTTGCGGCGTTGCCAAGATTTTCGGAGCGGCAGTTTTTTAAGATTTTGTATTTTTTGCTCTGCGCGATGAGCGTCACGACGGCAGGTATTTTGATAAATTATGCCCTGAACTTCCGCCAAATCACAGAACTCGTCTGGCACGGGCAACCCATTCCGATGCCGACCAATCACATTCGGTTCAGTTTGTTGCTTGCTTTTACGAGTGCTGCGGGCATCATTTTATTTTACAAAAATTTTTTTCTTCGATATCCGCGCGAAAAATGGCTCATTTTATCGCTGACCTTTTTTTGTATCGTTGGTTTGCATCTTTTGTCGGTGCGCAGTGGCGTGGTGTCGCTTTATATGGAACTGATTTTGCTCGCTTTTTACTACGCGTGGCATACGCAGCGTTGGGTGCAGGCGGTGGCGATGGTCGTGACGATAGCACTTATCCCGATAATTGCTTACTTTTCGGTGCCGGCTTTCGAGGCGCGCGTGGAGTATATGAAGTTAGATGCGGAGCAATATCAGGCGGGCGGCGGCAGCAATTATTCGGACTCGGAGCGGATTATTTCGATAAAGGCTGGCATTGCGGTAGGCAATCAAAACCCAATTTTGGGAGTCGGAACGGGCGACTTGATGACCGAAATGAAAAAAGTGTACCACGCTCAATATGCGGGTTTTAGCGATTACAAAATCCCGCACAATCAGTGGGTAATGAATTACGCTTCGACTGGACTGCTGGGAGTGTTGATGTTTGGGTGGACATTTTTTTTACCAATTTTTTACCAAAAAAACTACAAAAATCCGCTTTTCAGTTGTTTTTACGCTATTATTTTTCTTTCGTTTATGGTAGAAGCGACGCTCGAAACATCGGTTGGGACGGCATTTTTTATCTTCTTTTTGCTGCTTGGCTTGCATTATTTCAGAAGTAATTCAGTCGAAAATAGCCCGAAAGAAATTTTTTAACTGAAAATAAAAGCGGATTCAAAATTACACAACTGTCTGATAATTAGTTGTTTATACAATTTTAAATAAAAATCTGTTCTTATTTGTGGAGGAGCAAAGCAAATTTTTAGCTTTTGTTTTGTTTTCAATATCAAAAGCCGTAATTTGGCAAAAATTTGAGTTTCTAACAAAAAACTATAGCAACAATTTATATGAAAAAGATAATCGCCTCATTTTGCGCGCTGTTGATTGTAGTCGCCGTGGGCAAAGCACAGACTTCTGGCTTCGCGCGCGAAGCGACTGACCGTTTGGCAAAAAAATATTCGCTCAACGCTGTCCAAACCGAAAAATTACTCGCCATACAAGAGCGAAAAATAAAAAATGAAGCCGAATTTGCCGCCTTCAAAACAAGCGATTACAAGCTGTATCGAGCCAAACACCAAGCCAATATAGTCGGTACTGAAGCCTCGTTCAAGCACATTCTGTTGGGAAAAGAGCAACTCGCACTTTACAAAACCAATGAAGTAGAACTTCGCAAACGCCGCGCCGCCAAAGCTGCCGAACTCAAACGCCAAGCCAAAACGGCGGAAGAAATTCAAGACGTATTGGTAGAAATAGAATAGGATTTTTTTATAGAAAAAATAGTACCGCCCGACGGCGATTAGAAATGGAAAATGACAACAATAGGAATGAAAAATCGCCGCATATACTCAACACGTCCGCCACTATGTTGGGATTGTGCTTCGTAGTATTGACTTCGATAAAAATGAAAGACCAATCTGCGCTGACCATTATTGACGAATTTACGGCGGTGGCAATCGTTCTTTTTATGGTAAGTTGTATCCTGTCTTTTTTGTCTATACGCAGCAAAAAAGAGCTGACACGGCTGGAATTTGTAGCCGATATAATATTTTTTATAGGTTTGTTTTTGCTTTTGGTCATCACGATACTCATTACGTTCAACGTTATAAAGTAAGGAATGAAGAAAAAATAAGTAGTTTATTTTAGATGCGTTCCTAATCGAGCGCGAGGAGTTATTTCTTTTGCAATACAAATTATTGTAAATCAATGATTTATGTCATAAGTATTTTTTATGGAATTATTTTTGATTGTTTAATACTGCAACCAACGGACTGTCAAATACTTGTGCGGCTAAAAACTATTCAGTGTTTATTTGGGCGTGAGTGCTTTGTGGTTTGGCTGACTGTCAATGGATTAGGAAAAAGTGCGCAATTTGTTTCAGGCGCACGCTCAAATTTTAGTCAAAAAAATAAAATTTAAAACCGTTTAAAGTTTTGTTCAAACCGTTTCTATGATTCAAGACATCGTAAAATATCACAGAACAACTCATAGCAGCTACAAATTTTGTGTTTTGATTCCTACTTGGAACAATATTGAATACCTAAAAGTGTGTGTCGATAGCATCTTAAAAAACTCACATTTTGATATTCAAATTATCGTTATCGTAAACGAAGGAAACGACAAAACAACGGAATGGCTCGAAAACAAGGGGAAAATTGATTACATACAGTCAAAATATAATATTGGAATATGTTACGGGTTGAATATTGCGCGCTCGCTCATCAAATCTGAATATATCGTATATGTAAACGATGATATGTATTTACTTCCCAACTGGGATTTGGAATTTTATAGAGAAATCGAGCGCATCGGCAACAAGGATTTTATGTTGTCTGGCACGATGATAGAGCCAATAGATACCAACAATCCGTGTGTAATCGTTAAGGACTACGGGCGGAATGTGCTCGACTTTCAGGAAGAACTTTTGCTGAAAGAATATGACACGTTGAGTATAAAAGATTGGAGCGGAAGTATGTGGCCTCCCAATGTCGTGCATATCGAGTTGTGGGATTTGGTGGGTGGTTTGAGTATCGAGTACAGTCCGGGAATGTATTCAGACCCAGATTTTTCGAGAAAATTATTCGAAGTTGGGGTAAGATGTTTCAAGGGGAAAGGGAATAGTTTAGCGTACCATTTTGGCTCTAAATCAACCAAAAGAGTCAAAAAAAATAATGGTAGAAAAACTTTTTTGTTGAAGTGGGGAATTACTCCAAACACATTTACCAAAGAATATTTAAAACTCGGCGAGCGTTTTTCCTCCAATATTTCAGCGTCTGTCCTCGACAAAAAAACGCTGTTGTTGAATAAAATAAAACGAGTAATAAGCAGTTGGTAACACAGATTAGGAATGAAGAGAAAATAAGGTACTGAATATTGTGACGCAGAATTTTGGGTCAAAACAAGGCAGATTTGAGGCGCAATGCTGTGCATCGTAACGAAAATCTAACGCAGTTTTAGCTCAAAAGACAAGTCAGTACAGTAACTTATTTTGGACGCGTTCCTTAAAGACCAAAACGAATAAAAATACTACAATAAAATTTATCCCACCGAAATTTTCTGACAAAATTGGAGGAAAATAAGGCGGACAAAAAGTAAAAAAATTATCCTTAATATCATCTCAACATTTTTTAATGGACGCTTTAAAGCAAAAATTCTATCAAAAAGCAGCAGTTTTAGCCGCTGAAATGAAAAACATACTCAAAGAACACGGCGAGTTGAAGATTGATGAGGTAAAACTCAACCAAACCATCGGCGGAATGCGCGACATCAAGTGTATGTTTTGGGAAACCTCCGCCCTCGACTCGGTGGAAGGAATCCGGTTCAGAGGCTACACCATTCCGCAGCTCCAGTCCCTGCTGCCGAAGGCAGAAGGCGGCAGCGAACCGCTTCCCGAAGGACTTTTTTGGCTCATGCTGACGGGCGAACTACCGACCGCCGAGGAAGTACAAGGGCTTACCGATGATTGGGAACGCCGCAGCCAAGTCCCAGACTATGTTTTTAAAACGCTCGATGCAACGCCCCTCACGGCTCACCCCATGACGCAGCTCAACATCGGAATCCTCGCCATGCAGACCGAAAGTATTTTCGCCAAGCGGTACGATGAAGGCATGAATAAAAGTGAATATTGGGACGCTACCTATGAAGATACGATGAACCTCGTAGCTCGTTTGCCCCGTGTGGCAGCCTATATTTACCGCCGCCTTTACCACGAAAGCAATCACATCGCACCCGATGAATCTTTGGATTGGGGAGCCAACTTTGCGCACATGCTCGGCATCGAAAAACCTGATTTTCGTGAGTTGATGCGTCTATATCTTACTATCCACGCCGACCACGAGGGCGGCAACGCGTCCGCACACGCTACGCATCTGGTGGGTTCTACTTTGAGCGACCCTTATCTTTCTCTGTCGGGAGGCATGGCTGCGCTGGCGGGTCCGCTGCACGGCTTGGCAAATCAAGAAGTGATGGATTGGATTCTGACGATGACCAAAAAATTAGATACGATGAAGCCCACGAAGGAGCAAATTGCCAATTATGTGCGCGAAACGTTGTTGGCGGGTCATGTCGTTCCGGGCTACGGTCATGCGGTGCTGCGCCGTCCCGACCCACGTTTTATTGCCCAAAAAGAATTTGCAGAAAAGCATTGTCCAGATTCGGACATAGTAAATATCGTGTGGAATGTATTTGAAACCGTGCCGCCGATTCTCGAAAGTCTGGGCAAAGTAAAAAATCCGTGGCCCAACGTAGATGCGCACTCTGGCTCTCTGCTGCTTCATTACGGCATCAAGGAGTTCAATTACTATACGGTTTTGTTCGGCGTATCGCGTGCGCTGGGAGTGTTGGCGGCGTTGTGCTGGTCGCGCGCCTTGAATTTGCCGCTTGAGCGTCCCAAATCCGTCACTTCCGACTGGGTAAAGGCGCAAATAGCAAAAATTCCTGCTGTGCCTGCGGCGTAAAGAATGATAGTTTGGAATGCGTCTAAAATAAGCTACCCATTTTTTCTGCTAAATTCAACCAACCACTGCGTTATTTTTTCGTTTCAACGCGCTGCGTTGCGCCTCAAAAATGCCTTGTTTTTGGTTGAATTTATTTGCAAAACTTGAGTATCTTATTTTTTCTTCATTCCTAAATAAAAAAAGCCGAATATTTTTTAAAATATTCGGCTTTTTTATTGTCGTTGGAATCCTAATGAATGAAGAAAAAATAAGTAAGTTCTTACACTTAAATAGATGACATTTAATATTCGACATAATTCATTGATTTTCAACAGTTTATGACGACTCAAAATTAAAAACTAAAAACTTATA
>JAYUHK010000037.1:0-15551 GCA_043767025.1 Saprospiraceae bacterium | reverse complement strand
AGACGTGCCTTGTAGAAATTCAAGTTTTTGCAAAAATATCGTCTGGCGAAGCGAAAACTGTTTGAAGTCTGGCGGAGCCGACGAGTATTTTTCGCGCGCCGACGAGATTTTTAGGCAAAAACTTTAGAATTTATACAGAGCACTTGATTTTTTTGGTTACTTTTTTTATCAAGAAAAAAAGTGACAAAGGACAAGAAATACCACAAAATCATGCTCAAATGAGTCAATTTAAAATTCTTGCGTGACAAAAGTAAATAATAAAGAGTATAAATTTCTTGTTATTCGTTGAGCTTGTTTATTATTAAAACAAATAATTTTAAAATGTCTGTTCAAATATCAGATTTAAGCAAAATTTATTCCCAGCAAAAGGCGATAGACCATGTCACGTTTGAGGCAAAAAAGGGACAAATATTGGGTTTTTTGGGTCCAAACGGCGCAGGAAAAAGCACGACTATGAAAATTATCACTTGCTTTTTGCCACCTACGTCTGGTAAAGTGAGCGTTTGCGGCTACGATATTGAGAAAAATTCAATCGAAGTGCGCAAAAAAATTGGTTATCTACCCGAACACAATCCGCTCTACAAAGATATGTTTGTAAAGGAGTATTTGTCTTTTGTGGCGGACGTATATCGGGTTCCGAATAAGCAAAAAAGAATCTCTGAACTCATCGAAATGACTGGGTTGGGATTGGAGCAAAATAAGTTAATTGCTTCATTATCAAAGGGTTATAGGCAGCGTGTTGGTTTGGCGCAAGCAATTATTCACGACCCCGAAGTCTTGATTTTGGACGAGCCGACTTCTGGTTTAGACCCCAATCAGTTGATAGAAATTCGCAAACTAATCAGAACTTTGGGCAAAGAAAAAACGGTTATTTTTTCTACTCATATCATGCAAGAAGTCGAATCACTTTGCGACAGAGTAGTTATCATCAATAAAGGAAAAATCGTGGCAAATGATACGGTTGATAAGTTGAAAAATTTGTCAGAAATTCAATCTATTGTGACAGTGCAGTTTGTCGAAAATGTGACTGAAAAAATGTTGCTCAACATCGCAGGTGTGCGGCGGGTACAAAAAATAACAGAAAATAAGTTCCAACTTTTCAGTGCGGCAGAGCAAGATATCCGCCCCAATATTTCTAATTTTGCCGCTCAAAACAAACTCACACTGCTCGAAATGTTGAAAGAAAAATCCAGTGTAGAAGACGTATTTCAATCATTTACTAATCCGATTTAAAACTTAATATCTTGAAATTCAGTATTTTAATTCTTTTTTCTTGTATTTTTTACAGCTATTCACTTTCAGCATCTGATAGTTTGGAAGTCACCAAAAATTTTAAATTTCGAGATGGTATCTTTTCGACAATTTCAGACTTTCAGACCAACAAGCCGAGCTATTTGTGGAAAGACGTAAAAGCCACTTTGGTTTCTAATCCACAAAATTATCAGGTGCAAATTCGAGAAATTGTGACATTGAAAGGCGACACGTTGGACTGCGCCAAAATCTGGGGCTTGGCAGTCGGCGGGATACCTTATTTGAACATTGACCAACTCTCAAACTCTAAAAATGACCTGTTTCATTTTGCAGGCTTTCAAGTTCGTGGCAAAATTTGTTACTTTGATTATGAAACTACACAAGTGAGAAAAATTAAAATGCCCGTTTATAACCCTGTCACAGGAAAGCCTTTTCGGATAGGTGAAATTGAAAGAGATTCAGTTGCCAAACATGGAAAATTAATGAAATTTGAAACTGGTGAAGTAGTTGATTTTACGGCAAAAAATCTTCTGAAATGGATTGCGTCCGACAAGTCTTTGAGCGACTCTGTGAAAGAAATTAGCGGCGCAAATATGTCCGAAAAATTATTCAAATCGCTGCTAATTTTTGACGACCGCAACAAAGTTTTTATTAAAAAAAATTAGCTAATTACTTGTTAATCAATATTTTATGTTAAGTATTTTTCACAAAGAAATAAAAGTTTTTTTCTCCTCTTTGATAGGATACGTCGTTATTGGAGTCTTCCTTTTGATGATGGGATTGATGATGTTTGTCTTTCCAGATTACAGTCTTTTGAACTATAATTATGCGACGCTCGACCAGCTTTTTGACATCGCTCCGATGATTTTTATGTTCCTAATTCCTGCGGTCACTATGCGCTCATTTGCAGAAGAAAATCAGACAGGAACCATAGAATTGTTGGTCACAAAACCAATAAAAGAATTTGAAATTATACTCGGTAAGTTCTTCGCTAACTTCGTTTTGGTGGTCATCGCTTTGCTGCCGACCTTGATTTATTACTACACCGTTTACCAACTCGGCTCTCCGAAAGGCAACTTGGACTCGGGCGCGGTGGTAGGCTCGTACATAGGGCTGCTGTTTTTGGGGGCATCGTTTACCGCAATCGGTATTTTTGCTTCTTCCGTTTCCAACAACCAGATTGTGGCGTTTATCTTGGCGGTGTTTTGCTGCTTTTTTGTCTATTGGTCATTCGATTTTTTGAGTAAAATCCCTTATTTCGTCGGAAGTATAGACGATTTAATTCAAAAAATTGGCATCGAAGAACACTACCGCTCTATCAGTCGCGGAGTTATTGACAGCCGAGATGTAATTTATTTTTTGTCACTGATTTTACTTTTTCTAACTTTTACCCTAACCGCTTTGGAAAGAAGAAAATGGTAATTTTTTTTACACTTTTAAAACAATAAGTTGATTTTTGAAATGAAAAGAACGAATAAAGCACAATCTATCATAAATATTTTTTTGGTCGCAGGAATTTTAATTTGCCTCAATGTATTGAGCAATTTTTTTCACACCTACATTGATTTGACCGAAGAAAAACGATATACTCTGACCAAAGCGACTCGCTCGCTGCTCGCAGAAATCAAAGATGTGACCTACGTTAAGGTGTTGCTGGAAGGAAATTTTCCAGCAGGTTTCAAGCGGTTGCAGACGGCTACCAAAGAAATGTTGGACGGTATGAGAGCCGAAAACAGTTTTATCCAGTACGAATTTGAAAATCCAAGCCTCGGGACGACCGAAGAAATAAATGCTCGAAGGAAAGAATTAGCGAAAGACGGAATCCAGCCACTTAATTTGCGAGTAAAAGACAACAACGAAACCAAAGAGCAGCTAATCTATCCTTATGCCATCATAAATTTTGGAAATCGACAAACAATAGTCAATCTACTCGAAAATCAGCAACTTGCAGAACCCGGCGGCGACGAATTGGCACTCAATAACTCCGTGAGTTTGATGGAATACAAGATTGCAAACGCTGTCCAGAAAATAAAAAACAACCAAAAATACAATATTTTATTTACCGAAGGACACGGCGAACTCCCTATCCAAAATACCGCCGACCTCGAAAAATCGCTGCGACAATTTTATAACACAGGACGACTGAATTTGGACAGTGTCACGCAGCTAAAAAAAGAAATAGATGTCTTGGTGGTAGCAAAACCAAAGTCACAATTTGATGAAAAACAAAAATTTAAACTCGACCAATATGTAATGAACGGCGGTAAAATTATTTGGTTGATTGACCGACTAAATGCCGACTTGGACAGCATGATGACGCAGCCAGAGTATATGCCTGTCGATTATCCGCTCAATCTCGAAGACCTGTTTTTTAAGTATGGTTTTCGAGTACAACCCAATCTGGTGCTGGATTTAGAATGTTCCAAAATTCCTTTGCGTGTTGGTCAGCAAGGCACGGGAGCGCAATTTGAGATGTTCCCTTGGTACTACCACCCTATCGTTGCGCCGTCGAGTAAGCACCCAATCGTAAAAAATCTGAACCGAGTCAATCTGATGTTTCCAAGCTCTATTGACACAATCAAGACAAAAACTAATGTCACAAAAACGATATTATTAGAGTCTTCAAAGTACAGCCGTTTGCAATTTACGCCCGTAAAAATTAATTTCGAGGTGCTGCGATACGACGCTGACCCGTCTAAATTTAACAAGCCCAACCAGCCAGTGGCGGTGCTTTTAGAAGGGCAATTTTCGTCCCTTTTTGAAAATCGAGTAGGCGCAGAAATGTCGAATACCTTGCGGCAAATCGGGCAAGAATTTAAAAATGTTAGCCTAAAAACCAAGATGTTGGTGGTTGCTGACGGCGATATTTGTTCCAATAGTGTTGCGCCAGACGGCAATATTCGCCCTTGCGGTTACAATAAATACATGAAATATGTTTTTGGAAACAAGGATTTTATGCTCAATGCCATTGAGTATATGCTCGACGACAAGGGCATCATCGAAGCGCGCACGCGGGACGTGAAACTTCGCTTGTTAGATACCGTGCGGGCGCGAAACGAACAACTTAAATGGCAACTCATCAATATTTTGCTGCCTTTGTTGCTGTTGGCTGCTTTCGGAGTTGGCTACCAATATTGGCGACGGCGCAAGTTCGCAAGCAGCTAAAAATTTTTTTTAAACATAAATTTAACACAATAAAGCTATAAAACTCAATGAAAAAAACTTACTTACTACTCGCCATTTTTGCTGCCATCGGCTCTGCAACTGCGTGGTTTGTGGCAACCCGCAATCCCGAAAAATCAACGATTGTTTCGACAGATAAAAATTTTGCCGTCCAAAATACAGACGAAATCGAAAAAATATTCATCGCCGACCGACTTGGAAAGTCAGTTACTTTGCAGCGAAAAAATGGTGTCTGGATGATTGACGGTACTAACTATAAGGTCAGAAAAACCGCCATCAATGTCCTTCTCGAAACCATTAAAAAAATGACCGTCAAGTACGTCCCCACCCAAGCCGCTACGCCCATTATCGTCAGCGAATTAGCAAGCTCGGGCATCAAAGTAGAGCTATTTGGACAAGAAAATAAAAAAATTCGCAGTTATTATGTCGGCGGCGTTACGTCTGACGAGCGCGGGACTTATATGATTATGGACGGCTCCAACAATCCTTACGTTATGTGCCTGCCGAATTGGGAAGGCGCGTTTCGTGTCCGCTTTTTTTTGGACATAGACGAGTGGCGGGACAAGACTGTTTTTGAGGAAGATGTAACAAACATCAAGGGTTTGAGCGTAGAATATCCCGCTTCGCAAGAAAAATCTTTTTCTATTCTAAACGAAAATAACAAATTTTCTGTTCAACCAATAGATGCCAAATATCCTAAAAGTCCGAATGAAGTAAAAAAAGGGTTCATAGAAGGCTACCTCACAGGATTCAATAGTTTGGGCGCGGAAGCGTTTGAAAATAAATTGATAACCAAAGATTCTATCCGAGCGGCGACTCCTTTTTGTATCCTCCAACTTCGGAGGACAGACGGCTCCCAGAAATCGCTCCGACTCCACGCCGTCCCGACTTTGGACGGATACGGCGACCCTATCAAAAAGCCAGACGGCAGCCCATTGGTGGAACATTTTTTGGCGGAGGACGAAAAAGGAGATTTTTATTTGATACAACAAGTTGTTTTTGGAAAAATTTTGTGGGGCTACCAAAGTTTTTTTTAGCTTTGTAGATTAAATCTAATTTCCATGAAAAATAATGTACGATTTGCGATTGTTGGTATTTTTTTGTTGGCGGCTTTTTCTTTTAAAATTCTGAAAGAGGAGGACTGGGGATTTTTTGCGCACAAACGAATCAATCGTCTGGCTATCACTACCCTGCCACAAGATTTGACTGTTTTTTACAAAAAAAATATTGAGTTCATCACCGAACACGCCACAGACCCCGACAAGCGCAGATACGCCGTTGCGCCCGAAGGTCCTCGCCATTTTATAGACATGGATCATTGGGGAAAGCCGCCTTTTCCAGATTTGCCCCGCAAATTTGTAGATGCGATGTCTTTGCACGCCGAAATGTATGTGGTTGATAATCAAGACGATACGATAAAACTATACTCCAAAGAAAATGTCACATTTCAAGGAAAAAATAATATTATTATCAAAAGTAAAGGAGTCAAAAAAGTATTCCAAAAAGATAGCTTGACCTTGTCTATTTTTGAGTACAGAAAGTTTTTTTTGAATAATGTGATGGATAAATTTTATGCCGACCAAGTTCTTGAAGTGAAGCCCGACTCCTTCGCATTTTTTCTAAAAAAACAAGGATTGAGTTTGCCTTTTTGCAAAAATGTTTTTGTAAAAGATAAATTTTCGGAGTTCGGAATCGTTCCTTACCATCTTCAAACCATGCAAAACCGACTCACTAAAGCCTTTAAGGAACGAGATATGTACAAGGTTTTAAGGCTTTCTGCGGAGATTGGTCACTACATCGGCGACGCACACGTTCCGTTGCACACGACCGAAAACTACAACGGACAACTGACCAACCAAGCAGGTATTCATGGCTTTTGGGAAAGCCGACTGCCAGAGCTTTTTGCCGATGCAGAGTATGATTTTTTTGTAGGAAAAGCCATCTATATTGACAATTTTGAGTCGGCAGTTTGGAACACAGTCTTGGCGAGCCACGCGTGCTTGGACAGTGTTTTTGGTATCGAAAAAAATCTTACTTTGACTTTCCCGCGCGACCAACAGTTGTGTTTTGACGAAAGATTGGGTGTCACAGTGAAGACACAATGCAGAGATTTTTCGAGAGCTTACCATACTCGCCTGCAAGGGCAGGTGGAGTACAGAATGAGAGCTGCGATTTTGATGGTCGGCAGTGCTTGGGTGACGGCGTGGGTGGACGCAGGACAACCCGATATGCGCAATTTTGGTGTTTACGAAGAAACAGAAGCCGACAAAAAAACCAATGCCGAACTAAACAATGCCGCCCAAAATCAATCTTTCAAAGGTCGAGAACACGAACATTGAAAGGGTGAGGGTTTTTTGTGTTTAATGTAAATATTCGCCTCGTGAAATTTAAGTTTTTGATAATTATTTCCTTTTTATCTGTCAGCCTTTTTTCGCAAAAAACAGTGGTATTCATTGACAATATCTCCAAACAACCGATTGATTTTTTGGTAGTGTATCCTAATTGTAATTCTTCTATCACTTTTATTTCGGACAATTTGGGTAAAATCTTCATAGATACAATGGTGTGTAAATGCGAAAGGTTCACAATCGGACATTTGAATTATAAATCTGTGGAGTTTGATACCAAATTTTTATTATTATCTGATACTATTAAACTCGAGCCAGTTGTAGTTATTTTGAGTGAAATTGTCATTTCCGCTCAAAAAAATCCCACAAAATATTGGATAGAAGTATTGAAAAAATCTTTAAAAAAGTATCAAAAAGACTCAAATATTTCCAGCGCAACCTATCATTATTTTTTGCAGTCGTCTAACTCACAAAATGAAGTTGTTGAAGAAATTAAAGCAAATTTGAAAATTTCTTATTCTAATGCATCTGGATTCTCGACAGCACAGGATTATGTAAAAGGTGGAATGTTTTGGTTTCATTCAAAAACGCCTTTTTTGAATTTGGATACAGAAAAAATGCTTTTGGGATACTCTCCGTTTGCAAAAAAAGAGAGTGATGACATGAATTTTATGCCTCTCAACAGCCTGAAATTCAGCCCAAAAAGTTGTAAAATATTTGAAACAAGTTGCGACGATTGCGAGCAAAATGAAGTTTGTTTGAACTTAACTTTTGAAGGTAATTTGAAATGTGTTGTAGTTTTGGACACATCGAAGCTCTCAATCAGGGAAGTGCAATACAATCAGGTCAATTTTAATAAAAATAGTATTCGTCGATTGGACAATTCAAATTTTCCGTTTGATAGTTGTAGCTTGCATTATACTTTGGATTCGACAGGAATAAGCATGATTAAAGCAAAACTTCACCCAAAATACCTCGCATCAGCCGTAAAAAATATAAATGTTTTTTTCGTGAGGAAAAAATATGAAGATTTTTGTGACAATATTTTTGTTTTTGGGAATTACTCTCCCGATAATATTTATGAAAATATTATCTTGTGTCCCCAGAATACATCTTCTACGGTTAGTCCAAAATTCGCTTCTTTTCAAAACCCATTTGTTACTAATCAAGACGTATTTTATAGCAATAATTTGGTGCAAGCACAATCAAAAACGGTTTTTGAGTCTATTTTAAACTTGAAAAATTCAAAAAATCGTTTAAAAATTTGGTACGCTCAAGATTCCTTGACTTGCAGGGATTATAATTTTGTGACCAACAATAAGGGCGAGCAACTCAACGGCTTTGGACGTTTCGTTCAAATTAATAGCGAACTTGGAGTAAATTGGTTCATCAAAGCGGAGAAAATAGAGAATAAAGACAGATTAATTAGTTTGCCAACGGTTTGGAATAAAAGTACGTCCAAATATGTCGGCAACTATCACGATTCTTTGTATTTTGAGCTTTTTTCCAATTTAATTTTTGACTATTTTGAGTCTAAAAGAATAATATTATTGGATTCGTTGAGTAAGGTTGAGATAAATGATGAAAATTTAGACCGCATTATTTACTCAATCGGTTCAAAGTATAAGAATACTGCGATTGAAGTAAATAATTTACTA
The DNA here is from genome assembly GCA_043767025.1 of Saprospiraceae bacterium. Taxonomy (GTDB): domain Bacteria; phylum Bacteroidota; class Bacteroidia; order Chitinophagales; family Saprospiraceae; genus JAYUHK01. The sequence goes on along the minus strand of JAYUHK010000037.1, from coordinate 7,111 downwards.
AAACTCATTCAATTTAGCACAACTCTTCCCATAGAATTGATGGACGAATTTAACGATGTAAATATAAAAATACTCAACTCTAATCGTATTTTAGCTGCAGTTTCTAAAGAGTTTGAGTATCTACAATCTAACCCCAAATACCACTCAATCGTTGATTCTTACAAGACTGCTGCGTATAAAAACGTCAAAAATAAAGAACTATCAACCAATTACTTCCAAAAAACAATTCCACTTTACAAGTATCTTATATCCAAATTTGAAAATTTAGACGGTTTAAATAATAAAAGGATAGCCGCACTTTATTCGTTGATGAGCGAATCGTACTTTGGACTGTCCGACAACGAAAATGGTTGCAAATGCCTTGAAAAATATAAAAAACTTTGGCTCGAAGGTTTTGCAGCAAGCCGAAAGAAATCAACCTACGATAAAAATTGTGGCAAATGAAATATTTGAACCAAATAAAGTAGGACAAAAAATAGAACAAATTAGTATCCTCCTCACCCCCGCTCTATCGGGCACGTCATGCAATGCGAGCCGCCGCGAGCGCGCGAAAGTTCATTGCTGGGTAGTGTGATGATGGTATTTTCGACATCTTCGGGGCGCAAAGTACCATTCGCAAACTGTTCTAAAAGCTGGCGCGCGTGGATAACTTTATAGCCATAATCTCGAAAAGCATCTTCCGTTTTCGGGTTTCGGTCGTAGGTAATCGCTACGCCCGGACGCAGGCAGACCAGATTGCAGCCGTCCGTCCATTGCTCCCGCTCCTGCCACGGCGACTCGCCGTCGCCACTCAGCACAAATTTCATTTTTGGGTTTATTTCGGCACGAATAAAATCTTTTACGGAAGTATAAATCGTTGATTTTCCGTTGCTTCTATGTACTTCTACATACGAACTCAAGCCGTCAATGATGATTGGTTTGAATGCCGTAGTATGGTTGTAGTTGATGTGTGTAAAAATCGTATCGAGGTGCATATAGGCGCGGTCGGGCGGAATATTGACTTGCACTACATTTTTTACGACTCCTTTTTCAAATAAAATTTCTTTCAACAGCTTGATGCTGTGAGCGTTGGTGCGCTCGCTGCACCCAATCATCAAATATTCTTTGTTGATAATCATCACGTCGCCGCCTTCGATGGAAACGAAATCTCCTTTTTTAGACGGCGGAAATTCATCTACCAAATTGAGGTTGATGATTCGATTTTGCTCTTTTGCCTCCTGAAAAATTGGGTGCGCTGTAAAAATAAATCGCGCCAAAAAATTCTCCCGAAATCTCGCCGACTTGGCGGCTTTCGTGATAATAATATGGTCGTTGATGACGACCGCAATGTCGCGCGTGAAAATAAAATTTGGAATTGGGTCAAAAATATAATGATCGCTTTTGGAGAGATAGCCCGTAATGAGTACGTCCGCCAAGTCTTCGTGCGACAGGTCAATCAGAAGACTTTTGTAGCTTTTCGGCAACTCTTCGTAGTCAATGATTTCGTCAATCATCCATTGTTTGCTTTCATTGTCTGCTCCGAGTGCTTCACTCAACAAATCGCGGGTTTCTAAAACATTTTCATCGCCCAGAAAAGCCCGCAATACTTTCGTAAAAACGTCGTGTTCTTCTTGCATATTGGGCAAATGAACAATATCGTCAAATAAAAGTTCTTCCGCATCTTTGGGCGAAATTCTCGAAATTCCTTCGTCAGGACGATGAACGATGACGCGCTTGAGGATTCCTATTTCTGAACTTGCATTGATTTGACTCATTATTTGGATTTGATTGTACGAACCGATACGCAAAGGTAAAAAAAATTAGTCTAACAACAACTCTGGACGGTACTCGAAGTGCATAGTGTCGTGATGAAACCACTTACCGCCCCAAATAAAACCGTGCTTTTCAAATATTTCTGCAATTTGATACGGTATTTTATTGGAGTATGCAAAACAACCTGTGGCATCTTTCTCCCAATCCCAATAATTAGAATATTTTACATTTATGTCAATCGCTATCCCAAAACTATGGTTGCTCAATCGAGTGCTGCCCGAGATAGTCCGCCAGTTGAAAGTACCACCGATATTTTTTAAAAAAATATGATATTGTGACGGCATTAACGCCAGTTCATTGGACACTAATTGCAAATTTTCGGCGGCATGATTGACAGAATTAAATTTGTAATAATTTTTTTTCTTAAAAACTCCTGGCAGCCACTCGACTCGAGATAGCTTACTTTTTACTTCCTCCGCAGTGCCGCCATACATTTTTTTGAAAAATGGTTCAAACCGAATTCGTCCAGCTTCGTCAGTTGTGTCGGGCGTTTTTCCCCAATTTCCTTTCCGATATTGGTAGCGCATTTGCTCCTCCAAGTCAGGGCGCACCAAGATGGTATCCATATTTTTCAGCTCCCCGTCATCGTAAGGCATCACAGTACCGTCTTTCCAAATCAATGCCGTTGGAGTCGCTTGCGCCAAAAAATCAGGGTATGCTCGCAGCAAATTGGTCAAACCAGTTGGAATTTTGTTCGGAGGAGTGGTGTTTTTGGAGGAACAAAAGACAAGTCCCCAAACTATTGATAATGAATAGATTAGGTATAAAGAAGTAGTTCTGTTCAAGATAATTTATTGCTTTAAAAAAATATTTTTCCTATTAGACTTGACACGGTATAAAAAGATACATTTGAAAACATTACTTCTTTGTCGTATCTTCGTCTAAATTATTTTCATAAAATTTATTCAAAAACTATGTCACTTTTAGGTAAATCATCAACCCCAACCTCCAGCTACATCATTATGGCTCTGATACTTTCGGCGGTCTTTTATGTTTTAAAAAACAATAAAAGTAAAGATTCTCCGAATGCAAAGTTACACCAAATTGAGCAAAAATTAGAGCAAAATAACATTCAGCCCCAAGATAATACGTTCTTGCCGACCTCAACGACGGGCGAGATAGTCGCACATTCGCACTATACGCTTTCTTATTCCGAAAAAGATGAGCAAGCAGAATGGGTAGCTTATACGCTCACTCGTGACATGGTAACTGGCTTTCATAATGAAAGAAATGATAATTTTAGACCCGATAAATCGGTGCCTACGGGTTCGGCTACTCCCGATGATTATCGGGGTTCGGGCTACGACAGAGGGCATTTGTGTCCTGCATCGGATATGAGTTCCGATGTGACGGCGATGGACGAAACATTTTTTATGAGCAATATGAGTCCACAAACGCACTTTTGCAACTGCGGAGTGTGGCGCGAATTGGAAGAATCGGTAAAAGATTGGGCGAAAAAATATCGAAAAATTTACGTCATTACGGGTCCAATTTTGAAGGGCGGAAGCAATAAAAAAATTGGTCGAGCCAACAAAGTAACCGTTCCTAACGCATATTATAAAGTGATAATGACTGCCGAAGGGGAGCAAAAAGCCGTAGGGTTTATAGTCCCCAACGAGTCCAGTGAGGAGCGATTGGATAAATTTTTGGTTTCAGTGGATAAAGTGGAGGAAGCGACGGGAATTGATTTTTTTCCAAAATTACTCACGCCTGCGCAAGAAAGCAAATTAGAGGCTACCGTAGATTTATCAGCTTGGCAATTCAATGACAAACGCTACAACACCCGCATCACGAAATGGAATAAAAAATAATAAATGCGTTTTTTGTGACAAATCAGTAATTTACTGACTTTCTCTGTGTCCTGTAACGATTTCTACTGCTTCGGCGACGGCAAGATAGTCCGAAAACAGTATTTTTGTTTGTTCTTTGTAGGTTGCTTTCAGAACAATTCGGTATTTCCCTGCTTTTGAATAAGAAAAACTTGTTTGCGGCGAGGTTAATTTTTTAGTAACGCCGTTACCCAATTCTAAATTGTAACTAACACCATTTTCAAAATTTTCTACTGTGAATATCATATTTTGCTTGGCTTCCCGCTCGCCGCTAATTAAAAAATGGCTTTTTAAAGCCGCTACTTTTACGTCTTCTATTTTATCGGCAGCCGCTATTTCGTCCACGTTGGGGCGTTGATTTATTTTTTTTGAATCTGTGGCTTTGGTAGCAGGAGTAGTATTTTGGTGAAAATTTGAATCCGACTCGGAGGATATTGAGCTTTTTAGGACTAAAACTAACCCTGAAAGTCCTAAAAAAGAAACCACTATCAACAGAATAGCGTCTTTTTTTCTATTTTTTTCTTTTAGATTTGCAGGAACTGACGCGCCTTCAAGCGTCCGCTTGTTGTGGAATATAGACATTTGTAATGGTGGATTTTAACGGTTTTAAGTAGTTATAAGTTTTTAGTTTTTAATTTTGAGTCATCATAAACTATTGAAAATCAATGAATTATGTCGAATATCAAATGTCATCTATTTAAGTGTAAGAACTTATGCTTAAAAATGCGTCTAAAACAAAATTTGAGTATCTTAATTGTTCTTCATTTCTTATTATCACGGCTGCGGCTGACTCAAAACACTAAAATTTTTAATTTTTAGATAAAATTATCAAAATTTTAGCGTCAAGATTTTATCAAACCAACTTCTGCACTCAAACTTTGAACGTATTATATATGTATATGTTTCAAAAATTCAGGGATATTTTAAACTCCCAAATTGTCGTCCTTAAAAAAATCAATCGGTCTATCTATCGTTTCTTCCAATGCAATGAAAGTTTCGGTGCGCTGGATACCCGCGATTTTTTGAATTTTGTAATGCAAAATATCTCGTAAATGCTTGGTGTCACGGCACAAAATTTTTACAAAAATACTGTATAAACCCGTCGTGTAGTGCGCGCTGACTACTTCCGGAATGTCTTTGAGTTGCTCCGCAACCTCATCATAAAGCGAGCTTTTGTCCAAATAAATACCCAAAAAAGCACAAATATCGTACCCGATTTTGGTGTGGTCAATGGAAAGATTTGCGCCGCGCACGATGCCCAACTCGGTCAGCCGCCTCATTCGCACATGGACAGTGCCGCCCGAAACGTGGATTTTGTCCGCAATTTCAGTGTACGGAGTCTTTGCGTCTTTCATCAGTATCGACAAAATTTGCTTATCTACGAAGTCTATTTCAAAATTATTTTCTGCCATAATGCTACAAAAGTGTGATTTTTTTCTGAAAAGAAACAATCATTTGTAAAAAAACGGTCAATTTTTTTTATCTTCGCTGTCATCAAGGAATGAAGAAAAAAATAAGGTAACTTTAATTTTTCAAATAAATTGGAACAATAACGAGACATTTTTGAGGCGTAACGCAGAGCGTTGTAACGAAAAAATAACGCAGTGATTGTTTATAATTTAGCAGAAAAAATAAGTAATTTATTTTAGACGCGTTCCTAAACAATAATTGAACAATAATGGCAAATACCGAAAATACTAAAATTAATATTTGGCTACCACTTTTAATGTCGTGCATTTTGATAATCGGCATGATGATAGGTAAAAAATTGCAACAAAATCAGCCCAATATATTTTTAAATTCTGAAAACTACACCAAAGACGAACTAAAAAAATATCATGGCGTTGAGGAAATTCTGCATTATATAGATGCCAAATATATGGACAATGTCAGCCCTACGGCTCTCTCGGAGGACGCGATTAATACTATTTTGCACCATCTCGACCCCCACTCTGAATACATTTCTGCGGCGAATTTACAAGAATCCGAAGATGATTTGGCGGGAAATTTTGAAGGCATAGGAGTCAATTTTTCTTTCTTAAATGACTCATTGACAGTCGTTTATGTGTTTCCAAACTCTCCTGCTCAAGCTGCGGGCGTTCTATCTGGCGATCAGTTGATTGCGATTGGAGATAGCAGTCTGGTGTGTAAAACGGATATGGAAAAAGAAGCAGCGATAAAAAAATTAAAAGGTAAAAATACGCAGCCGTTCAAAATAAAATTGTTTAGAAGTACTACCCAACAGCAACTTTCGTTGGAGATGAAAAGTGAAAAAATTTCTTCTCAAAGTATAGAAGTCGCTATGATGTTAAATGAGAACACTGGTTTTATAAAATTAAATAGGTTTTGCTCGGTGTCGTTTAATGAATTTATGAAAAATTTAGAGGTTTTGGTGACAACTAATAAAGCAGAAAATTTAGTCATTGACCTTCGTGACAATCCGGGCGGCTATCTACAAGAGGCGATTAATATTTTGTCACAATTATTCAAAGAAAAAGATAAATTACTACTCTATACGGTTGGAAAAAATGGTCAAAAAAATGAATATTTTTCTTCCGGAAAAAACTTTTTTAATCTCAATAAAATTGTCGTTTTGATAGATGAAGGCTCTGCATCTTCTTCAGAAATTATGGCTGGCGCGCTCCAAGATTGGGACAGAGCGACCATTATTGGGCGCAGGTCTTTTGGAAAAGGTTTGGTACAAGACCAGTACGAGATGAGTGATGGGTCGGCTGTTCGCCTCACCGTAGCTCGTTATTATACGCCTTCTGGTCGCTCAATTCAGCGTCCTTATAAAGGAAAATATTCTGAAAATTATGAAAATGAACTATCCGAGCGACTGAAAAGCGGAGAAGTATCTGGTAAAATTATTCTACAAAGCACTGAAAGTCAAGAGTTTAAAACTGCGTCTGGTCGAAAAGTGTATTCTAATAACGGCATTAGTCCAGACATTTTTGTTGCAGAAGATACGTTATTTTTGGGCGAAAAATATGCGTGCGTGTCACAAAATATTCCAAACTTCGTTTTATTAACGAGGCGAAACAATCGCATCGTATTTGACAATTTGAATACTTTTTGTGAAAAATTTGTGGTCAGTAAAGAAATCGAAAATAGTTTTTTCAATTATTCTACCACCGCGCATTGTGACTTCAATCTAAAAGAAAAAGAAAAAATGTCGGACAAAATAAAAACGCAAATAAAAGCTGAAATTGCAAAACAAATTTTTGGAAATATTGGATATTACACTGTCACAAATCAAAGTGATTTGTGTATAAAAAAGTCGATACAAGTCCTTAATAATTAGTCACTCATGTTACGCAGAATATTTTTTTACTATAATTTCAGGCAGCATTTTATTCAATGCCACTGTCTTTTCAGACGTGCCTTGTAGAAATTCAAGTTTTTGCAAAAATATCGTCTGGCGAAGCGAAAACTGTTTGAAGTCTGGCGGGGTTCCGACGAGTATTTTT
>JAYUHK010000036.1:0-4054 GCA_043767025.1 Saprospiraceae bacterium | reverse complement strand
GGTAGTGCTGTCCAAAAGTATAGAAACCTGTTTTTTGTGCATACCCAAAAGAGTAACAGTAGGCTCTGCCTCTACTGACATGGAGGGAAATTTTAGTTTTACATTTCCTGATACTGCTATTACGTCTTTTTACTTGAGCTTTTTTAGCGGACCGCGCTACTACGATAAATACTTTTTGCCAGTGCCGGGCTTGTTTGGCTTGGGCGATAAAAGAGGTCAAAGCGTTGTCAATTTTTCGATGGCTCCCGAAGCGTGGATAAAAATGCACATCAAAAATATCCACCCGCTCAACGAAATGGATGAATTTAGATTTTTTAGCGACGATGTTAAAGAAGATCCAATTCTATTGTTTGGAAGTAGTGTAGATACATCAATAGTTAGACCGTGCGTAGGTGGTAAATTTGCCATATTGTATTATGGTGCTGCTCGAATGGGTAAATATATTGAAGTCAAAGATAGCATCTACACTGTTCCGCACGACACGGTAAGCTACGATTTTTTTTATTAGACGAAATATTTTCAACCTCATCAAACAACTAAAAGGAAGTGGCTACTCACTTCCCTGACCTTTTATTTTCAAAAATTAAAATAAAAAAATATGAACAAAATATTTTATTCGGTGATTTTTGCTATTTGGTGGCTAAAAAATATTGCGCAGCCGCGTCTAATTCGTCGTAAAAATCTTCTCCGTATTTGCGGATAAGAGGTTCTTTGAGGAATTGATAGACGGGCATCTCTTCCTTCGCGCCCAGCTCACAGGCTGCCGAGCAGATGTCCCAACGGTCGTAATTGAGTGCCTCGAATACGCCCGCCGGATGTTTGGAAACTCGAATCGGGTACAGGTGGCAAGAAATAGGTTTTCGGAACGTGGTTTTTCCAGCGCGCCATGCTTGCTCGATGCCGCAGCGCGCGATGTTCAGTTCGTCAAAAGTCATGTACGCACACGCTCCGTTGGCGATGAGTGGAGTGCCGTACTCGCGGTCTTTCCCGAATCTGGTGTATTTTCCTTGTGCTTCGATGACCGCCTTGCTTTCTTCGCCGAGATATGGCTCGACGGCTGCATATATCTCGCGGAGTATCGGCAATTCGGCAGCTTCGAGCGGCGCGCCGAAGTCGCCTTCCCAGCAGCACGCGCCTTTGCAGGCGTTTAGGTTGCAGACGAATTGTTGCTCTACGACTTCGTCGCTCACCAAAATATCTTGAATAATTAGCATAAAAAATGTGTCAGAAATAAATTTTTCTAAAAAATTAGCGCAACTTTGCGAAGCAAATATCGAAAAAATATCTGACATTATCGCCCTATGAGTTTTTTTTCAACCGCAGTCACCAACAACAACGCCTCCGCCGAATCTCGAAAATTAGACTGGATGACCCTTTCTATTTACATCGCCTTGGTCGGCATCGGTTGGATGATGATTTATACCGTCGGCTATCGAGACGGCTACACCGAAGACTGGAGCGTTTTTTTTAAACTTCCTGTTGGCAAACAGACGATTGCTATTGCGCTGGCGAGCGTAGTTTTGATAGTGATTTTAGTATTGGACTGGAAAGTGTGGCGGACGTTTGCTTATTTATTTTATGCAATAGGACTGCTGCTTTTGCTGTTAGTTCCGTTTCTTGGCGTTGAGATAAATGGGTCTAAATCTTGGTTTTCGATGGGTGGTTTTTCTATACAGCCCGTCGAGCTTGCCAAATTTGGTACTTGCCTCGCTTTGAGCAGTTATCTGAGTACTTACGGCACCAATTTGAGGGAGTTGCGCTCGCAAGTTCTTGCGTTGAGTTTTTTTGCTGCGCCGATGTTGCTCATTATGTTGCAGCCCGATGCCGGCTCGGCGTTGGTTTTTTTATCGTTTCTGATTTTGCTTTACCGCGAAGGATTTTCGCCTACGCCTTATTTGGTCGGCATGGCTTTTTTTACTTTATTTGTTTTTTCTTTGATTTATGAAAGTGGGTATGTCGTGCTGTCGCTTTTGCTTATCAGCTTGGCGGTGGTGGTTGCCAACGTCAAACTGTATCGTATTTATTGGGCGGTGGCGGTAGTGGCGGTAGCAGTTGGGATATATTTTGCGTCCGAATGGGGCTACAAAAACTACGCGTTGCTCGGAGTTTTGCTGCTCAATGTAGGGGCAGGAATTTTTTTGTGGAATATCGGCAAGTCCAGAGTCACGCTGTTTTTGACATTCGCGCTCACGGTCGGAACTGCCTTTTCGTACTCTGCCAACTACGCTTTTTACCATATCCTCAAGCCGCACCAACAAGACCGCATCAATGTGTGGCTGCAACCCAAAAAGTGCGACCCGCGCGGCTCACTCTACAACGTGCTACAATCAAAAATGGCAATCGGGTCTGGCGGTTGGGAAGGCAAGGGATTTTTGCAAGGCACGATGACGAAGCTCAATTTCGTCCCCGAGCAGCGGACGGATTTTATTTTTTGCACCATCGGGGAAGAACAGGGGTTTATCGGCAGCTTGGGCATCATTGGTCTTTTTTTGCTGCTGCTTATCCGCGTCACAATTATCGCCGAGAGGCAACGCTCCGATTTCTCGCGCCACTATGCTTATGGCGTGGCGGGTATTTTGTTCGTCCATTTTTTTATCAATATCGGTATGACGATGGGTTTGCTGCCCGTGATTGGGATTCCGTTGCCGCTCATCAGTTACGGCGGTTCGTCGCTGATTGGTTTTACGGTTCTGATAGGTGTCTTGCTGCGCTTGGATAGTTACAGATATTCGGGTTAGATAGTTGTGAGTTTTTAGTTGTGAGTTTTTAGTTTTTTTGCAGAATTATTTGTGACTACATAATTGCGTAAATAAGTTCTTAAATACTTGTGCATAATTACTTTCGTTTAAAAATCTCGAAGGGATTAAATGTTTATAAAAGACAAATGCCCTACATCTGCGACCCCTTTGGGGTCGGACGCGATATGCCATATAAATTTTCTATAAATGTTTGATGCCTACGGCATCAGGTTGTAAAACTGTTTTTTTTATTTAGCCTAAATAAGTTGTCCGTAGCGAGTATTTGGCTAATGCCAACACCAAATATTATCCATTATCCGACCGCTAAAGTAGTCGGCTTTTAATGAAAACTAAATATGTTCGGGTTCTTACACTCAAAAAGATGACATTTAATATTCGACATAACTCGTTGATTTTCAACAGTTTATGACGACTCAAAATTAAAAACTAAAAACTTATAAACTACTTAATCACTAAAAACTAAAAAAAACTACCTACGCTCACAATAATATTTTGATAGCAATGATTTGTGTCGCAAAACCCAACAAAAACCCAGCGTACAGGTCTTTGGGCTGATGCGCTCCCAGCAGCAAGCGAGCCGTGCCGACCAAGCCTGAAAGAAAAATCACCGTCATAAAAGCTACTTCGGTAGTAGTTTGCGCCCCCGCGTCGCCCAGCGCAGTAAGAGAAAATGTGCCGTAGCCAAACCACACGACCGTCAGAAACGCCAATGCTGTCAGCCCACCCATACCAACCGCGTGCGCGCTTATTTTTTGAAAAATATTGATAAAAAAAGAAGCAAAAAGAGCCATCGTAGCCCCTAACACCGCCGCAGTGAAGGCGACGGGAATATCCGTGTTGGCGTAAAGACTTTTGAATGTCCAAAGATAAAAAACGCCCGTAGCAATATACGGACCTATCCGCTCCGACTTGTCGCGCATCTCGAGCGACTGAATCATGCCGAGCCACTTCATCAACATCACCGAAAAGGCAGGCAGCAAAAAAGTGGACAAAAAAACCACCAATATCGTTTTGTGACCTTCGCCAAGATTGTTGAACCCAAACAAATACGGATTGGCAGCCAGCAACAGCAGCAGCATATAAGTAAGCACCAGCAATGGGTGAAAAATAACCGAAATAAACTGCGCCACGCTGCGCAAGATTGTCTGTAAAATCATCGCCATTTTCGTTTTTTATTTGCCCAAAGTTAGTTTATTTTTTTTTAGTACATGACAAAAAAGACTTTTTCGCCAAGTTTGCATAATTTTCGGGTTACGAAATCTGTAAACTATGCCAACGAGAGCGAAAAAGCTGTG
>JAYUHK010000035.1:0-4978 GCA_043767025.1 Saprospiraceae bacterium | reverse complement strand
TTTTTTGGTTACTTTTTTTATCAAGAAAAAAAGTGACAAAAACCAAGTAAATAGCTACAAAAATTAAGCTCAAATGAACCAATCAAAATGTTTCTGCGTAACATCAGCGAGTAAATAATGCCCTACGAAAATCCCCTACTTTACGAACTTTTGGAAGCGGCTGTGGCGCGGCACAACCGTCCAGAATTTATCGCTGCCGACCCAATCTCTATCCCAAAGCAATTCTCACGGCTGCAAGACATCGAAATTATGGGCTTTTGGACGGCGATGCTCGCGTGGGGGCAACGTCCGGTTATCCTACAAAAAGCCCGCGAACTCGTGCAACTCATGGACAATGCTCCGCACGATTTTATCAAAAACCACGAAGAAAAAGACCGTCAAAAATTTTTAAACTTCAAACATCGGACGTTCAACACCGACGATACGCTTTATTTTTTAGATTTTTTGCAAACGTATTACCGCCAACATATTTCGCTCGAAAATGCCTTTGCTCGCCACCTTTCGGCAGCCGACCCAACGGTAGAAAATGCTTTGATTGGCTTCCAAGATGATTTTTTTAGCCTCCCACACGCTCCCGCGCGGACGCGCAAACACGTCGCTACGCCCGCCCGCAAGTCGTCGTGCAAGCGGCTCAATATGTTCCTCCGTTGGATGGTGCGCCGCGACGAAATGGGCGTGGACTTGGGCGTTTGGCGACTCCTAAAACCCGCGCAGTTGTTGATGCCGTTAGATGTCCATGTTGAGCGGCAAGCCCGAATATTGGGACTTTTGCAGCGTCCGCAAACCGACTGGCAGGCAGTGTTGGAGCTGACCGCTCGCCTGCGCCAGTTCGACCCTCACGACCCTGTCCGCTATGATTTTGCTCTTTTCGGAATGGGTATTGAGGGTTGAGAAAGAAATTATTCACTGATGTTACGCAAGGATATTAAATTGACTTATTGGAGCTTAATTTTGTGGTAATTTACTTGGTCTTTGTCACTTTTTTCCCCAACCCAACCTTCCCCAGAGGGGAAGGAGAAGAAAAGTAACCAAAAAAATCAAGTGCTCTGTATAAATTCTAAAGTTTTTGCTTAAAAATCCCGTCGGCGCGCAAAAAATACTCGTCGAAACTACGCCAGACTTCAAACAGTTTTCGAGCGACGGACTTTTATTTTGGAAAACTCTTTTTTATTCCATTTTGATAAATTTGCTTGCTTTCTTTGGTAATTTTCTTTAATATCCAAATTTTTCTATACACCGAAATACGATTTTTTGTGACAGCGTAAAAATAATTTGAAAAAAAATTACTCCAACGCAATTTTTGCTACGCGCAGTCCGTGTCGTCCGCCCTCAAAAGAAGTGTGGAGGAAGGTTTCTACCATAAGCATCGCCAAGTCCAAGCTCACGAACCGTGCGGGAATGACCAAAATATTTGCGTCGTTGTGCTGTCGAGCGAGCGCCGCGAGTTCGTCGAGCCAGCAGATAGCGGCTCTGATGTGTTGGTGTTTGTTGGCGGTAATGGCTACGCCGTTGCCGCTTCCGCAGAGCAAAATACCAAATGTGGCATCTCCGTTTTGTACCGCCTCCGCGACAGGGTGCGCAAAATCTGGATAATCCACAGAGGCGAGTGAGTCCGTCCCCATGTTGAGGACGGTGATGTTTTTGGCTTTCAAAGCCGCTAAAATGGCGTTTTTGTACTCAAATCCCGCGTGGTCACAGCCGATAGCGATGGTCATATATTTTAGTTTTTAGTTATTTTCATTCCTTAAAATAAAAACTGGCGCGCCGACAGTTTTTTTTACTACAAGAGCGGTTAAAGCGTGTTGCTATTACCGCCTGACTTCATCGCCCCACTACAAAAGTCGCAGAATTATCGGATAAACCAAGCGATTTTTTGATAATTTTGTGGCGGTTCAAATAATAGTTGGGACGGTGTAGGTCAAGAACGTAAAAAAGCCTTCCCAGTGTCGCAAGGACAATGTGAGAAGGCTTTTTCGTAAAAAAAGATTCTTTTTTACAATTATTATCTTTTTTGCTCCTTGATACGAGCTTTCTTGCCCACCAAACCACGGAGGTAATACAAGCGCGCACGACGAACTTTACCGCGTTTCATCACTTGAATATCTTCGATGTTGGGAGAAGCCATCGGAAAAATACGCTCTACTCCAACGCCGTTGGAAATCTTGCGCACAGTGAAGGTTTTGTTATTTCCTTCGCCGCCGATTTGTATCACGTCGCCTCTAAATGCCTGAACGCGCACCTTGTCGCCCTCAATAATTTTGTAGTTCACGATGATCGTGTCGCCAGAGCGGAACGGCGTAAGTTCTTTTACTTTGAGCATTTGCTCCTGTACGAATTTTATAGCATCCATTGTATTTGACTATTTTTTTCAGTGTGTACTGATTTTTTTTAATTTCAGGCTGCAAAGATACGTTTTATTTTTATACTGCTGCACTTTTCTCACAAAATTTCTTAAAAATATTTTTAGCCGCGCTTTTCTTAATCCTTTTTTGGTTTTAGACGTTTAGGAATGTATCTAAAAATAGAACAAAATGAAAATTATTGGTAAGACGGGCGTTTTGCTCGTCAATCTCGGCACTCCCAACTCGCCCAAACGCGGCGACGTTTATACGTATCTCAAACAATTTTTGCTCGACCCGCGCGTGATTGACTTCCCTTGGCTGCCCCGAAATATATTGGTGCGCGGGATTATTGCGCCTTTTCGCTCGGGCAGCTCCGCCAAACTCTACAAAAGGCTCTGGACTGAAAACGGTTCGCCGCTCAAGTTTTATGGCGAGCGACTTGCCAAACAAGTACAAACCACGCTTGGCGACGAGTACGTCGTGGAGTTGGCAATGCGCTACCAAAATCCGTCCATCGAAAGCGCGCTCGAAAAACTGATGTCACAAAAAGTGAATAGAATTATTGTTTTTCCGCTTTTTCCGCATTATGCGTCGGCTTCTACGGGCAGCGTCCATGAGGAAGTGATGCGGCTACTTTCCAAGCGGCAGGCGATTCCGAGCGTTCATTTGGTCAATTCTTACTACGATTACGAGCCGATGATTGATGTGTTTGTGGAAAATGCCCTGTCACAATTTGATGTAAAATCTTACGACCATATTTTGTTCAGTTTTCACGGACTTCCCCAACGCCAGCTTCGCAAAGCCGACGAAAGCTGTCAGCACTGTATGAAAGTAGAAAACTGTTGTGAAAAAATCACACTCAACAACCAGTTCTGTTATTCGGCTCAATGCCACGATACGGCGTTTTTGATTGCCAAAAAATTGGGGCTTTCGCGCGAGCAATTTACGATTTGTTTTCAGAGCCGACTTGGGCGCGACCCTTGGGTAAAACCCTACACGAGCGACATTATCGAGCATCGTGCGAAAGTGGTCGGAGATAAGCGATTGCTCGTATTTTGTCCAGCTTTTGTGGCAGATTGTTTGGAAACTACGGTCGAAGTTTGCTACGAATATAAGGAAGAATTTGAGGAATTGGGCGGCGAACATCTCGACTTGGTGCCGAGCCTCAACGACCAACCCAAATGGGTGCAGGCGGTAGCTGACTATATCAAACACAGCTAAAAAACTGTAATGATTTTAAATTTTTTCCAATCTCGATATGAATTTTCGTTGCAGGCGCAGGTCGGTGATAGTGGTTTCGTTGAGTTTGTTCAATACGGTGGCGGTTTTAAATTTTTTATTAAATTCATAATATGTGACTGCGTAATAACCTAAAAATGGTAAAATGAGCAAACACAACCAAACTATTAATTGGTTGAAAATACCTGCAAAAATCAGCAAAAAAAGATAGTAAATTAAGTACAAAAGCAAACTACTACCAATCAAGACGGGCGTAAAAAACTCTACGTGGTCAGCCGAAACACGCTTGTTAGCGATGCGTTGGGCGAGAGAAACAGGCAAAATATTAGCGACATAACCTATGGTAGCAGGCAAAAATCCGAGAACCCTTGCTGTTTGATTTTTCCAACCTATTGGAATATTTTTAGCCAGAATATCGTCTTTTATACTGTTTTCGTCTAATTTTTTGAAATAATCTGCTGTTTCTTTTTTCCAAAATACTTTTTCGTCGTCGCTCATTTGGCAGATTCTGTCCGCCACTCTTTTCTCTGCCTCCAATCTTTTGTTGCTTTCGGACACTATCGGCAGCACGCCGTCGTAAAGTTCATTTCTGCGAATAGTAAGCAGTTGCTCGGCGAACTCGTCGTCGTTGGTGTCGGCAACTATAATGACTAATTTTTCGAGCTTATTTTTTAATTCTTCCGTCAATTTTGTGACACTTCTAATTGGGTTTTCGTGGTACATTTTTTCATACTCACGGAGCGAAATGGGCGCGTCAAAACGAATCATCACTTCATCGCGAAAGCAATTTCCACTCACATAATTCAGCCCTACGGGAACAATTTGTATATCCAAATCTGTGTTTCCGAGCGACTCCCAAGTACCAAAAGCCATTCGCGCAGTGCCTTTTTGTATCGGACGGAGGCGTTTTTCGAGTTTGGTACGTCCTTCCGAAAAAATCAAAATTGCTTTTTTATCCGCCAAAGTTTGGTAGCAATGTTCAAAACTGGCGTTGTTGAGTTTCAGATTGCCGAACCCATCTTTGAAGCGAAAAATCGGCACCATGTAGAGTGACTTCAGGATTTTTCCAAAAAATGGACGCGCAAAAACGTCGCCACGAGTAATAGAATGTAGCGGTTGGCGCAAAAATGAACAGTAAATCAACGGCTCCATGAACGCTGTTGGGTGATTGGAGGCGATGATAAGCGGCTTTCCCCAAGGTATGACTTCGGCGTTGGAAAAGTAAATTTTTCTAAAAAATATTCGCAGAGCGAGCCGCATCAAGGGCTGGAGAATGGCGTAAAGCATTGTGTAAGTAGTTTTTAGTTTTTAGTTTTTAATTTTGAGTCATCATAAACTATTGAAAATCAACGAATTATGTCGAATATTAAATGTCATCTATTTAAGTGTAAGAACTT
>JAYUHK010000034.1:0-1952 GCA_043767025.1 Saprospiraceae bacterium | reverse complement strand
TTTTTTGGTTACTTTTTTTATCAAGAAAAAAAGTGACAAAAACCAAGTAAATAGCTACAAAAATTAAGCTCAAATGAACCAATCAAAATGTTTCTGCGTCACATCAGTTAATTAAGTAGTTTTTACTTTCCTCCCCACTCCACGTTATCGCCGACGGCGACGGGTTTCATGCCGTGCAAAATACGGTATTCGGACGATACATAGCTCAAAAGCTCGCTTTCGCTGTCGAATTTTGCAAATATATCTTTGAATCTGTTGCGTTTGGCTTTCGCCGAATCGCTCGAAACGGGAGTCACATACCGCAATACGTCGGCTTCTACTATTTCGTGGGGGTTGCTAAAAATAATCAAACGCTCCACCACGTTGCGAAGTTCACGGATATTGCCCGTCCAGTTGATTTTGTCCAACTCTCGGAGAGCGGCTTCCGATATTTTTTTCGGCGCGGTTCCATAATCGTTGCAAATCATTTGGATAAAATGTGCTACCAAAAGCGGAATGTCGGACTTGCGGTCGTTGAGCGACGGGACTTCTATCAGGACTACGGCGAGCCGATAATACAAATCTTCTCGAAAATTTCCGCGCTCTATTTCTTTCAGCAAATCTTTGTTGGTCGCTGCTATCACTCGCACGTCCACCTCAATTTCTTTGTCGCCGCCTACGCGCGAAATCCGTTTTTCTTGGAGTGCGCGGAGTACTTTTGCCTGTGCTGTGTGGCTCATATCGCCGATTTCGTCAAGGAAAATCGTGCCGCCGTGTGCTTGCTCGAATTTTCCAGCGTGGTCTTTTACGGCGCCCGTGAAAGAGCCTTTCATGTGTCCAAACAGCTCACTTTCAATGAGTTCGGACGGGATAGCCGCACAATTTACTTCCACTATCGGCTTGCCAGCGCGCATACTTTTTTCGTGTATCCAGTGCGCTACGAGTTCCTTTCCCGTCCCGTTGGAGCCAGTCACCAACACTCGCACATCGAGCGGCGCGACCGTATCAATCTGACTTTTTATGTCCATAATCGCCGCCGAATCGCCGATGATGGGCAGCGTAGTTTTTACCTGCGACACTTTGCGTTTCAGCACTTTGGTTTCGGTGATGAGCGTGGATTTGTCGAGCGCGTTGCGGAGCGTAATCAAAATCCGCTGCAAGTCGAGTGGTTTGGACACAAAATCGAAAGCACCACGTCGGACGGCTTGCACCGCCAGCTCTATGTCAGCGTGTCCCGAAATCATAATCACGGGTGTGTCGGGCGCGAGTTCTTGTATCTGTTCGAGGGCTTCCATGCCGTCCATTCGGGGCATTTTGATGTCCATGATGATGGCATCGTATTTGTTTTGCTTCACCTTTGCGACAGCTTCTGCGCCGTCGGCGGCTTCGTCAAATTTGTAACTTTCGTGTTCGAGAATGTCTTTGAACACTCTGCGGATACCGCTTTCGTCATCTACTACCAATATTTTTGCCATAGGAAAATAAGTCTTTGTGTCGCTCGAAAATAAGCCCCCTTGTTACGTTGATTCTGACGTTTTGTTGCAAAAAAAGAAACCGACACACAAAGATAGTGATTTTTTATATCAGATGAAAGGTATAAATAAAAATAATAAGTAGTTATAAGTTTTTAGTTTTTAATTTTGAGTCATCATAAATTATTGAAAATCAACGAATTATGTCGAATGTTAAATGTAATCTATTGAAATGTAAGAACTTAATATGTAATTTGTTGATTATAAGTTACCGACACCTTTGAGGTGTCGGTAACTTCAGTTCGTTTAGGTTAGAACAAAGCGTTTATCTTAAAATCTCATGTTACGCAGGGATTTTAAATTGATTCATTTGGGCTTGATTTTGTGGTAATTTTCTTATCCTTGTCACTTTTTTCCTTGATGAAAAAAGTAACCAAAAAAATCAAGTGCTCTGTAGAAATTCTAAAGTTTTTGCCTAAAAATCCCGTCGGCGCGCGAAAA
>JAYUHK010000033.1:0-6862 GCA_043767025.1 Saprospiraceae bacterium | reverse complement strand
AGCAAAAACTTTAGAATTTATACAGAGCACTTGATTTTTTTGGTTACTTTTTTTATCAAGAAAAAAAGTGACAAAAACCAAGTAAATAGCTACAAAAATCAAGCTCTAATGAGCCAATTAAAATGTTTCTGCGTAACATCAGTTATTATTTGTTAATTTTTAGTTGTCACAAATTATTTAAGTAGTTATAAGTTTTTAGTTTTTAATTTTGAGTCATCATAAACTATTGAAAATCAACGAATTATGTCGAATATTAAATGCCATCTATTTAAGTGTAAGAACTTATTTTCAACTATTTATAAAATAAATAGCACAAAGTAATCGTAGGCAAGTACTCAAAATATTTTATTCTATCGCCATGTTGCCTTCTTTCGCCGTACCGTAGTACCAAACATCAGAAATGTTTTTGTTTTTTACCTAAATAAAAATTTGGAATTATAAACCGTTCCGTTTCAACACATTACACTGTCCAACTTATGTATGCACCGCCTCGTTTTCAAGCAAACAGCCCTTTCTACAACGACCTCAAAAGCAGAGTAGCGTCACATTTCAACCAAAAAAATGAAAATTTTACTGGAAATATTCGCCTTTATGGTAAGGCAATGTTCTTGGTAACGACGCTTGTAGTGTGTTGGGTTTCTATTATTTTCTTGTCCCCGCCGCTCCTCTGGTCGCTGTGTCTTTGGTCGCTCATGGCGTTTGCGACGGCAGGAATTGGCTTCAATGTGATGCACGACGGCTCGCACGGAAGTTTTTCGGAGAATAAATTTTTGAATACTATGGCGGCTTTTTCGCTCAACGTTTTGGGTGGAGACGCTCGAATGTGGAAGCAAAAACACACCGTCATGCACCACACTTTTACCAACGTTCTCGGACACGACGACGATATAGAAGTGCAGCCTTTTATGCGAATGTGCGAGCAACAAAAACGTTACAGTTTGCACCGTTTTCAGCATATTTACTTCGTTGCTTTGTACTGTATTCTGTATATTTTGTGGGTATTTTTGTTTGATTTCCGCAAATATTTTAGGGGAAAAATCGGTAAAACTCCACTCCCTACCATGACGACTTCCCAACACTTTGAGTTTTGGGGCTACAAGTTGCTCAACCTAATACTATTTGTGATTATTCCAATTTATACTTTGGGATTCTCGAATTTTATAGTAGGATATTTGCTTTTCATGGTTATTACAGGATTTACGATTAGTATTATTTTTCAGTTGGCGCACACGGTCGAAGACACGCATTTTCCGTCTGCCGCCGAAAATAATCGAATGGAAACCGATTGGGCAACGCACCAAGTGATGACGACCGCTAACTTTGCCACTCAAAGCCGCTTTATGGCGTGGTTTGCGGGCGGCTTGAACTTCCAAATCGAACACCACCTTTTTCCGCACATAAGCCACATTCACTATCCTGCTATCCACAAAATCGTGAAGCAAACTTGCTTGGAGTACGGCATAAAATATGTCGAATATCCTACCGTAGCTCACGCAGTAGTATCGCACGTCAAGTTTCTGAAACAAATGGGAACTAAAGATTAATCAATTAACGGAATGTCACAAGAGTTGGATATTTTAGAAAAAGGCTTTGTAAAAACCGAAGTTGCGGGCGCAATAGCGACCATCACATTTGCGCACCCCGCTCACAATTCCTTGCCGAGCAAATTGCTTCGGGACTTGTCCGATGCTATCCAAACCGTTGGTAATCAGGAAGATGTGCTATTGTTGATACTCAAAAGCGACGGCGAGCGCACGTTCTGTGCAGGCGCAAGTTTCGATGAGTTGGCGGCTATCCAAGACTTTGAAACTGGAAAACAGTTTTTTTCGGGCTTCGCCAGTGTCATCAATGCCATACGAAAATGTCCAAAATTAGTCATCGCACGCGTACAAGGGAAAGCTGTCGGCGGCGGCGTAGGCATCGCATCGGCGGCGGATTATTGTATCGCGACCCAATTTGCATCGGTCAAATTGAGTGAATTGGCGGTCGGCATCGGTCCCTTTGTCATCGGTCCTGCCGTAGAGCGCAAAATGGGTTTGTCGGCTTTCAGCGAGTTGGCAATCAACGCTACCGAGTGGCGAACCGCAGCGTGGGCGCGCGAGCGCGGACTTTTCCACGAGTGTTTTGATACGATTGCGCAATTAGACGCATATATTGTCCACTTTTGTGACATCTTAATTCAGTCAAATCCCGAAGCGATGCGACTTCTAAAACAAACTTTGTGGCGGGGAACTTCCCATTGGGACGAACTTTTGGCAGAGCGTGCGGCTGTAAGTGGGCGTTTGGTGCTATCCGACTTTACCAAAAAAGCGATAGCGAAATTCAAAACTGCCTAATTTTGTGACAAAAAATATTTTTTGTCACAAAATTATGCAAAATAACTAAAAAACAAGCTGTTTCGTACTTCCTTTCATCAGTGCTTCTATCGCCCCAAAAAGTGTTTGAGGAAGATGTTTTCGCCAATTAACGTCTTGCAGTACCCCGCCAAAATTAACAAAATACTGAATACGCATTTGCCTCATTTCTTTTTCAAGCTGCTCCGATGTATTGAGGCAACATATCCAGCCGCCGTCGTCCTTCACATCGTCCCACCACTCCTCGTAGTAGCTATCATCTGAGCCATGAAAAATTAATACATTGTCACAAATAAGAATAAATTTATTAATTTCTTTCTTCAACATTGCGTCTATCAAATCCCGTTTGAGATACATCACATCGTTTTCGATACAGTCGTTCCACTCGCCGAGCAGTTCGATTATCGCAAAATGCTGTCCATAATCCACAAAAAGTACCTTCAAATAGAGCGTAGAAGAGCCAAAACTATCCCACTGCGGGTGGATAAAATAGTTGTAAATCTTGTTGGTGTATTCAAATTCGCTGTAAGTAGCCCCAAAGAACGGCGAATTTTTGTCCTCCGAAGCAATATATTCCTCTCGCCAACGAAAAAAAGGTTGAATGTCTTGCATAAAAATGGATAGTTTATTTTAGATACATTTTTTATAACGAAACGAAAAAAATAGCGTTTGGTTGCATCAAAAACTAACTTTTACTGCCAATAAAAAATGCCGCCCCGCCTGCGGAAAATAGCCTACTTGCTGATAAGTAGAGCCGCTTTCGAGCCTCGTGTAAGGATTGTCGGCGCGCGCATCGTATCCCTCCGAAACATAGCGATACGCCCAACCATTGCTCTCATATTTTTGATTCAACACGTTGTTAATCAATAACTTAAAATCTATTTTTTGGTTGTTGAAAATATGAACCGAATACGACAGCCGGAGATTGACGTAAGAATAAGGATTCAAAATTGTGTAAGAATTAGAAGAATTATCCAAATATTGTTTGGCGACATATTTTATAGAAGGTGCTACCGAAAACTGTGACATCGGTTTGTACTCGACTTCGGCGGTCGCTACAATGTTGGGCGAAAAAGCCAAATCGGTATTTTGGTGCTTAATCTGTTCTTGCAGTCCCGTGTCCCAGTTGTCGATATATTCTGTAAATACTTTTATTTTGTTTCTACTAAACGTTGTATTAGCGTTGATAATCAAGCTATTAGATATTTTTATTTTGCTCTGCAACTCCAATCCCATGCGGTAACTTTCAGGAATATTTACCCGCAACGCCGCTCCTACATCGTTCAGAACTCCCGTCACCGCCAGTTGATTTTGGTAGTACATCAAGAAATAATTTACTCCAAAATCAATATATTTCGTGACTTGCTGAAATCCTATTTCCCAATCCAACATTCGTTCCGAAATAGGTTTTTGGGTACTTTTTGGGTGCGCAAAATCATCGCGGTTCGGTTCACGATTCGCTACTGAAAGTGATGAAAAGAATTTTATTTGGTCAGAAAAATCATAAAAAAAGCCCATTTTGGGATTGAAAAAATGTAATTTATTTTCCTGATTCAAGCCAAATCCTGCGCGGTCAATCCCCGTCAAATAATGCGAAATATAGCGATATTGAAGGTCTGCAAACACATTTAACTTTGGCAACAACTGGTAATTTATTTTTACAAATGTGTTGAAATCCAGCTTGTTAGCGTAGTTTTGATAATATTTTTGGTTCTGTTCGGACGCGCCAGCGTATTGTATCCAATTTATTTCGCCGTAGTGATTTCCTTCGTAGTTGTTGAGTCCGCCACCGAATACGAGATTTAATTTTTCATCATTTTCATAAAAAATTGAATACGTCGTGCCATAAAAATCATTGTCCAACCAAAGCCTTCTAATCAGATTAGAAGTAGTCAAAAGGCTGTCGTTCAAAATTATATTTGGCAAATTATATTCTGTGAATTTTTGCTTGCTTTTGTATTGCTCATAAAATCCTCTACCCTTCGTGTAGTGCAAAGCCAACTGCATACGCCAATTTTTGCTAAATTGCTGATTGTAAAGGAGTTGATAGTGTGTTTGTCGGTAGTCATCTACTTCGTTGGGGTGTGGCGAGCCGCTTTTTTCTGTCCCCGCAGTATTGTATGTCCGCAACCGTGCGTCGTTGATGTACTGCGCAGGAACGCCATTCCAAGCCTGATAAGTAACTTCGTGACCGTCTATACAGTTGAATTGAACTGAATTTTTTTCTCCTAAATAATTGACTGCGACAAAAACAGAATTTAATTTGGTAAATGCACGGTCAATAAATCCTCCCGAATAAATATTGGAAAGTCGAGTTTGCACAGAGAAATGACGGTTGAGCAAGCCCGAACCCGCCGCAATACTTTCTTTTTGAGTCTGAAACGAACCTACTGTCCCGCTTATTTCTGCAAAAGGCTCTGTGCGTAACTTATTGGTATTCAGCGATATAGTGCCGCCAAACGCTCCGCTTCCATTGGTAGAAGTCCCTACTCCACGCTGGATTTGGATACTTTCTGTGCTGGAAGCAAGGTCGGGCAAATCTACCCAATAGACACTTTGCGACTCCGAATCGTTGAGAGGAATCCCATTGAGCGTGACGTTGATGCGAGTTGGATCGCTCCCGCGAATCCGCACTCCAGTATAACCGATGCCTGTCCCCGCATCAGATGACTCGACTATCGACGGCGTAAGCCGAATTAAATTTGGTATGTCTTGTCCCAGATTTTCTTTTTCGAGTTGCTCTTTGGAAAGATTGGTAAATGCCATTGGCGTTTTTTGCCCCGCCCAAGTTGCTAAAATTTGTGCCGTCGGAAGCTCAAATTCCTTTAGTTTTGTAGTATCAGCGTTGTTTTTTTGCGCGAGCAACAAACACGGAAGAAAACAAAATAGCAATACTAAATGCTGTAATTTTTTCATTACACAAGTAAAAATATTGATAAATAACACATTCGGGGGGTTGAATGTGATGTTACTTTCGTAACCAAAGTTCCCTCTTCGGCATTATCCGAGCAGGTTCGATGGGTGTAATCTCAGCCTCTTGCATCGCAAAAAGCACCCCAAAAGAAAAGTACAACACAAAGATACGGACTTTATCCCAAAAAATCTGCAATTATTTGGATTGCATTTTTTAATCTTTCTTCTCCGCTTCCGCGCACGATTTTGTAATTGAAATGATAAGATTGGAGTTCATTTTCAAAGCACTCAAAAAGCGATTGGCTTTCGGCAGCGTGTTCTCGCAACGGGTCTGGCTGCCACTCAATGTCGGGCGCGCAAAGTAAAAAAAGGTCAATTTTTTGCAACTCAATGTATTTTTCAATACTTGGGTCTGCATATCCGTATCTGTGCTCGAACCAAATTTTAGACACAATTAATTCTGTATCAAAAAATATAATATTTTTTGAAGTGTCTTTAAAGTTTTTTATTTTATCCAACTGACCTGCGGCGATGTTCAAAACGTCCTGCTTGCTGTAATTCAAGCCAATATTTTGCAGATATTCTCTGGCGTATTCCAACTCAAACGGCGCATCAAAGTGGGTCGCCAACTGCTGCGTAAGCGTGGTTTTTCCTGTGGATTCAGTGCCTGTAAGCGCGATTTTGAGCGGCGACGAGTGCATTTATTTTACTTGAAAGTCAAACGTAATCGTACCGCATTGGCTGTCTTCGCCGACCGCAAAGGTGTATTGACTTGCCGTTTTTTCCGCCAGATTCCGCAAGTAGCTGTCGTTGCTCGTAGAGCCTGACTGTTGGTATTTTGATTCTGTCACTTTTCCGTCCGTTCCGACGCAGACTTTCACGACTACTCTTCCCTTTTTTTGAGAGTTATCGGCGAGCGGCGGACGATTTTTGACGGGTCTGCCACCCAATCCGCCACCGACAGACGCTCCTACGCCGCCGCCTGAACCGCCGCCCGAGCCACCACCCGAACCGCCCATTCCTTCCAAATTCTTGGAGTTGGGGTCGCCATTGGGGTCGCCGCCGTTTCCTGGTTTGCCAGAGTTGCCACTGCCTTTTCCGCTACCGCCACCGCCGCCGCCGCCCATTTGATTTTTAAACTTCTCTTTGGCAGCTTGCGCGGCTGCGGCTGCGTCCGCTGCGGCTTTTTGTTTGGCGGCTGCGTCCGCTGCCGCCTGTGCTTTGGCATCGGCGTCGGCTTTTGCCTTTGCATCGGATTTGGCTCTATTTTCGGTTTCTACTCGCTTTCGGTCATTGTCCTCTCGCGATTTTTGGTCATCGGCTTGTTTTTTGCGCTCGCGCTCATTTTTTTCTTTCAGTTTGATAGAGTTTTCGTCTTCGGTCGTGATTACGTCGGGCGTTTTGCTCGGCGCGTTCACTGCGGGAGGCGCGGGCGCAGGCGGACTCGGCACTGCCACGCTCGGCGGAGGCGGCGTTTCTGCGGCTTTGGTATTGTTGTCGGGACTCGCTGGTCCGGGCGAAGGAGTGTCATTGAAACTTCCCATATTGGGATAGCCGAGTGCTACGACCACGCCGCCGCCGCCCGCGTCCTGAAT
>JAYUHK010000032.1:0-12160 GCA_043767025.1 Saprospiraceae bacterium | reverse complement strand
AAATTCTAAAGTTTTTGCCTAAAAATCCCGTCGGCGCGCGAAAAATACTCGTCGGAACCCCGCCAGACTTCAAACAGTTTTCGCTTCGCCAGACGATATTTCTCCATTCCTTACTTCAAAAAAGGCAACTTCACGACTTGCGCCGCTAATTTTTTTCCTCCGATGACTACAAAAATTTCTGTGCCTTCGGGAGCGAAAGCCGTCTGGACATAGCCTGTTCCGATGGGTTTGTCGAGCGTGGGCGACTGCGTGCCGGAGGTGACTATTCCTATGATATTCCCTTCGGCATCAGCTATTTCGTAGTCGTGGCGCGGCACTCGGCGGTCGAGCATTTCGAAGCCTACGAGTTTGCGAGCCACGCCGTCCGCCTTTTGTTTTTTGAAAATATCGGAAGAGTTGAAGTCGCCTTTTTGTAGTTTGGTAATCCAACCCAAGCCCGCCTCCATCGGCGAAGTGGTGTCGTTAATATCGTTTCCGTAGAGGCAATAGCCCATTTCGAGGCGGAGCGTGTCGCGCGCGCCCAAGCCTGCGGGCTGCATTCCGTGAGGTTTTCCTGCTTCTGTGATTGCGTCCCATATTTTTAGGGCATCTTTGTTCCAGACGTACAGCTCAAAACCGCCAGCACCCGTGTAGCCAGTTGCCGAAATAAGCACGTCCTCGATGCCTGCCAAACTTCCTGTTTTGAAGTTATAATACGGAATAGCCGACAAATCCACATCGGTCAGAGCTTGGAGCGTTTGGATAGCTTTCGGTCCTTGCACCGCCAGAAGGCTCAAGTTATCAGAAATGTTTTCTATTTCTGCACCAAATTTTTCATTGTGGGACACCAACCAATTCCAGTCTTTTTCGATATTTGACGCATTGACGACCAAATAATATTCGTTTTCATTCCAGCGATAGACGAGCAAATCGTCCACGATGCCGCCGTGGTGGTTCGGGAAACACGAATATTGTACCTGTCCGTCGGCGAGTTTGGACACATCGTTGCTGGTGATGTGTTGGAGCAAAGCGAGTGCTTGAGTTCCTTTGACCACAAATTCGCCCATGTGCGATACGTCGAAAATGCCTACATTGTTCCGCACGGCGTGGTGTTCTTCCTTGATGCCAGCGTAAGAAATAGGCATATTATAGCCTGCAAATTCTGCCATTTTTGCGCCGAGCGCAAGATGTCGCTCTATGAGTGCTGTTGATTTCATTTGTTTTTTTAATCGCTTTAATCTCTGATATTGAAATCTTTATTGATAGATTTTAAAAGTTTACCCTTGTAACTAGCCTTCGTTTGATAAAATTTTATAGATTCGAATGTTCTGTATTTTTTCAGTGTCTTGAAATAATTTAGGTTAATTAGGTATTCAACTACTTTATTCAATTCTTCTAATTCTAACGAATCTACAATAATTAAACCGGGGCGACTATAATAAGTATTCCCTTCCGTATTAAAATACTCATAAACCAAAGATTTGCAGTAAAAATTAACTTCGTAGAAATATTGATCTATTTTTACTGCGGCAACCCATAATCTAAATTTTTCTATCCTACAACTCAAATAATCAAACTCGTCCATATCTTCATAGACATAAATTTCAAATTTTTTCATCTACCTTGTTATCTTTGATATGAGACAAAATAAGAAAGTACCTTCAATTATGAATGCACGTCCTCACATAAAAATCATTTTATTGTGCCGCTTCAACAGTAATCAAGTCCATTTGCGTTTGTAAATTTCCTTGATTGATACTATTAGTGACAGGCTTAATCCCGATATGACCAATATTATTGGTATCCCGTTCTGCTGTGAATTTTAAGGTAGCTGGTATTGATATTATCTTTTGAGGTAATCCAAAAGATGCAAATTTTAAAGGGTCTAAATTGCACGAGATAAAGCCACCGTCATTAACATAGTAATATGGGGTTAATGTTGAAAATCTCATATCTTGCGGATTTCTTATAATAAAAGGCTTGGGTTTTAAGGAAGAATATGTCCAATTTCGATAGATAACATATTTCTTACCGTCCGTATAAGTAAACCATTTAGGCCAGAAAGCTGGATCATTAAATTGTGAAATAAATGAGTCAAACTCTTCTCTTGGAATTTTTGAAAGGCTATTACGGTATGTACTTATGTTACTTATCAAAACTGCCCCATATGTACTTTTTTTATCATTAAAACCGCCCCAAACAGCAGAAATTCTTGCTTTTAAGGCATACTGTCCAATTGTAAGATTTTGATAAAGGCTGTAGGTAACAACGTCATAGAAACCTGTCGGAGGCGGGTTTAGTAGTTGCCTGCTCACTTGTCGTTTTACCGCGTCAATACTATTTACTTGGTAAAGAGGTGAAATTGGTGTCGCTTCTTTTGCACAACTATAAAGCTCGAGTAAAGAAAATGCACAAAGTGCCAATAAATATATTGGAAAATAACGAATATTTTTCATAATTTTATGTATTTTTATTTAGTTAAATGTTAAATAAGTTACATGACAAGACATCGGCGAACACGAAGAGGTATTTACCCCTACCATCTTACAGCAGTTAGTGAACTGTCCAAATAATTCTTGAGTCGGTCGTTAATCCTTTTTTTTAGAGGCTTACATTTAAGTTCAAATGTCCGCCGAGTCCGACTCGAATAATTCGCATGAGTGTTGAAAGGCGAATATCACTTGCATTATTCTCAATTCTTGAGATATAAGTTTTTGTAGTTCCACATTTGTTGGCAAGTTGTTCTTGGGTCAATCCCTTTTCTTTTCTCAACTCCTGAAGTATTACACCAATCTTGAAAGTTTCAAATTCTTGTTCATAGTCTTCTCTTGTTGGAGTTCCTTTTACGCCATATTCTTTGTCTAAATGGCTTGTAAAGGCAGTTAATTTATTTTTTGTCTTTACCATCGAAATATTGTTTTTTAAGTTTTTCTGCAAGTTTAATTTCCTTTTTAGGTGTTTTTTGAGTTTTCTTTTGGAATCCATTTACTAATATTACAAGTTATCCATTGTCAAAAAAGCTAAATACTCTATAAATATTTGTTCCAACTTCAACTCTAATTTCATATAGCCCCGTTGAATCAGTTATATGCTTTAAGTATTTTTCAGGAACTCTGTCTAATGTCGCAATTAACCCTAAAGTCCAGCTAAATTTCTTTTTTACTTCTGGTTGTAGTCCTTCGTAGAAATCAAGGTAATAGTCCTCAAAATAAAATATGTTCCGAATAAATGTTCCGTACATTCAACAACCTTTTTGACAAATTACGCTAATGCAAAGTTAGCTAATTAGATAACAGTTTCAAATTATTTTACTATAAAATATTTTTTATTTATTTTTGGAAAATTGCCACTAATACTTTACTCCTTGCTCTTAAGAAAATATGAAACTTTCCCCTACCGCGAGCTCAACATCGTCGACGGGTGGATGCAGAGCGCGTCCAAATCCTGCCGAGTGCCGCGAAATACGTTGAAATCTACGTCGCCTTTGATGCCTGCAAGTTTGCCTTCGTTGCCGTATTGCCAAAAAAGCCACGAGTTGTTGGGGAGTTTGGGGGTGCTTCCGCCGTAGCGCGAAATCCAAATAGGGTAGTTGTCAAAACTCCCTGCGATGTATTTGTAGTAAAATTTTAGGTTGGTGTATATGATTGGGCGCACGTTGTACTTCATTTCTACGATTTCTAACCACGAGCGCATACGGTTCAAGATGACTTCGCGCGACGCGCCGCCAGTCACTTCCGCATCTAACACGGGCGGCAGGTCGCCGTTGCGGAGTTCCGCCAACGAAATAAAATTTTGTGCTTGCAGCAATGCGGATTTGGTGGGCAGAAAAAAATGATACGCACCTCTTTTTATTTCGCTGTGATTGAGTGCTGCCCAACTGTCACAAAAGTCTTCATCTTGCAAATTTTCGCCTTCGGTAGCTTTCATAAACACGAAGTCTATATCTTGCTTTTTGACCTCCGACCACTTTATTTCTTGGTGGTGCGAAACGTCAATTCCATGCACTTGGTAGCCGTCCATTTTTTCAGTACCTTTCTTACAGGCACCGAACAACAGGCTGATTATCACAAATATGAGGATTTTTTGGCGCAAAATTTTACAAATTCATTGGTATTTAGAATATACTAATCAATATATGAACATATCAGAGAACAAAGTTAATACAATTTTCATACTTAAAAAATTTATATTCCTACTTTAACCTTCCCTTAACATTATTTCATTACCTACAATCATGCCATGTTTTTATTTTCGGGCGTGAATACTTTTTTTAGACCGATAAAATCAACGTTTTATACGCTTTAATTTTCAACAAATTTTCATTTTATACACTGTCACGATGGGTGTTTTTATTGATAAAAAATAAAACTACTAATGCCGTAATTCCCGCCACAATATTGTAGAAAATCTGTATAGAAAAGAACGAAATATTTGCCAACGAAAACGCATCGTTGCCGCCGATGCCGTAGAGCGACGTGAGCGCGAGAATAATGAGCGCGTGATAAGTCCCCATTCCTCCCGGCGACGGGACTACCATGCCCAGCGTGCCGAACACAAAAACCATCAGTGCGGCGTGCGCAGAAAGATGGGCGGTAGGCGGAAACGCCAACAGACAACAGTAGCATTGAAGATAATACATGAGCCAAACTATCACGCTGTGAAAAACAAACCAGCGTGGCGAGCGGAGCTGTCGGATACTGCCCAAACCTGCCAAAAAACCGTCAGCGATGTTTTTTATTTTTTGAAAAAAAGGCATTTGTATGATTTTTTTTCTCAAAAAAAACAACAACATCACTGCGAATATCCCAAAAAAAACTGCGAAAAGCAAATAATTAGAGCCGCCGCCGCTTTTGGAGGCAATATTTTTTTGTAAAAAATTTCCTATCGTATCGAACTCCACCACGAAAGCAAGCCCAATGAGCAACAGCAAACTCACCATATCTACGAGTCTATCCACCACAATCGTCCCGATGAGCTGCTCGGCGGGGATTTTTTCGTACTTCGCCAGCGTCCCTGCGCGCACCACTTCGCCCATGCGAGGCAATCCCAAATTGGCAAAATAACCGACAATAATGCTCCAAAAACAGTTGGAAAGTCGCGGCGCAAATCCGAGCGGTTCGATGAGCATTTTCCAGCGCACGGCACGGCTCAAATTGCTGATGGTAAAAAATACGAGCGTCAGCCCTACGAGCCAATAGTTAGCAATTCCGAAGTCTGCCAACAGTTTGCGAAGCAAATTGCACTGTTCGGCGGGAGTGCCGTCGAGGGCGCATTGCGCTTGGTAAGCGGCGTTTTGCTGTCGAAAAACGAGCCACAACACGCTGCTGCCGATGCCGAGAAACAGAATGAATTGGAGAATTTTTTTCACCTATTTTTATTTTTTCAGCCGGTTATTTTCGTCTGGAAAGACGGCAACGGGTTTGAAGTTTTTTGCTTCTTCGGGAGTCATAAAGGCGTAAGAAATGATGATGACGATGTCGCCAACTTCGGCTTTGCGCGCCGCCGCACCGTTGAGACAAATCACGCCCGAGCCGCGCTCGCCTTTGATGACGTAGGTTTCGAGCCGCTCGCCGTTGTTGTTATTGACTACTTGCACCCGCTCGCCTTCCGTGAGTTGGGCGGCTTCGATAAGGTCTTCATCAATCGTGATGCTTCCTACATAATTAAGATTGGCTTCGGTGACAGACACTCGATGAATCTTTGATTTAAAAACTTGAATCCACATAAAATTTTATTTTTTATACAAACGACTGTTGTAGGCTTTTAAGAATGTGTCTAATATAAACTACTTATTTTTTCTTCATTCCTTAAGTTCACACAGTTAGAATATTTTTTTTCGTTCCTCAACCTCCAAAATCATCGTCGTCGCTTTTTTTCTTGGGCGTGGCGTTTGGAATATCGTCACTCTGAAAGTCGGGCGCAAAATCACTTTTATTGCCGCCGCCGATACCTGTCGCGTCGAGTTCGTCTTTGCTGTACTGTCCGCAGTCCATTTCTATTCCCAAATCGCCTGCTGGACGTTTGAAGCGAGCGTTGGCATCGTAATCCACGTTCTTATCGGCTTCCAATTTGCGAAGTAATTTGGCAAAATACGGACGCGCCATGCGTGCGCCCTGCCCTTCTGCGATGTTGAGAAAATGTATCCAACGGTCTTCGCCTCCTACCCAAGTGCCGACCACGAGGCTCGGCGTTACGCCCATAAACCAGCCGTCTGCAAAGTCATTGGTCGTACCCGTTTTGCCTCCAATCTCGCTTTTTACGCCCGCGAAACCCGATGCGCCGCTCATCACGTATTTCAACATTTGCAGCATCACATAGTTGGCTTTGGGGTCGAGGGCGGGACGTTCCTCCGAAAGTCCTTGATAAATCATTCGACCGTTTTTGTCAGTCACTCTCTGGATAAAAACGGGACGGTTGTAGATGCCTTCGTTGGCAAAAGTCGTGTATGCGCCAGTCATTTCGTAGGGACTCAAATCCGCACTTCCCAAACAGATAGAAGGCTGATGCGGCACTCGGCTCGTATCGATTCCCATGTTACTGATGAGATTGCGGACGGGTTCGGGGCTTTGAAGTTGTTTCATCAAAAATACGGAAACTGTATTTTTACTCAATTTCAAGCCGTCTTTGAGCGTCAGGCTGGCGTAAGAATATCCGCCTTCGGCGTTGTGTGGAGTCCAATCTTTGCTCAAGTGAAATTGCCCTTCGCCGACTTTTATCGTCTGCGGCTGGTCGAGGACGGTGTAGCAAGGCGACGTTCCCTGCATCGCAATCGCCGTCGCATACACGAAGGGTTTGAAGGTAGAGCCAACCTGTCGCTGCGTTTTTTGATTGACGTGGTCGTACTGAAAGTATTTGTGGTTGATGCCGCCGACCCATGACTTGACGAAGCCTGTGGCAGGATCTACCGCCAAACTACCGATTTGGAGAAACATTTTATGGTAGCGGATAGAGTCGAGCGGACTCATCATCGTATCCGTTTCGTTGCGAGCATTGTAAGAAAAAACGGTCATTCGGACAGGCGTACTGAACGTCTTGGTGACGGCGGTTTGCAGGGTCGTCCATTTGGATTTGAGCGTAGCCCACATCGTACTTTTCATTATTTGGCGATAGCGAGCGATTTGCTCCGCCGGAATAGTTCGGTCTTTGTTGAGCGAGCCGGGCGTTTTTTCTTCAGCCATCATTCTGTCCACGTCGCTGTCTTTGAGTTCAAAATCAGGAATCTGACTTTCTATTGTTTGCACCACTTCGGGCAAATATTGGCTGCGCAATGCCTGATACCGCTCCGACTCTCTGATGCTGCGGCGCAGCGAGCGTTGGCGATATTCGAGCTCGGCAGACGTAGTGTTGGCGGACTTGTACGTCCACGGGTCTTTGCCTTTCCATGCCCGAAAAAATCGACTTTGCACTTCCGCCATGTGTTCTTTCATAGTTACTTCGGCGTGGCGTTGGGTGGCGGGGTCAATGGTAGTATGGATTTTCAGACCGTCTGTAAAAAGATTGTATTTCGAGCCGTCGGGCTTTCTGTATTCGGGGCGCGAAAGCAGCGAATCAAGCTCTTTGCGAAGCTCCATACGAAAATACGTCGCAATCCCGTCCGCATGAGAGCTGCGTTTGAACCGCGAAATATCCAACGGCTTATCTTTCAGTTTGTTGTATTCGTTGGCTTTGATAAGGTCGTTTTTATACATTTGTCCCAGCACGATGTTGCGGCGCTGCACGCATCGGTCGGGGCGACGGATTGGGTTGTAAAGTGCGGGGTTTTGCAACATTCCGACTAATGTGGCAGCTTCTTCTATTTTCAAAGAATCCTGACTTTTTCCAAAATATATCTCCGATGCAGCGCGAATCCCGTAAGCTCCGTTGATAAAATTGAACTGATTGAAGTACATTTGGATAATTTCTTCCTTCGTATAGGAACGCTCCAACTTGACCGCCGTAATCCACTCTTTGAGTTTTTTGGTGGCAAGACTAAAAAACTTACGAATAGTTCCCATGCCCGAAAAATCACGGTCGGAATACAGCAATTTCGCCAACTGCTGCGTAATCGTGCTACCGCCGCCTTTTGGGTGCAGCGTAACAATGCCTTTCGCCACACGCCCAAGCGCGCGAACATCGATGCCCGAATGTTCATAAAAACGCTCGTCTTCGGTAGCGATGACGGCACGAACCAAGTACGGCGAAAGTTTATTGTAGGCGACAGGGACTCGGTTCTCAAGAAAATAACGCCCCAATACGCTGCCGTCGGCGGCGTAAATCTCCGATGCGGTGTTGTTGGCAGGATTTTCTAACTCGTCAAAAGTCGGAAGGTTGGAAAAGGAAAGCAACAACAGCAGCAACAGCACGCCCACGACGCTGCCGATAGCGATGCGCCACATCCAGCGCACTATATTTTGGTGGAGCGAAGGGTCGCCGCTTGGGCGACGCGGCGTGTTTGGTCGAAAAGGCGGCGGCGGCGGCGGAGTTTGCCCGCCTGTCGGGGCAATATCCCATTCAAATTGGTTCGTCATATTTGGACAAAATGTTTAAAGAATGAGAAGAAACTAAACTATCCGTTTTCTCTACATTCGTAAGCCAAAGATAAGGAATTTTTATAAATTGAAAAAAAAAGAATGGAATTATCATCTAAAAATCACAAAGGACGCTGCAACACCGACCAACCTACAAGTCACCGACAACTCAAAGATGTCGGTGACTTCGGTTTATTTTAGACGCATTTCTAATATGCTCGCGCAAATAAGACACGCTGCTTGGAGGGTTTTCCGGTCAAGATACAAACGCCAGACTCTTCAGGATTGTCGAGAGGAATGCAGCGAATGGTAGCTTTTGTTTCTTCTTTGATGCGAATTTCGGTTTCGGACGTGCCGTCCCAGTGAGCCGAAATAAATCCTGTTTTTTGTTCCAATAATTTTTTGAACTCGTCCATCGTGTCCGCTTTGCTGATGTGGTCGTCCCGAAATAATTCGGCGCGGCGGTAGATATTTTCCTGAATATCGACGAGTAAAGTTTCCAAATAATCTGCGATGCCTTCGAGTGGCGCGCTGGTTTTTTCTTTCGTGTCGCGGCGAGCGACTTCTACCGTTCCGTTTTGAATGTCGCGCGCGCCCAAGCCCAAGCGAATTGGGTAGCCCAATTTTTCGTATTCTGCGAATTTGAATCCGGGTCTATTTTGGTCGTCGTTGTCTATTTTTACTCGAATCCCTTTGGCTTTCAGCGCAGCAGCGATGGTGTTGGCGACCGCAGAAAGTTCCTCCGAGGGCTTCGGAATCGGTACGATAACCACCTGCGTAGGAGCTAATTTGGGAGGCAAAATCAGCCCGTCGTCGTCGGAATGTGCCATCACGAGTGCGCCCATGAGCCGAGTAGAAACGCCCCACGAGGTCGCCCAGACGTACTCCTGTTCGTTGTTTTTGTTAGAAAATTTTACGTCGAATGCTTTCGCAAAATTCTGTCCCAAAAAGTGAGATGTTCCTGCTTGGAGAGCTTTTCCGTCTTGCATCAAAGCCTCAATACAATAGGTATCTACCGCGCCCGCGAACCGCTCGTTGGCAGTTTTTACACCTTTTATGACAGGCAGTGCCATCCAATCTTTCACAAAATCGGCATATACGCCCAACATTTGTACTGTTTCGGCGACCGCTTCTTGCGAAGTGGCGTGTGCGGTGTGTCCTTCTTGCCACAAAAATTCGGTGGTGCGTAGGAAAAGTCGCGTCCGCAGCTCCCAACGCACTACGTTTGCCCATTGATTGATGAGCAGTGGAAGGTCGCGATAGCTTTTTATCCAGTCTTTGTAGGTGTGCCAGATGATGGTTTCGGAGGTCGGGCGTATGATGAGTTCTTCTTCAAGTTTGGCATCAGGATCTACTATTACGCCGCTTCCGTCGGGCGCGTTCATCAGTCTGTGATGGGTGACGACCGCACATTCTTTGGCAAAACCTTCGACGTGTTGTGCTTCTTTGCTCAAAAAACTTTTGGGAATGAAAAGCGGAAAGTAAGCATTGACGTGACCCGTTTCTTTGAACATAAAATCCAACTGCGCCTGCATTCGTTCCCAGATAGCGTAGCCGTAGGGCTTGATGACCATGCAGCCTTTGACGGCAGAGTAATCCGCCAATCCAGCTTTTCGCACCAAGTCAATGTACCATTCGGAGTAGTCTTCGCTCCGGCTTGTGATTTCTTTTGCCATTTTTTTAAAATTGATTTTCTTTTTGGAAACGTGTTTAAGGAACGCGTCCAAAATAAACTACTTATTCTTTTTGGAACTTGAGTAAATTATTTTTTCTCCATTCCTTAATCTTTCTGCTCTTTTTTGAGTCTAAATCTTCGACTTAAAGTTTTGAGCGTGTATTGTTGTAAAATTATTTAACTCCCTGATTATCAATTAGATAAGTGAAAATATAAAAATCGTCTAAAAAAAATTAACTCCAAAAAAGACGCATTTTTAAAACTTTAACATATCGTTTGAAAACTTTAATAGTGTATTAACAAAAAGTTAGCCACAAAAGTAATAATTTAGCACATAATTTGACACCAAACAAATATAAGGAATGAAGAAAAAATAAAGTATTCTAATTTTTCAAATAAATTGAAACAATAACAAGCATTTTTGAGGCGCAACGCAGGGCTTTGTAACGAAAAAATAACGCAGTGATTGGTTTCAATTTAGCAGAAAAAAGGAGTAATTTATTTTAGATACGTTCCTAACTCAAAATAATTTATCATTTAAAAATTTATTAGATATGAAACTTAATAAGCAATTCTTCTTCACATTGGCTGTCTGCGCGTTGGTAAGTGTGGCTTCGCAAAAAGTCGCCGCCCAATCTTCTGACGACCTTTATTACGATCCTTCTACGGACGCTCCCGCATACGTCGAAGCACCAGACGACAATACCGACAACACGCGCCCTGAAAAAGTTGGCAACTCCAACGGCAGCCGATACAATGACTACGACGACGATTATGACAACTATTATTCTTCTCGCATTCGCCGTTTTCACCGCCCAATCAGCAATAATTTTGGGTTTTATGACCCTTGCTACGTCAATAATTACTTCAATCCATTCGGTCCGAATGTGGTGGTAGTGAGTCCGTGGGGCAACAACTGGGGAAATAACTGGGGTTGGGGAAATCGCTTCAACAATTCGTGGGGAAATTCATGGGGAAATAACTTTGGCTTCAACTACGGTGGCTTCGACCCTTATTGGGGTGCGTATGGCTTCAACAACTACTATATAGTCAATAACTATGGTGGCTACGGCGGCTGGAATCCTTACGGAGGCGGCTTCGGAGGCGGATTTTGTGGCGGCGGCTACGGCTGGCACAACTTCAACAATGGCAACTCTTTCGGCAACGGCGACAATCACCAAGCAAACAACAACGCTTATTATGGACCGCGCAAAAACGGCATCGTGAAAGTGCCGACTTCCAATGTTCGCTCAACGGGTTTTGTGCGCAACAACGATGTGCGAGAAAATACGAAAGCTCCTGCAAACGAATCCATCAGCCGCCGCGCGCCTGCAGGAATGGATACCAGAAATCAAAATTCGGACAACGACGTGCGCCGTGCAGAGCGTCCAACAAGAAATCTTGACCGCCAACGCAACGAAAACAATCAGAGCGACAGCCGTGAAAATATCCGCGATAATATCCGTGAGCAACGCAGCCGGCAATCGGAGCAGCGTCGTGAGCCACAGCAAGAACGCCAAGCACAGCCCAATCGCGAGCAACGTCAAGAAGCTCGACCAAGCCGCAGCGAGCCACGCGAAAGCCGCCCTGCACCAAGCAGCAGCCCCTCTCCGAGAAGCTCTGGCAATGGCGGCGGCGGTGGAAGACGTGGCGGAAGAAACTAAAAATAACTTTGGTGTAAAAAAGTAGATTGATAAAAATCTCTCTTATGGAGCGAGTGGAAGCTCGGAGTACCTTGCTTTCGCTCGCTTTTTTTATGCCCTGCTCTCAAATAAAATAATACACAAGTAGTTTTTAATTTTTAGTCGTACAAGTAATTAATATTCAATTAGCTACTCACGTTACGCAAAATATTTCTTTACCGAATATTTCAAATAGTATTTTATTCTAAAGTGATGCCTTTTCAGACGTGCCTTGTAGAAATTCAAGTTTTTGCAAAAATATTGTCTGGCGAAGCGAAAACTGTTTGAAGTCTGGCGGAGCCGACGAGTATTTTTCG
>JAYUHK010000031.1:0-27800 GCA_043767025.1 Saprospiraceae bacterium | reverse complement strand
GCTGGCGGTGGAGTTGAGCGCCGAAGCGGGTTGCGTGATTGTTCTTTGAAGAATAAAAGTACAACTGTTTGCGTCCGATACGGTGCAGACGTAAGTTCCTGCTGCGAGATTGCTCCGATTTTGGGTAGTGACACCGCCGCCCCAGTTGAAAGCGTAAGGCGAAGTTCCCCCCGAAGGTGTTTGCGTGATGCTGCCGCTATTTCCTCCAAAACACAAAACATTGGTGAAGCTGGCGGTGGAGTTGAGAGCTGAAGCGGGTTGCGTGATGACTACCGTTCTGGTGGCGGTCTGCGCAGTGTTGTCGGTCACGGTGACGGTATAACTTCCTACCGTGAGGTTGGTTCTATTTTGGCTCGTGTTGCCGTCGTTCCAGTTGAAAGAGAAGGGTGCGGTGCCGCCGCTCACGCTGATGTTGATGCTGCCATTATTTCCTCCAAAGCACGAAACATTGGTGGAGGTATTGGTGATAACTATTGGCACAGAGCCGCCGCCGGATTCGCTCAAGGACAAAGAGCCGCCGCCGCCGTTGTCGCCACCCGTTCCGCCAGTGTTATTGACTGCCAAGCCCCAACTATAAAAAGTTACTGCGCCTGCGCCAGCCGCAGGTGCTGTCCAAGAGGTAGTAAAAATCGGGGAGCTGCTCTGATTGTTTTGCTCTATGTAGTTGCGCCCATTGACCGTGATAGTCCAAGCGTTGGCTGACGGGTTGCTGTATGTCCCCGCAGCAGTGTTGGTGGAGCGCAAAGTAGTCATTTGGAATCCGAAAGCAGGCGGCGTTCCAGAGGAATTATTCACGGTGACTCTCACATCGTAAGAAACACCTCCGACATAAGATGTCACAGGAGTCATCGTTCCTGCCTGAAAAACCTGAATCTGTGGAGTCACAGAGCCATAGACACCTCCACTGTGGCAGCTGGAGCAATTTCCTTCGCCCGGTGCGCCAGTGCGACCTCCGTTTCCACTGTGCGCTGGACCGTTTGAATTACTTAAAAATAAGAAGAAAGTCGCGAAGAATGCGACTGCGAAGTAAATTTTTTTCATACAATAGTTTTTGATGATAGCGAACTTACACTACGATACAAAATTACAATAATTAAAGTTGTAAAATAATTCAAGTTTCATTTTTTTGTAAAAAATAATTTTTTTTGACATTTTATAGAAATAACATTAAACCTTTGCATACATTTGGGGTCTAAACCAGATTGACCTAATTTTTGTTTATTTTTAGAAAAAATAGTATCAGAAAATATGAATTCAGCTACCGCTACCAAACCAAAACGTGTATTCGCCGCCGCCAATTCTGGCTTGACTCCCTACGCTGGAGTTTGGGGTGAAGACCAAATTATCCATCTGCTGCGCAGGGCGATGTTCGGAGCTACGCGCGCCGACATCAATCACTTTTTGCCCAAATCCATGAACGCTACGGTGGACGAACTGTTGAGCATCAACACTACGCCACCGCCGCCGCCCATCAACACTTACAGCGATATTGACCCCGACGTTCCGCTTGGACAGACTTGGGTGAATGCCACTACCAACGGCGTTTTTGACGGACAGCGACGCGCCTCTTGGAAGGCGTGGCGAATGGGACTTTTGATAAATCAAGAGCGGTCTATCCTCGAAAAAATGACTTTGTTTCTTCACAATCATTTTGCGACAGAAACCAACGACGTGAGCGACGCTCGATATACCTATAAGCACCACGCACTCCTGCGGAGCAATGCACTCGGAAATTTCAAAAATCTGGCGCGCCTTGTCACCACTGACCCCGGTATGCTGGTCTATCTCAATGGCAAATCAAACAACAAAACTGCTCCCGACGAAAATTACGGCAGAGAGCTGCAAGAACTTTTTACGGTCGGAAAAGCCCTCGAGCCGCACTATACGGAAGCCGACGTAAAAGCTGCCGCAAAAGTTTTGACTGGCTGGCAAGATGTAAGATCGACTATTTCGTCCGTCTTTACACCCAATCGCCACGATACTACTAATAAACAGTTTTCTTCTTTTTACAATAATACCGTCATCACGGGCGTGACGGGCGCGACGGGCGGTGCTACCGAGTTGGACGCGTTGCTCAATATGATTTTTGCGCACCCCGAAGTAGCCAAAGCGATTGCTCGCAAAGTCTATACTTTTTTTGTATATTATACGATTGATGCCTCCATAGAGGCGAATGTCATTACTCCGATGGCAGATATTTTCCGCAACAGTGGCTACGAACTCAAACCAATGATAGAGGCTTTGCTGAAAAGCGAACACTTTTACGATGTCGCCAATAAAGCCTGCATCATCAAAAGTCCGCTCGATTTTTTGGTAGGCAATATCCGTACTTTGGGCATTCAGTTCCCGAATGTGGCGACTGACGCGGTCAATACTTATAAATCTTGGGTTTTTGTCGCTGGATATTCTGCAGTCTTGCAGCAAGACTTGGGCGACCCGCCGAATGTAGCAGGTTGGTCAGCTTACTATCAGGCACCGCAATACCACGAACTTTGGATTAACTCCGCCACGCTTCCCAATCGGAATAAATTCACGGACGGGCTTTCGGTAGGCGTGAACGTGCCGAACACTGGTAATGCTATCAAACTTAAAATGGATACCATCGCATTCACCAAAACATTGGCGAATCCAGCAGACCCCAACAGCGTCATCAACGAAACGGTGAAACTAATACACGGCTTGCAGCTTTCGACGGCTACCAAAAATGCCATCAAACTGACGACCCTTAATGCTAATCTGGCGACCGACACCTCGTGGACGACTGTTTGGAATACCTTGATAGCAGACCCTACGAATGCAGCCAAGATAACGGCGGTCGAAAATCGCCTCAAAGGTTTGTATGTTTATTTAATGCGGCTTTCAGAATTTCAGGTGGCATAACCCAACTGTTTTCGAGTAATTTTTTTACAAAAAAAATAATTTTTACCAAAATGCAAAGGAGAAAATTTTTACAATCCATACCGATAGCGACTTTGCCTGCTATGTTTGGCAGCTACGGCATCAAGGCTTTTGGCTCGAATCCAGTCATGGACGCGCTGACAGCAAACTTTACCGACACTGACCATGTGCTGGTGTTGATACAACTTCAAGGCGGCAACGACGGTCTGAATACCGTCATTCCGCTCG
The DNA here is from genome assembly GCA_043767025.1 of Saprospiraceae bacterium. Taxonomy (GTDB): domain Bacteria; phylum Bacteroidota; class Bacteroidia; order Chitinophagales; family Saprospiraceae; genus JAYUHK01. Next base: position 24,674 of record JAYUHK010000031.1, on the reverse strand, counting down.
ATCAATATTCGGCACTATCTTCCGCCCGTGCCAATATTTTGATTCCCGAAAATAAGGTTTTGAAGCTCAACGGCGTGACCGGTACTGGCTTGCACCCCGCTATGACGGGCATGAAAACTTTGTTTGACGAAGGAAAACTCAAAGTAATACAGGGCGTGAGCTATCCAAATCCAAATTTTTCGCACTTCCGAGCTACTGATATTTGGCTCACAGGTGCCAACTCCAACCAAATGCTCCCGTCGGGCTGGGCGGGGCGTTATTTAGCCGAAGAATATCCCAACTATCCGGTGGGTTATCCAAACACTACGATGCCCGACCCGCTTTCTATCCAAATCGGAAGTGTGCTGTCGCCTGCGTTTCAGGGTACGGCGGGTTCAAATATGAGTTTGGCAGTCAGCAGCATTTCGAGTTTTTACAACCTAATAGACGGCACTACGGACGCTGTGCCGAACTCCAATGCGGGAAAAGAATTAACGTATGTTCGTGACATAGCAAAACAGACCAAACAATATACAGCAGTAATCCAAAGTGCCGCCAACGCTGGCTCAAATAGTGCTACTTATCCGACAGGCAATAAATTGGCAGACCAACTCAAAATCGTTGCGAAGCTCATTTCTGGAGGGTTGAAAACTCGTGTTTATATGGTTTCGATGGGCGGTTTCGATACGCACGCCAATCAAATAGACCAGTTGGACGTTACGCAAGGCACTCACGCCGACTTATGGTCGCAAGTGTCGGCGGCGATTAAAGTTTTCCAAGACGACTTGCAAGCTCTCCAACTGCAAGACAGAGTGGTGGGCATGACTTTTTCGGAGTTTGGGCGACGCATCAAGTCCAACTCGAGTGCGGGAACAGACCACGGACAAGCTGCACCGATGTTCGTCTTTGGCTCCAAAGTAGCGGGCGGAATGTTGGGCGTAAATCCTACCATACCGACCAACGCGGACGTGAACAGCAACGTGCCGATGCAGTACGATTTTAGAAGTGTCTATGCGACTTTGCTCAAAGATTGGTTCTGTGTGCCGCAGTCAGATTTGGATACGATTATGTTACAAAATTTCCAGACGCTGCCGCTCGTAAACGCTAATTGCACGATGACGGACGTGAATGACCTGAACAAAAAAGCAGGAGAAATCATTATTTCGGCATCGCCCAATCCTTTCACAGACCGCACTTTGATAAAATTTGATTCGCAGGGCGGTCACACGCTCGTCCACGTGTTCAATGAAGAAGGTCGCGAGATGAAAGTCTTGGTGGATACGGAAATGCAATCGGGCAGCTACTCTGTGGAGTGCAATTTGGATTTTGCGCCAGCAGGAACTTACTACTGTCGAATCCAAAACGGACCTTTGCAGCAGGTAAAAACCATCGTAAAAGTACGTTAAAAGGATATTGAAAATAATATTTTAAAACGCTTGTAGATTTGTTTTCTGCAAGCGTTTTTTTTTGTGCAGCACAAAAAAAGAAGGGCGAACTTCTCTTTAGAAGTCGCCCTGCCAAACTATAAACAAACAAAAAACATTTTAGATAGAATTGGTCAGAAGGGAAATAATATTTTGATATTGTGCGCAAGAACATTCCAAACGCCCTTACTTCCTTCCTTCCGACAATGCAAAGGTAAGTATGATTTAGTTGAGATGCAAATTTTTTTTTTATAAAAATCGAAAAAAAAGTAGTCGTTACAACATATAATTCGTTTCAGCCCTTTGTTTTTCTAAATTTTGTACTGTGGTATTGCGAAAATAAAAATATAAAATTTTTTATTTTTTTATGATTTTTTCTAATTCGCTGCAAGTATTAGCGTTTTTTTTTAATGTTGGGTTGTGGATTGCCGGAATGGTGGAGCGCGTGGAGCAGTTTTATTTTTAGAGAATAATTGGGTTGGCGCAGTTTTTTGTTATTCGCAGTTTTTTCTTCCATGAAATACGTTAAAGCAGCCATATTTGTCCTCGCACTCACAATATCCGGTTACTTTGAAAGTTGCAATATCAACTGTGTCAATAATTTTTCTGCCGCTTTCATCAATATTTAGCTTGTGGTCAAGAAAATATACCCAGTTTTTATCTTTTGAAAGTCCTCCACTTTGGTCAAAAACAGTCATATTTTCGTAATCGTCTGACGGCACTTTATAATTGTTGTAGTAGTAAAACTTCCCGTCGCTTGTCCAACTTTGATAATCTCCTTCTCCATAGATGAATTTAAAATTTTTTGGGTCTGCCGTTTTTAATGGTTCTATTGTGTAAAAAACATCAAATTCATCCGTCGAATAATAAGAGTTGATAACTCGAAAAGTAGCACCATGCGAAGTTTTTACAGTATCTCTGCCATAATATCCGTTGTGCTTATCTCTTGCGTACAAGTCGTCCAAAGCTGCAAATGTGAGAGCGTCTGCGCCAAGAATTTGTTCGCCTTGATAAAAAACATTCTTATCGTCCTTCGCGTAATTGGAAAACTTCAAGACTTTGAAAGTTTTTGGATTGGCGTTTATTTTATCTTTATGTTGTCCGCTTCCTTCGTTCCAATATTCGTAATAAACGGCATTTCCTTCGTTGTTATATCCAGTCGAACAGTTAGAAAATATAAGTACAATTAGCCAAAATAATATATTTCGCAGTATATTCATAAGATTACGTTGAAAGGCTTGAGAGGTTAGGAAAGTTAAGTGCACAATGTTTAATAATGACGACATGGTGATATTATCTGAAGTTAAAGGTCGGGAGAATATTTTTTTGTCATTTCAAGTATAAATATCTTTAATTGTTTAAAATATTGTTCTCCTTTTTCTGTTGTAATAAAATGATTCCATGTTTTTTCAAATGCCTCTTCTCTTGTCGTACAAATTGAGTTCTCAATCATTTTGTCAAAAAGGCAATGTGGATTGGAATTATTTAGATGATAATTCAAAGTGATATCAGGATATTGCTTTAAATATTCAGAAACCAAAAATTTTTCGGGACTATCGTTTGAATACATAAAATGTAAACATTCTTCTATAGGATACCTTAAATCACCAGTTGAATTTTTTATTATTCTCATGTCACCGTCTAATATGCAGGCGTAACCTGTTTTTATTCTTTTATTAGGGTATGTTTCTTGATGAGATCTAAAATATGTAAATGTTTTATCTCCAGTACCTGAGGCTACGATATTGATTAAGTCAGCAAAGTTAGTTAATCCCTTTTCAATCTGAATCGATGAAATTGCTTTTTGTACTATTTTTTTAGCTTCTTTGTCTTCACAATATAAATCCACGAGTGGATAGGAAATTGAATCCATTTTTGATAATGCCGCGTTCACGCTTATATTTGGAATGGCTTTATAGTTTCCATCCGAAATTTTTTCAATAAAAATTCTTGCTTTGTCGGGAAGTGACGAAAGGATTGAAGGTGAGTGAGAGGTCAATACAAATTGTTTGCTGTCATTTCGAGAAATGTTGTATAAAGCTTGAATTAATCGTCTTTGTATTTTTGGATGCAAACCAACTTCAATTTCATCTATTAAAATTAAGGAGTGGTCAGGAGCTTCAATGACATCAATAATTATTTTAGTAAGAACTTCCTCTCCAGTTGCCGCATTGTAACTTGAATACTCATTTGAGTTACTATATTTAAAAATATCTTTATCTAAGTGAGAGGCGAGTTTATTAAGCCTAAAATTTTCTTCCAAAACGTAAGAAAGATACTTTTCAATTTTGGGAATATTTACCGCTGAAATATTTGTTTCGGCTGCCTTCTGTGATTTATTGAATATTGCTCTACCATAATTTCTTGCTGGTGAAATACGGTCTAAGTCAAGAAAAATTACTTGTCGGCTAGTAAATTGGGTTTCCTTTTTGCCAATCCCATTCCACTTCTTTGTAGTGGCTTTTCGTTGTCCTCGTTTTATTTCATCTTTTTTTCCTATTTTATAAGTAATAAAATAAGTCCAATCTATTTTCTGTTTGTCTTGGCTTGTGAACTGCATAATTGAACTCCAAGTATGTCTTTCAAGTAAGCCATTGTGTACATTTCTTTTTTTGAAGTCAAAATGACTGCAAGCTAATGCCATCAATACTGTTGACTTTCCAGACCTATTTGTTCCCGCAATTACAGAAATGGGGTGAATGAAGTTTAAAGTTAAGTTTGATATATGCCTGAACGGAGAAAGTTTTATTGATTTAAGGAATTTTGGAAAATTATGTTCGTTAGCTAAATCAACTTGGTCAACAAAGTCTTTATCTGCATTTGGATTAATTTCTTTTTTTGTCATTATTATTTTATATTACATTATTTTTAATTACTTACCCCAATTATCCTACCCAGTCCAGTCCTTTTAAGCGAATAAGAGTATAGCTTTTTGTCAAAAGAGTCTTTCTATTTTTAGCAGTCCCATTTGCAAATATAAAATATTTCTTCCGATTTCGACTCGTTTTACATTTCCAATGAATATTATTTTTTATTTTCGCAGTGTGATTTTTGTTTAACATTTCCCCTCACACTCTCCAATCAAATTTATCTATGAAAGCGATGATTTTTGCTGCCGGACTCGGCACTCGACTTCGACCACTGACCGACCACACTCCGAAGGCTTTGGTGCAGCTGAACGGAGTTGCGTTGCTTGAGATAGCGATTCGGAAGTTGCAGGCGGCGGGCTGCACGGAGTTCATCGTAAATGTCCATCATTTTGCGGAGCAAATTGAAGATTTTTTACAAAAAAATAGCAACTTCGGCTGTCGGATTGTTTGCTCCGATGAGCGCGAAAAACTGCTCGATACAGGCGGCGGCTTGAAAAAAGCAGCTTGGTTTTTTGACGACGAAAAGCCATTTTTTGTCGTAAATGCGGATATTATTTCCAACATTGACTTGCGAAAAATGTACCAGACGCACGCCGCCGACTTGGAGGCGTTGGCTACTTTGGCGGTGCAGTCGCGCGCGAGCAGCCGCAATTTTTTGTTCGACGAAGCAGACAACAAACTGTCGGGTTGGGTCAATGAAAGCACTGGCGAAGTTCGTTTTTCTAACATCAAGAGCAGTCCAAAAGTCGTGTGGGCGTTCAGTGGTATTCATGTTTGCTCGCCCAGAATATTGAATTTGTTGCCAACTCAAAACGCCGTTTTTTCTATCGTAGATGCCTATTTGTCTATCTCTAAAAAAAATATTATTCGGGCATATCCGCATGATGGCGACACGATGATAGATGTAGGAAAGGTAGAAAATTTGGAGTTGGCACAAAAATTATCGTTTTAGGGCAACTTTTTCCACTTTATGCTGCAGCCCATACTTGGATGCTGGATTTCCGCAGCCGACTCATCGGCGAGTACGGCTTCGAGTGCATTTCGCAAATCAATCCCTGTCACAAAAACACCAGATTTTGGTCTTGACGCGTCCAATCTTCCTCGATAAGCAAGGCGTAAATTTTTGTCAAAAACATAAAAATCGGGCGTGCAGGCAGCGTCGTAGGCGCGAGCTACGGCTTGTTTTTCATCGTAAAGATACGGAAACGGATACGAAAATTGTTTGGCGTGTGACTTCATTTTTTCGGGCGAGTCGTCGGGATAATTTTCTGCATCGTTGGAGCTAATCGCAGCAAAAGCCACGTTTTTGGTCGCATACTCTCTGGCTAACCTTACGATTTGGGCTTGCACATGAATCACATAGGGACAGTGATTGCACCAAAACATGATGACCGTCGCCGTGGCTTTCGAGGCAATTTCGTTCAGGTCTTTCACATTTCCTGACACGGTGTCGGGGAGAGAGAAATTGGGAGCTTTTGTTCCCAAAGGCAGCATATTGGATTCGGTAAGAGCCATTTTTATTATTTTATTACGGTCACATCTCCACTAAAAATTTCTGTTTTTTCGTCAATAAAAGTCACTTCTGCGAAGTAAACATACACACCAGACGTAATTTTTCCCTTGAAACTTCCGTCCCAACCAAACGCAGCGTCGTTGGGCGGAAAATTATTCGCAGCAAAAACGAGTTCGCCCCAACGGTCGAATACTTGAAAACGGACTATTTTTTTTACAGAATTTTCTTTGGCGAAAATATAAAGTATTTTATTTTCATTTCGTGTACTTTCAGTATAAATGATGTTCGGAATAAATATTTTTGGGCGTTTGTCCACCACAATTCGCAGTCGGTCGCTCACTTTGCAGCCATTCGTGTCGGTCAAAATAAGCAAATAATCAGTCGTCACGGTAGGCATCAAAATCGGGTGCAAAAGGTCGGTGTTGCTGCTATCTATTGCGGGTTTCCAGACTATGGAGGCGATTTTTGAGTTGGGGAGATTGACACTCAAATCCACGACCACCGATTCGCCCAAGTTGATGCTCCAATCTCGGGTCAGTTGCGTCCTAATTTGCAGCGCGCTGTCGATATTTACGGTTTGCGTAAGTTGGCAACCGTTGGCATCTTGGGCGATTATTTGATAATTTCCACTGAATAAATTTGTAAAAAATGGGTCTATGCTGACAGGGTTCAAAACACCAAATTGGTAACTGTAAGGCAATTTTCCGCCCGTGACGGATAAAATTTCGATACTTCCTTTATCTCCCGCACAACGCGGTTGCTGAATATCTAAAAGCATTTTTTCGGGAATAATATTAAGCACTTGGACGCTGTCAAAATTTTCGCAGCCATTTTCGGTATTCAAAACACGCAGTTTGTATTCGCCCGCTTTTCCTATTTTGGGGCTTAAAGTGCTATCTCCCGAAATAATTGTACCGTCGTTGCTCGTCCAAAAATATCTGTAAATACTACCGACGGAGCTGCCTTGCGGCAGTAAATTAGCAGTTAATTTTTTACAATTCAACTCGACGATATTGCCCGCTTCGGCGATTGGTTTTTGTATATCTTGCTTTACTTCTATCGTCGCTGAATTGTCGCAACCATTGGCAGGATTGGTGACAGTCAGAAAATAAATACCGATTTTATCAGCTACAACATTAGCATTTATGTTGCTGCCGACGATATTCCCACCGATAGTCGTCCAGTTATATTTTGGCGAATTTGCTCCGATTTGTGACGAAACCAAATTAACGGACTTTGTGACACAGTTTATCAGAGGTGGATTGGCGACAGCGACGACTGGACGCAGCGTGTCAATGCTCACGACGGTACTCGCATTTGCGGTGCAGCCGTTTTTTGAGTTCGTAATGACGACCGTGTAAACGCCGTTCTGCGTCACCGAAGGCATAAGGGTAGTGCCGCCCGATGCAACAGTTCCATTTTGAGTATTCCAAACGACAGTATAATTTGCGCCAAAATTAGAACCCGACGCGTCCAAAACGACCGATTTACGAAGGCAAGTAATAGCTTGCGGCAGCGAGGTGATTTGGGCAATCGGCGGAGTAATATTTTTAACAACGGTCGCGCTGGCACTATCTCGGCAGCCATTCTGAACGTTCAAAACGGTAAGACGGTACAAGCCTCCGCTATCTACGGTCAGGGCGGTGCTGTTATTTCCTGCGACTATATTTCCGTTGTTGGTCGTCCATTGATAGGCTGCGTCGCTTGGGTTCTCGAATACAGATGCTTTCAGGAGGACGGTTGGTTTTTTGCAAGTAATCGTGTCCGAAAAAATAATAATTGCATTGGGTTTTGTGACATTTTCTTTGACTGTCACAGAATAAGGAATATTGGAACAAACATGGATTCCGTCGTTGTAAGTTATATTTAATTGATAGATACCTCCGCCATCAATTTTTGGGGAGAGCGTCGCAGCTCCACTAACGATATTTCCGCCCCCCGAGGTCGTCCAACTGTACGAATTGTTAGTATTTTGCAAAGTATTATCAAAGGCTTGCAGGGTCAGATTTGGCTTCAAACAAGTGATAGTATCGGGTTTTGCTATGGACACTGCAATATTTATTACTTTTACTTTCACGATGAGCGTGCTGTCGCAACTTCGAGCATTGCGGAGCAAAATAGTATCAGTAGTATCTGTAGAATAACTTTTGCCACCAAAAGAAACAGTCGTTCCCGCACAGATAGTAGTGTCAATCGTAGCAAAAGTTTTCGGATTGACTACAATTTTAGTGATTAATGTACTGTCACAATTACTACTTGTTTTTTTTAATAAATCATTATAAATTCCTGCTTGGGTCTGCCACGAGCCACCTGCAAAAAGGCTTTGTCCTTCGCAAATAACGGTATCCAAGTGCAGCGTGTAACTGCTTGTGTTGGACAAAATACTATCGCTATAACAAAAATATTGAGAGTTGTAAGATGCCCCTGTCGAACCCGTCACACCCCAATTAACTGTTGGGTCGCCACCGAAAACCAATGCCACAAAGTCATAAAAAAAATCCATGTAGAGTATGCCATCTACCCGTACCTGAAAGAGTTTTGTCGCAGCCGTCCAGTTGATTCTTACCTTGTGCAAATTGCCATCTTCGATATTGGGAAGTGCCGCAGGACCACCCAAAGGAGGACTCGCATTACTGTTGGTTATTCCGTTGATTGTGACAGCCAAGTGATCTTGCGGTATCTCGTAAGGTGTATTATTGTCCCATGTGTCCAATTCGATAATAATAGATTTTGGGATACCTTGCGCGCCCAAAGAGCCGCCCTGACTGCCGCAAATATTCAACCCATTGGGCTGAAAAACAATCGCCATTCCGTCCGCTCCATTGGCATTTCGAGTGCCAAAATACATATCGAGGCTTTTTTCAAAATTGTACGAAAAATCTATTTCGCGGGGGTGCCAAGCGCAGCCGCGCTGGCTGACGACTGGAAGCGTAATCCGCGTGCAGCCGGGAGTCGGAGAGTTATTGACGGCGGTGCCGAGCGTCGAAAACGGTTGTCGTGGGTCGTTGAGCCTGATGCGAAATGTGCCGCCGCCGCCGCCTTCTCTCCAAACTCGTATCAAATAAATGGCATTGGCGGTCAGACTTTGGAGCGTCACGTTGGGCATGGAGTCGCCGCCGCAGTCTGTATTTTCGTAGCAACTGACGAGGGTTGGATTGTTGCAAGGTGTTTTATAAATCGCAAGAGCGATGTTGCCCGCCGTACCGACGAGCGTTTGAAGCGTCACGAATCCAGACACGGGCGCTGTGAATTGTAGCCAACATTCGCCGCCGCCGTTGATGTAGTTTCCGCAAAATGGAGCGGCTACACCTCCGCTGCTGCCGCTTGCGTTGATAGTGAACGCGGTAAAACTCGGGTCATTGCTTGGCAAGACGGTTGCGGTGCAGGGCGTGTCGCCAGCATATATTTTTGCAGAAAATATGACAAATTGTGACAAAAATAATAGAGAGCGAAAAAATGTATTCAGAGTTGTCATTAATTAGATGGTAGTTTTGTTTAGAAGCAAAAAGCTGAGCGTAAATTAAACTATTTTGGCGAATAATAGTTCATCTTGTGACGAAGGCTTTATGTTTCGGAAGTTTTTCTTGCAAATGAATATATCCATATTTCGGCAGTCATTATTCCTGCCAGCATGAGCGTCGTAATCAAATAATATCGGTAAGTGAGCGGGCTGAAGAAGTAAAAAAATACTAAAATTAGGTACAAAAATAAAAAAGAAAATTGGTTTTTATTGATTGTTTTGTGACATTTTTTGTGCGTGAAGTATGCTGCAATAATTAGCAAAAGCATCAAACTCAACTGTATGTATCGCATCAAATGTACTTTTTGGATCATTTCGCCGGGCAGGATTGCTTTGAAATATTTAGCAAAATAAACACCACATTCCATGCTCCACGAAACGTGATTTTCGCCGTAACCTTGCCATTCGTCCAGCACGGCGGCGTTGTGGTAGGCAATACTTTTTTGAAAAATAAGCGGGTCGATGCTGCAAAATGGAAAAACATAAAGCACCAAAATCGCTACTAAAACGCTCCCCCAAATCCAAAAATTTAGTTTTTTAGGTTCGTATTTCCACCACAATAAAGCAAAAATTGGCAGCCAAAAAAGCATCGTGTAGCGAGATAAAAGACACAGTATCAAGCCGATAGTAATTAAAATCGGACTGTCCGCCAACAATCCAACTGCCAAAATAAGATAGTACGAAACGATGACCGTTTCGATGGTGACGGGCAGGCAAAGTTCGTGCGGCACTAAACTGTTGTAAATAATGAAAAACCAAAGAACTACCGAAGGAAAAAGTATTAAAAAACATTTTATCCAATTATTAATTGATTTTTTAGCGATATAATTGGCATAAATTCCGACCGATGCGAGTAGAATAAAAAATCCACACCAACGAATATCTATCTGTAAAGCGGTCGGAATGGCGATTGGCAGCCAGTGAAGCGGCATATAAGCTGGAAAAGGGTGGTAAGAAATAGTCTCGAGCGGCGTGTAAGGGAAAATCCCGTGTGTAAATCGCTGGTATTGGGTTTCTAACTGCGGCAAAACGTCCGAAAATTCGCTGTAATTGGGGTAGCGTTTGAAGATTTTGCGCAGCTCTTCGTAAGTAGCCAGAATACTCAATCCGCCCAAAGCAACGAAAATCCACCTCGAATAAGTAACAGGAGTGTTTATTTTTTCTAAAATATTTTTATTATTTGTGACAGTTCTAAAATAAAGATAAGCCAAAATTAAGTACAGTCCAAACAAGACGAAAGCACTCGCTTCACCACAATTTTTTGTTCCCGTGAACGTGAAACGCAACATCAGCAACCAGACTACAAGTGCGGCTATACTTTTTTTCATTTAGTTTATTTTGAACAATTTGAGCAATTTATTGGTTAAGAAAGGACGAAATAGCGAGGTACTTAATTTTCCTCGTTCCTAAATTGCAAATCAACTTTTTTTATGAGAATATCTGTTTTTCGGACGGCGCACTTCAATGCCGCCCACCGTCTTCACAATCCAAAATGGTCAGACGAGCGCAATGCGGAGGTCTTTGGACTTTGCAACAACGCTAATTATCACGGACACAACTACGAAATGGAGGTAAAAGTGAGTGGCGAAATTGACCCTGAAACTGGTTATTTGATGGATTTAAAAATTCTTAAAGACCTTATAAAAGAGGAAGTCGAAGCTCGATTCGACCACAAAAATCTCAATTTAGATACCAAAGAGTTCAAAAATCTCAATCCAACCGCCGAAAATGTGTGCATCGTGATTTGGGATATTCTGCGCGAAAAGTTGGATTCCAAATACGAACTCGCTATCCGCCTCTACGAAACTCCCCGCAATTATGTCGAATTTGATGGACACTAAAATTATTTTTTTTTACAAAAATAATTGATTTTTGTGACATCTTATCGTCCCGCATGAACCAGCAAAATAGACACGTCCGAAGGCGAAACTCCACTTATTCGGCTTGCCTGCCCGATGGTGCGCGGCTTCTGCAAGGTTAGTTTTTGCCGAGCTTCTATTGAAAGCGAATGAATGTTGTGGTACTCAAAGTCCTCTCGCAAAAACACGTTTTCTAACCGTGTCACACGGTCTGCCAAGTCTTTTTCTTTGTCGATATAGCCTTCATATTTCATCAAAATCTCGGCTTGCTCTATCGCATCTTCGCCGTGGTTTTTTAGAAAATCATCCAAAAAAGGCAGTGCTTTTCGCAGCTCCGCAATGCCGACGTGCGGACGCGCCAACACCTGATGCAGCTTCACAGAGTGCCGCAAACTTGCCGAACCAATGTCTTCCAAAAAGCCATTCAGTTGCTCGGCTTGCACACTTTGGTTCAGAAAAAACTTTTTGATGTCGGCGGTAGCGGCTATTTTTTCATTCACTCGCGCCAGCCGCTCGTCCATATCGTTGATTCCGAGCGCGTGACCGAGTGGCGTGAGCCGAATGTCGGCATTGTCTTGACGCAGCAAAATACGGTATTCTGCCCGCGAAGTAAACATTCGATACGGCTCGTCCGTGCCTTTATTGACCAAGTCGTCAATCAAAACCCCGATGTAGGCTTCGGAGCGTTTCAGCACCAACGGCTCTCGCTCTTGCACCGCCAAAGCTGCATTGATTCCCGCCATAAGTCCTTGACAGCCAGCCTCTTCGTAGCCCGTAGTGCCGTTTATTTGTCCTGCAAAAAATAAGTTTTTTATCTTATGTGTTTCCAACGTTGTTTTCAACTGCGTGGGCGGAAAATAATCGTACTCTATGGCGTATCCGGGACGGAACATTTTGGCGTTCTCGAAGCCCTGAATCTGCCGCATCGCCTTGAATTGTACGTCTTCGGGCAGCGACGACGAAAAGCCGTTCACATAGATTTCGCAGGTGTCCCAGCCTTCGGGTTCTATGAAAAGCTGGTGGCGGTCTTTGTCTGCAAAACGATTGATTTTGTCTTCGATGGAAGGGCAGTAACGCGGTCCCAAACCCTGTATCCGCCCGTTGAACATCGGCGAGCGGTCGAAGCCAGTTTTCAACAAATTATGTACCGTTTCATTCGTGTATGTGACATAGCAAGGAAGCTGTTTTTTCAATTTTGGCGTATCCGTGTATGAGAATTTTTGCGCTGGCTCGTCGCCTTCTTGGATTTCCATTTTAGAATAATCCAAACTGCGTCCGTCCACTCGTGGCGGCGTTCCCGTCTTCATTCTGCCTGCCTCAAAGCCCAATTCGACGAGTTGCTCCGTGATACCTTGAGCGGATTTTTCGCCCGCTCGACCGCCGCCGAGTTGTTTTTCGCCGATGTGAATAATGCCGTTGAGGAAAGTTCCGTTGGTCAGCACGACTGCGTCGGCGAGAATTTCGAGTCCTGCGGAGGTGCGCACTCCGCCGATGCGACCGTTTTTGGCTATCAAACTCGGTACCATATCTTGCCAAAAATCAATATTGGGATTCGCTTCGAGCATCATGCGCCATTTTTGAGCGAACAACATTCGGTCGCTTTGCGCGCGCGGACTCCACATAGCGGGACCTTTGGAGCGGTTGAGCATCCGAAATTGTATCATGGTGTGGTCAGTGACGATGCCCGAATAACCTCCGAGAGCGTCTATTTCGCGGACGATTTGTCCTTTCGCCACGCCGCCCATCGCTGGATTGCAACTCATCTGGGCGATGGTCTGCATATTCATCGTTACCAAAAGGACTTTTGCGCCAAGATTGGCTGCGCCGACTGCCGCCTCACAGCCCGCATGACCCGCGCCAACCACGATTACATCATATTTTGGAAACATATTTTTTAGAAAAATTTTGGCAAAGATACGACAAAAAACGAAAACGCGTAACTAAAATCAGCTCTGTGAATGGATAAAAAGTTGCTTCTTTTCCTTAAAGAATGTGTCTAAAATAAACTACTTATTCTTTCTTCATTCCTAAATGATTAATCTTCTTCGCTTTCAAATAATCCAGATAAATCTATTTGCAACGTCGGAAAAACGGTGGATTGCACTGTTTCGTCGGTCACAAATATCAAAGGCGGTGCATAAATCCCATTTTCTTGTAAGTTGTATTGAAAGAGCGTTTCGTGTGTGGGGTCAATTATCCAATATTCTTTCACTTCATTTTCTTCGTACAGTTCTTTTTTGGTGCGCATTTCTTTTTTGCTATTGCTTGCCGAAAGGATTTCGACGATTAAATCGGGCGCACCAATGCAACCTTTTTCGTCCAATTTTTCTCTATCGCATATCACACACATATCGGGCTGCACGACTGTCAGAATATCTTTATTCGCTCGCAGCGATTTCTTTTTGTCCAATAAACGTACGTCAAAAGGCGCGGCGTAAGCTTCACACGGCAACTCTTTAAATGTATTAAAAAAACGACCGCCCAACTGCCATGACACACTTTGATGCTTCCGATTGGGCGCAGCAATTCGGAGTATTTTTCCTTTGATGAGCTCGACGGTTTCCTCAAATTGCCAAGTCAGATAGTCGGCATAGGTATAAATACTATTCGTATCGAGTTGTAGAATATCTGTAATTTTTTTCATAGATAGTTATAAGTTTTTAGTTTTTAATTTTGAGTCATCATAAACTATTGAAAATCAACGAATTATGTCGAATATTAAATGTCATCTATTTAAGTACAGGAACTTAGATAGTTATCTTTGAAGTTATGAAATGTCCGCGTGGCTGTTTAGTCCGCTTCACTTATCACAAATTTTTTGCTATTCATGGAGTGTTTTTTTGTTTCCAAAATTTTTGTTACCCAATATCAAATTCCTATTTTTCATCTAAAAACAATGCCAAAGATACGACAAAACGAAAATGTGCAGTTAAAATCGGATTTGTGAGTGGATAAAAAACTACTTTTGTGGCGAATATTTTAATGTTTTTTTGTGGGTGAGAAAAGTTACTTCGAGCGTTACAACATAGTCAGATTTTTTTTGGCGATTTTGGTAGTGATTACGCATTGCAACCAAAATTTGGCTCAAATAGGTGTTTTGTGGTATCACGAGTCGCCTATTTTGCTGCAAGGCGGCGCAGCGGTCGAGTTTTTTTTTATACTTTCGGGATTTTTATTGACTTACCTCTACCTTCAAGAACGCAGCAAATACGGGCAAGTGAATGTATATTTTTTCTTTATCCGCCGAGTGTTGCGGATTTTTCCTTTGTATTACCTTTCTGTTTTAATAGGATATTTGCTATTGGGGGTTCTGTACCCAATGTATTATTCCAAGCCGTATTTAGCCTTTTCAGTTTCTGAAGGATTGCCTTTGCATTTATGTTTTTTACCGAATTTTGTCATCGCAAAGTGGACAGCAAATGTAGGTGGTTTGTATAGTTTGTGGAGTATCGGGGTGGAAGAACAGTTTTATATTACGTTTCCATTTATGATGTTTTTTGTGACCAAGCGAAAGCAGCCGATTCTATATTTAACGATTATTTTTGTGCTTTACTTCTTGTTTTATATTGCTATCAATGAACAGTTTGTTTTTTCGATGAGTGCAGTCGTTACGAGATTTATCTATACATTAAAATTTCATTTTATGTTAATCGGGGCGTTTTTTGCCTTTTTATTTTTGGATAAAAACAATACAGCAGCCCGAAAATGTGTAAACAATAAGGTTTTTCAACGAAGTATTTATATTCTGATAGCTTATACATTACTTTGCGAGCAGGCTTTTGACCGTTATAATATTGCGCAAGGAGTAATTTTTGGTACTTTTTTATGGATACTTGCGGAGCAAAAATCACAGTTGCCAGATTTTACGAAAACCTTTCAATACGGCGGAAAAATATCTTTTGGCATTTATATTTTTCACCCATACATTTCGTATTTTCTTCGTTTGGTCATCGAAAAATTCAGTTTTGTACTTTCATTAACCACTCAATACCCGATTCTATACTATATTTCGGAGTTGAGCGTCAGCATCGCCGTCGCACATTTTTCTTACCGCTACTATGAACGCTATTTTTTGATCATTAAAAGTGGATATTAGATAACGAGTTTTTAAGCAACAGATTGGTTGTGGTAAAATATTTTATTGATTTTATTAACTTCTGCTTCGGCTATGCAGTTGGGGATTTCAGCAGCGAGCGAAGTTCTTTGAGGTGGAGTAATTTGAGGATAATTGAGAGCGCAAAGCCGGCAAAAAGTATCGTCAAAAATCCGATTTTCCAATTAATAAATGAATTGGTGACTGCGAAAGCAATAAGAACGAGCGATGCGGAAAATAAAAGCGGGCGCAACCAGATGTGCAGCGGACGAGAAAATTTTATTTCGCGTTGCGATAAAATAACTTGCAAAATAGTCATCGAAAACTGTGTGACGCAAGTAGAAATAGCTGCGCCGAGTGCTTTTTGAGTCGGAATAAGGATAAAATTGAGCAAAATATTGAGCAGCACTCCAAAAATAAAAATACGGTTCATCTTCATCAAACTGCCGTTGGAGGTCAATAAAGTACCGTAAATGTAGGACACGCTGACGGCAACAAAACTGGCTATCAGGAAGCCTAACACGCCACCCCACGCCGCCGTAGCGTGTTGATTTTGAAAAATCATCAGCTCGCTGCGGTACGAAATAACGGCGACTGCTATCGTAATTGCCGCCGCTAACAGCAGTTGCAAACTAAATCGGACAAGCGGCTCGACAGACTCTCCTACTTTGAGCATCCGTGCAAACATCGGTAAAAGCAAGCCTGCAAACAAGAATCCAAGCATATTGGCTGCGTCCAAAAGTCGGTAGCACGCGGCGTAAATGCCCGCCTGAAAATTGCCGTCGGGCAGCAATTTTTCGAGCATCACGCTGTCTATCCGAGTGTAAAGTGTCATCAAAAAGACGACCAGCGCAAACGGATAGCTTTGTTTGAGAATCAGTCGCCAAAAAATTGGGCGCAGCCGAAAACTAAATTTGGGCAGGTGCGGACGCAAAATCGAAAGTGCAAAAATAGCACTCAACGAATACGCCAAAGTCTGCGCGTACACAAAATCTTGTATCCGAAAAATACCGTCGGCGAAAGGGTTCGCCCAAAGCAGAAGGCTGCAAAAGACAATAAGAAGCAACTTATCCATCACAGAGGCAAAACTATCCCAACGATACATCGCCATTCCCGAAATATTAGTCCTCAAATAAAGCGTCAAAGAAACTAATATTTGGTTGATAACCATAAAAATCAGTAAGCTAAAATACTTTTGGGCATAGCCGAGCGCAAATGCACCAGTCATTGCGACTACGAAATAAACTGCGGAAAGGATAATTTTTAGCGAAAAAATATTGGGGAAATATTTCGGAAACAAATATTGATGCTGTGAAATATGACGATTGTTGAAGTTCTGAATCCCAAAATCATTCAGAATCATGGGCAGAAAAGTGAAACTCATTAGCACAGAATAAATGCCGTACTGCTCTGTGCCGACTCGGTTTTGGACGGTCAGGTCTATTCCGAAGATGAAAAACGGCTTTATCAGCACATTGACAGCAAGGAGAAATAAAATATTAAGAAAAAATTCGCGGTTCACGTGACAATGTTTTAAAGTAAATTATCGCTTCGCCAACATTCTCAAAGTAGCCAATTCTTTATATTTTTCGCGCGCTTCGGCGGCTGGTGCGCCGAAATATGTTTTGCCGCCATCTAAACTTTTGGATACACCAGCACCTGCCAAGACGACTGCATCGGAGCCGATGACTACGTTTTGGACTACTCCGACTTTCCCGTACAGCACCACATTGTCGCCGATAATAGTTTTTCCGCCGATGCCAACTTGCGCAGCGAAAAGGCAGTTTTTGCCGACTACCACGCCATGTCCGATGTGAATTTGGCAGTCCAATTTACTTCCTTCGCCGATGACGGTGTCGCCCGAAACGCCTTTCGATATCGTACAATTTGCTCCAATATCCACGTTATCGCCGATGAGAACTCGTCCGCCACTTCGCCATTTTTGGAAGCCGTCGGAATTTTTTTTGTAATAAAACGCATCTGTGCCGACGATAGTTCCCGCACAAATAGTCACATTGTTGCCAATAATAGAATATTCATGAATCACCACATTGGATTGGATATAGCAATTATCGCCTATTTCGACGTTGTTGGCGATGACTACATTCGGCTCTATGATTGTGTTTATTCCGATTTTTGCTGCCGAATGTATCGGCATTTGCTGCGGCTCAAAAGGTCGAAAATCTCGAACCAAGCTGTCGTAAGCCAAAAAAGGGTTGTCACAAATCAGCAATGTTTTTCCGTCTGGACACTCCACCGTTTCGTTCAAAATAATGATAGAAGCGGCGGACTTCAAAGATTTTTCAAAATACTTTTTTACATCAGAGAATGTAATATCTCCGACCCTAACCTTGTGTATTTCATTGACACCCAAAGCCACGGCAGCTGTATTGCCGACTATTTTTGCCCCAATACGCTCTGCAATGGCTTGTACTGAAATCGGAGTAGGAAAATCCATATTTTTACTCTAAATGTTGTTTTTAAATGTTAAAAAAATGTTAAGAAGACACAAAATTATCTTCCACCATTCATTGAACTCAAAAATTCTTCATTGTTCACAGTTCCTCTCATGTGTTTGATTAAAAACTCCATTGCTTCGTCGGGTTTCATATCGGCGAGGTGATTGCGGAGGATAAACATTCGCTGCAAAGTATCTCTATCGAGCAATAAATCATCGCGGCGTGTGCTGGATTTGGTGAGGTCAATGGCAGGATAAAGGCGTTTGTTTGCCAGTGACCTATCCAACTGAAGTTCCATATTTCCTGTCCCCTTGAACTCCTCGAAGATAACGCCGTCCATCTTGGAGCCAGTGTCAATCAAAGCGGTAGCCAAAATCGTGAGCGAGCCACCGCCTTCGATATTTCGAGCTGCACCGAAGAATTTTTTGGGTTTTTGCAACGCATTGGCTTCTACACCGCCCGAAAGGACTTTGCCCGACGCAGGCGCAACCGTGTTGTAAGCGCGAGCAAGACGTGTGATAGAATCCAACAAAATAACGACATCGTGACCACATTCTACCAAGCGTTTTGCTTTTTCGAGTACGATATTTGCCACTCGGACGTGGTTGTCGGCTGGCTCATCAAACGTGGACGCAATGACTTCGGCGTTCACGCTGCGCTTCATATCCGTCACCTCCTCTGGTCGCTCGTCAATCAGCAACACTATCAAATAGCTTTCGGGGTGATTGCGCGAAATAGCGTTGGCTACGTCTTTGAGCAAAAAAGTTTTTCCGGTCTTGGGCTGCGCCACGATGAGTCCACGCTGTCCTTTTCCAATCGGGGTGAAAAGGTCTATCATTCGGGTGCCGTAATCTTTGCTATTTTTGGGAGCGGTAAGATTGAATTTTTCGGTCGGAAAAAGCGGCGTTAGGTAGTCAAAAGGGACGCGGTCGCGAATGTCCAAAGGCTCAAGTCCGTTGATACGCGACACTTTGAGAAGGGCAAAATATTTTTCACCTTCTTTGGGCGGACGGATAGCACCGCGCACGGTATCGCCCGTTTTTAAGCCAAAAAGTTTGACTTGTGACGGCGAAACGTAGATATCATCGGGCGAAGTCAGGTAATTATAATCCGATGAGCGCAAAAATCCGTAGCCGTCTGCCATCATTTCGAGGATTCCTTCTCCTTCGATGATGCCGTCCAACTCAATGTTGAAGCGTGGCGGAACATTTTTTTGCACCTGCTCTGGCGGAGTGCCTACGTTGCCATTTTTCTCTCTTTCTGCTCGTGGTTCGGGCTGATTTTCTTGATTTCTGGCTTGGGGATTTGCTTCGCGTGAGCCGCCGTTGTTTTGTTTTCGTTGCTCTTGTTGCTGCTGTTCGCGGGTTTGTTGTGGGCGGTCGTCGTTGCGTTCCTGACGGTTTGGAGTGCGCTCTGTTCGTTCCTGCCGATTGGGTTGAGCGTTCTCCTGCTTGTTTTCTTGCTTATTATCCTGACTGCTTTCTTGCTTGCTTTCTTGTCTGCGCTCTTGCTTATTTTCTTTTCTGCTTTCCTCTTTGAGCGGCGTTTTTTCAGGCTGCTCTTCCGCTTGTTCGGCTACTGCGAACTTCGGTATTTTTATTCGGTTGGGTTCAGGCGCGGGCGCATTTTTTACATTGTGTGGGTTCGGCACGTTCTCGGCTTGCTCCGGTTTGGTGCGCGGGCGACGCTGCGACGAAGACGATTCGTTGGGCTTTTCGGGCTTTGCGACGGCGCGAACATCTTCTACGTCCTCGATTCTTTTTTTGCGCATGAGCTGGCTCAAATTGACGCTGTCGGGAGCTTGGTCGTTTTTTTCGCTTTCGTTGGTGGCGGAAGAGTCGTCGGACATGGAGGGATTTTTCCCTACTACGGCTTGCTCGTCCAATATTTTATAGATTAATTCTTGTTTGCTGAGGCGTTTGAAGCCAGACATATTGAGGCGTTCCGCGATGTCGCGCAACTCGGGAATCAACATATCATTAAGTTGAAGGATGTCGTACATGACTTTTTTAGACTGGGTTTTTTTGTGAAAAATTTAGTTGGAAGTGATTAGCGAGCTGCTTGTGACTGAATAGATTGTGCCAGCGCGAGCCGATAATAATTTGGTATGATTGTGAAGATGATAAATTGTGTTAAGTAGTTTTTAGTGATTGGTTTGTAGTTTTTAATTGCACAAGTGACTGACAATCAACGATTTGTAGCGCGTCAAAACACTTTCTTTCAAATATTTATTCGTTAGTTTTCCTTTTTTGTCACGATGAAATTTGTGGTTGATTAACTGATTTTTGCCTTCAAGTTTTCTTTTACGCTGCCCAACCATTCGCTTTTTAGAACACTCAAAACGATGCTGTTCCGCCGTTCTCCGTTTGGTTTGTAGCCGTCGCTGCGGAGGATTCCTTCTTCTTGGCAGCCAATACTTTTCATGGCGCAGATACTTCTTAAATTGTCATTGTCGGCACGAAACTCGACTCTTTCGACTTCTAATACCTCAAAAGCATACTCTAAAAGTAAATATTTGCAGTTTTTGTTCAGTCCCGTTCCTTGATGTTCGCCGCCGTACCAAGTGTAGCCTAATTTTAGACAATTACTGGACGCATTGATGTCATACAATCTCGTGCTTCCAGCGTACTGCCGGCTTCGTTTGTCCCACACGATGAATGGAAACTCGGTTTTGCTCGCTCTGCCCGAAACTGCTGCTTTCAAATAATTTTTCAAGCCTTCTTCTCCGATTGGCTGCGCCAACGAATATTTCCAAATTTCGGGTTCTGAAAGAGAAAAATGTATCAAATTTTTGTAATCCGTTTCCTCCAATGGTCTTAAAAGAGCCGCTTCATTTTCTAAAATTATTTTTTCTCCGAAGTCGAAAAACTGCAAATTTATTTCCATACGCTGCAACAGTCTGTTGAGTTGATTATCGGAATATTTTTGGTATCATATATAAATGGCTGAAAATCAACAATTTGAAAAGATTTAGATTGTGACTTTTAGAAACTATCCGCTAAAATACGCAAGCCAACGACGGAAGGGGTTTTTTGGAACAACTATATTTTGGAAATTTTATAAGGAATGTGTCTAAAATAAATTATTCATTTTTTCTGCTAAATTACAAACAGTCACTGCGTTATTTTTTCGTTACAACGCGCTGCGTTGCGCCTTAAAAATGCCTTGTAATTATTTGAATTTATTTGAAAAATTTGATTACTTTATTTTTTCTTCATTCCTGAAGAATGTGTCTAAAATAAACTATTCATTTTTTAAAATAAAAGAATATTTTACTTTTTCTTCATTCCTAACTGAAAGCGAGAATATTTTGGAAACGCGGTGTTTTTTTCATTGCGCAAGCAGAAACAAAACACTACGCTCATCAACTTTTGGCGTGTTCTATTATTTACAGTGCAAAAATACACTATTTTTTTTGAAATGCAAGTATTATCTTTGCAAAAAAATTATTTTTTTACAAAAAATTATTTCTACAACCTATTAGTATATTATGCTTCAAATAAATTTTATTCGCGAACAGCGTGAACGTGTGACAGAAGGACTGCGAAAACGAAATTTTTCTTCCCAACAACTTGATATTTTGGACGAACTCGTGCAGCTCGATGACGAGCGTAAAGCCACCCAAAACCAAAATGACCAACTGCTCGCCGAATCCAACTTGCTCGCCAAGCAAATCGGCGACCTGTTCAAGCAAGGAAAAACAACCGAAGCCGAGCAACTGAAAGCCAAAGTCGCCCACATCAAAGAGCAAACCAAAACGCTGGAAGAACAGCTTGCGGCTACCAAAACCAAACTCGACGCGCTTTTAGTGTCGCTGCCCAATATCCCGCACAGCTCCGTGCCTTTCGGCAAAACGCCCGAAGAAAACGAAGTGTTCAAAGACTGGACAAAACCCTTTCCTACACTGCACGCCGACGCACAGCCGCACTGGGATTTGGCAAAAAAATATGACCTTTTTGACCTCGAACTTGGCGTAAAACTCACTGGCGCAGGCTTTCCCGTCTATCGCAAGCAAGGCGCACGGCTGCAACGCGCGCTCATCAACTTTTTCCTCGACCAAGCCGCCGCCGCCGGCTACGAAGAAATCCAGCCACCGCTTTTGGTCAATTCCGACTCCGCTCACGCAACAGGACAGCTGCCCGACAAGGAGGCGCAAATGTATTACGTCGAAAAAGATGACCTTTATTTGATACCTACGGCGGAAGTTCCCGTCACAAATATATACCGCGACGTGATTGTAGAAGAAAAAGATTTTCCTATCAAAATGGCGGGCTACACGCCGTGTTTCCGACGCGAAGCGGGCAGCTACGGCGCTCACGTCCGAGGACTCAACCGCGTCCACCAGTTCGATAAAGTAGAAATCGTACAGTTGCAGCACCCCGAAAAATCTTACGAAACGCTGATGGAAATGCTCGCCCACGTCGAAGGATTGTTAGAAAAGTTAGAACTGCCTTACCGAATCCTTCGCCTTTGCGGCGGTGACATGGGATTTGCCTCCGCGCTGACTTTTGACTTTGAGGTATATTCTGCCGCCCAGCAACGCTGGCTCGAAGTGAGTTCAGTTTCTAATTTTGAAACCTTTCAATCCAATCGATTGAAATTGCGCTATCGCGACGAAAATAAAAAAACACAACTGGCGCACACCCTCAACGGCAGCGCGCTGGCTCTGGCTCGCATCGTGGCAGCATTGTTGGAGAACAACCAAACGCCCGACGGAATTGTTTTACCAAAAGTGTTGCACGCTTATTTAGGATTTGAAAAAATAGCTTGATGAATAATTGGGTATAAACGGTTTTTAAGTGTCAAACAACAAATATCGAATATCGAACAAGGAACGCCGAATATTGAATGATAAGTAGTTTTTAGTTTTAGTGGTTAATTTTTAGTTGCACCATTAATTGGTTGTCAATTAGTTACAGTATTTTGAAACACAAGTAATTCTTTACAAATGCTTAAAATCTAATTCGTTTTGATGCAAACTATTTTTGGTCAAATATTTAGTAATTTACAGCCGCTTTGTGCGATGAATGAAAAAGTAAAATCTACTTTTTATCCAAGATGCCAAAAGCATCAAATGTTTATAACCAAAACTAACACAAAATAGTACGACCCCGAAGGGGTCACACATAAATTGACTGATTATTTTTATAAACATAAAATCCCTTTGGAATTGAAAATACTCTGAATTGGATTATAAGCAAGATGCCAAAGGCATCAAATATTTATAACCAAAACTAACACAGGACAGTACGACCCCGAAGGGGTCAAACATAAATTGCCCGATTATTTTTATAAATGTGAAATTCACTCGGAATTAGAGATACAGAACGGATTTTTGATAAAGGAACGCGTCTAAAATAAGCTACTTATTTTTTCTTCATTCCAAAGACCAAATAAAACTACCATTTTTTTCACTCACTAAAAAAAACTAAAAATTATGTTCGGAATGAATATCGGTTATATGGTCATCGCTGGTCTGACCAGCTTGGTCGGAATGTGGATAAGCGGACGGCTCAAATCCAAATTTCAAGAATACAGCCAGATTCGGCTGCGCAACGGTATGAGCGGCAAAGACGTAGCGGAAGCTATGCTAAAATACTACAACATCAACGACGTGCAAGTAGTGTCCGTAGAGGGATTTTTGAGCGACCACTACAATCCCGCCGACAAAACGGTGAATTTGAGCCCCGATGTTTTTGCGGGACAAAGCATTGCGTCGGCAGCCGTCGCCGCCCACGAGTGCGGTCACGCCGTCCAGCACGCCACCGCTTACTCGATGCTCCGGCTTCGCTCCGCCATCGTGCCAGTCGTCAATATCGCCTCCATGTCGCTCCAATGGCTGATGATGATTGCGTTTATGCTCATCAATACGATGCCTCAAATCATGCTCGTCACGATTGTCGCTTTCGGACTTACCACTGCGTTCAGTCTGATAACTTTACCCGTAGAGTTTGATGCCAGCCGTCGCGCCTTGGTTTGGCTCGACCAGAGCAACGTGACGCAAGGCGAAGAACACGCAGGTGCAAAAGACGCACTTTGGTGGGCAGCCATGACTTATGTTTCTGCCGCACTTTCTTCTTTAATTATGTTAATTTACTTAATTTTGCAATACAATAGCCGCAGAGATTAGATATAACAATTTTTGCATTTCATAAATAATTGATTATCAAATAAGTATAAAAAAATATGACGTTAGAAGATTTGAACGAATATGTCCAAATAGCAAAAGAACTGATGGAAGACGCATTGGTGCATTTGGACAAAGAACTGCTAAAAGTGCGCACAGGCAAGGCTTCTGGCTCGCTGCTCAACGGACTTTTGGTGCAGTATTACGGTTCGCCGACGGCTCTTACGCAGGTAGCAAGCGTAGCCACCGCCGACTCTCGGACGGTAACGGTACAGCCTTGGGAAAAAAATATGTTGGCACCCATCGAGCGCGCCATTATGGAGGCGAACCTCGGGATTACGCCACAAAATGACGGCTCTATTATCCGCCTCAGTATTCCGCCGCTCACCGAAGAACGCCGTCGCGAAATGGTCAAAAAAGCACAGCACTTGGGCGAAGAGGCAAAAGTCGGTATCCGCAACGCGCGCCGCGAAGCCAACGAAACAGTCCGAAAAGCCGTAAAAGACGGATTTTCGGAAGATGCAGGCAAGGGTTTGGAGGCGGTCGTGCAGGACTTGACGAACCGGTACAGTGAAAGAGTAGAGAAGCAAATCGAGCAAAAAGAGAAAGAAATAATGACCGTCTGACGGGTTTTGAATGTCGAATATCGAACAAGGAATATCGAATGTCGAATGGGGAATGTCGAATATCGAACAAGGAATATCGAATGTCGAACAAGGAAATATCGAATATCGAATGAGGAAATGTCGAATATCGAACAAGGAATGTCGAATATCGAACAAGGAATGTCGAATATCGAACAAGGAATGTCGAATATCGAACAAGGAATG
>JAYUHK010000030.1:0-15230 GCA_043767025.1 Saprospiraceae bacterium | reverse complement strand
TTGGCAATTCTTTGCCTAATATTTCTTGTAAGTCGCTATATTTGCACAGCTTTTTCGCTCTCGTTGGCATAGTTTACAGATTTCGTAACCCGAAAATTATGCAAACTTGGCGAAAAAGTCTTTTTTGTCATGTACTAAAAATTTTTTTTTAAAATTATTTTATATCCAAAACATCGGAGGCTTCGTGAAAGTCTTCGATGTTTTGTTTTTTGGTATCAACATCATTTTATGAGAATAGACATTCTTTCCGTCCAGCCCGACCTGCTGCAAAGCCCGCTCAATCACTCGATAATGAAACGCGCCCAGCAGAAAGGCTTACTCGAAGTCGTGGTACATAATTTGAGAAAATTTGGCATCGGACGACACCAGCAACTCGACGATATGCAGTACGGCGGCGGCGCGGGAATGGTCATGATGGCAGAACCTATCGCCAAAGCAATGGCGGAGCTGCAAGCCGAGCGCGATTATGACGAAGTAATTTATATGACTCCCGACGGGCAACGGCTCGACCAGTCGCTCGCTAATCGCCTTTCGATGAAAAAAAATTTGCTTATCCTCTGTGGTCACTACAAGGGCGTGGACGAGCGAGTGCGCCAAAAATACATCACCCTTGATATTTCGATTGGCGATTACGTCTTGTCGGGAGGCGAGTTGCCTGCTGCGGTGTTGGTAGATTCTATTGGGCGACTTCTTCCGGGAGTCCTGAACGACGAAACTTCGGCACTGTTTGATTCTTTTCAGGACGACCTGCTCGCTCCGCCCGTCTATACGCGACCAGAGGAGTTTGAAGGAATGAAAGTACCCGACGTTTTACTTTCAGGGCATGACCAAAAAATTCAGGATTGGCGGTTCGAGCAGTCGCTACTCCGCACCAAACTGCGGCGACCCGACTTATTGGAGCGCGACGAAATGTAAGAAATGAAAAACACCAATATTACAACGGAATTATCGGCTAAACATCACGACACAACCCTGACAGGGTTCTCTCTTTGTGTGATTTTTAACCGATAATTCTGAAGTTTTTAACGGATTATTGAGCTTTAAAGTTGGGTTTGAGTGGTGCATTTAGTGACCGCCGCCGCTAACTTTTAGGTCATAATCAATGCCTTGCTCCTGTAAGATTTTTTTACTTCTGATGGCATAAAAAGCAAGGTAAGCGAAGCAGACAACGCCCGCGATGTAGCTCAACTGTATTCCGATGCTGTCCGCCATAGTGCCTTGTACCCAACTTACGATGCCGCCGCCCATAATCATCATTATCAATAGACTGCTGCCTTGATTGGTGTTTTTGCCCAGACCTGCGACCGAAAGTGTGAAGATGCAGGGCCACAAAGTGCTACAAAACAATCCGACACTCGTAAATGCAAATACGCTCACCATACCGCTCGTCGTCATGCCGATGATGAGTGCTGCAATGCCCATACAAGAAAAAATAAGCAACAAACGAGCTGGATTTCCTTTGCTCATAATGTCGCCAGCTATCATAAATAGTACGACGAAGGCATAGACGTAGAACTGCGAAATATCGTGCTGCGCAATAGCATTGACGACCAAAAAGACACAAAAGGCAAGGTAAGGCATTAAAAAATTGAGTATTTTTCGGGTGCCTGCTGTGAGGTCGAAAGCACCGACCGCTCCTGTCCATCTGCCCATCATCAGGCTCGCCCAATACAGCGAAATGTAGGGCGCAATGTTGTGGGTCTGGATACCGAGATTTTTTTCCATGTAGGCGGGCAAGTTACTGGCTGTCGCTACTTCGACACCGACGTAGCAAAATATCGAAATCATGCCCAATACCAACTGTGGGTAAGCAAACGCAGAGCTGCGGTGAATAATTTTGCTGTCGTCGCTTGCTTCGTCCGCAGCGACTTCTTCCAAATCAATTTTGTTGGGGATAGAAGAAAAATAAATGAAGGCTGCCACCAATAAAAATGCGGCACCCAGTACTAAATATGGCGTTTTCACACTTTCGATACTCGCTACTGTGGAGCCAGAAGCTACACTTCCAAAAATAGCAAAACTTACTAAAAGTGGTCCGATGGTAGTTCCAAAATTATTGACTCCCCCGCCGAGTGCCAAACGTTGCGAACCCGTTTTGGGATTGCCGAGTACGATAGCAAGCGGATTGGCGGCAATTTGCTGGAGCGAAAAGCCCAAGCCGACGATAAACAAAGCCGAAATCATGAGGGTAAAAGACGCAGAGTTGGCGGCTGGATAGAAAAGCAAAGTACCGATAGCCGATATAACCATTCCTAATACGATACCGTTTTTGTAGCCAATTTTATTCAGAACGTCGCCGCCGATAGATGCCGAAATAACAAAATAAATAATTGAGCCGACGGTATAGGCGATGTAGAAAGCGAGTGAAACTAACTGACTTTGTGCCTGCGAAAGGTTGAAAGCGGTTTTGAATACGGGAATCAAAATGTCGTTGCTGGCGGCTACGAAGCCCCAAAAGAAAAAAACAGTGATTAGGGTGTAAAGTTGGGAGCTTTTGCTGCCTGATGTTGTGGTACTCATTTAAAAAATAAAGTTGGTGATGGTTTTAAAATTTCGCTCCAAATATAGTGCAATGTTTAAAATAAACACTATTTTATTCAAAATATCAAAAATTTTGTAGCCTTTCGTTAGAGTTTGAGCCTCTAAAATACTTATTTTACCAATCATTTTCTCAAATCGAACAGCACAAATGATTTATTTTTTCTTCATTCTTAAACTTATGAATGAAAAAAAAAATAAATATTTTATTTTAGACACATTCCTAATTAATAATTTTACTTTTTAAAAATTATACTGCGTTATTGAAAGCGAAATTTAAAAAAAACTAAAATAGTTTCATTTCTAAATAAGAATGATTATCTTTGCGGAATAATTATGATTTAAAAATAATTAAATGGACACCAAATTCAGAGAAAAACTACAAGAAAAAGGACTTAAAGTAACACCGCAACGGGTGGCAATTTTTGAGGCGATTATTCAGTTGGACAACCACCCAACTGCCGAAGATATTTTGGCATTTATAAAAAACAACAACCCCAATATTTCGGTAGGCACAGTGTATAAAGTGCTGGATACTTTGGTAGAAAACAGTTTGCTCAAAAAAGTAAAAACCGAAAAAGACGTGATGCGCTACGACCCGCTGCTGAACAATCATCATCACCTATATTGCTCCGAAACCGAACGCATAGAAGACTTTGAAGACGATACATTAAGCGAATTGATAAGTGATTATTTCAAAAAAAACAAAATAAAAAACTTCAAAATTCAAGACATAAAACTACAAATAACAGGAAAGTTTAAGAAAAAATAATGCGTGAATTATTACAAAACACAAACATTGTATATTTTAAAAAATATAGAAAAAGGTTTCACAACCCGATGTCAGAGGCATCAAATGTTTGTAGAAAAAATAGGTGGGACATCACGTCCGACCCCGAAGGGGTCGCATATAAGAGCCATTTGTTTTTTATAAACGTTAAATCCCTAAGGGATTTTTAAAAAATACGATAAACGCAAATAATTAAAAATCAATAAATTTAAAACGAAAAAAATATGCAAAACGAAGGTAAATGTCCGTTTGGACATTCAGAAAAAAAACTACCAATAAGCGGAATGGGAACAACCAACAACGACTGGTGGCCCAACAGGTTGAGCCTCAATATTCTGCGTCAGCATTCTTCCCTCTCCGACCCTATGGGCAAGGATTTTAACTACGCCGAAGAGTTTAAAAAGTTGGATTTGGCTGCGGTAAAAAAGGATATTATTGCCCTGATGACCACTTCGCAAGACTGGTGGCCCGCCGATTATGGGCATTACGGTCCGCTGTTTATACGTATGGCGTGGCACAGTGCTGGCACCTACCGCACCACCGACGGCAGAGGCGGCGCAGGCACGAGCAACCTCCGTTTTGCGCCGCTCAACAGTTTTCCCGACAACGGAAATTTAGATAAAGCACGCTTTTTGCTCTGGCCCATCAAACAAAAATACGGCAAACAACTCTCTTGGGGCGACCTGATGATACTCACGGGCAACTGCGCTTTGGAGTCTATGGGCTTCAAAACTTTTGGTTTTGCGGGCGGCAGAGAAGACGTTTGGGAACCTGAACAAGACATCTATTGGGGCAAAGAAACCGAATGGCTCGGCAACGAGCGTTACACGGGCGACCGTGAATTGGAACACCCGCTCGCCGCCGTGCAAATGGGCTTAATTTATGTAAATCCGCAGGGACCCGACGGCAACCCCGACCCCATAGCAAGCGGCAGAGATATACGAGAAACTTTTGCCAGAATGGCGATGAACGATGAAGAAACCGTGGCTTTGACGGCTGGCGGACACACGTTTGGTAAGGCACACGGTGCCGCCTCCGAAGACTACAAAGGCACTGAACCCGAAGGCGCAGCCATAGAAAATATGGGTATGGGCTGGATGAGCGGTTTTGGCTCGGGCAAAGGCGGCGATGCCATTACGAGCGGAATAGAAGGTGCGTGGAAGCCCAACCCTACCACTTGGGACAATGGATATTTTGATACGCTGTTTAAATACGACTGGAAACTGACCAAAAGCCCCGCTGGCGCACACCAATGGATACCCACCGACGAGGCGGCGGCGACGCTTGTAGAAGATGCCCACGACCCCACAAAACGCCACGCTCCGATAATGACTACGGCGGATATGGCAATGAAAATGGACCCGCTTTATGCACCGATTTCAAAGCGTTTTCACGAAAATTTTGATGAATTTGCCGACGCTTTTGCTCGGGCTTGGTTCAAACTCACGCACCGTGATATGGGTCCTCGCAACCGATATTTGGGTGCAGAAGTGCCTGCTGAAATTTTGATTTGGCAAGACCCAATTCCTGAAATAAACCACGCACTTGTGAATGAAACGGACATTGCTTTGCTAAAAAATAAAATCAGCGAATCGGGTTTGAGCGTGTCGGAGTTGGTGGCTACGGCGTGGGCTTCGGCTTCCAGTTTTAGAGGCTCTGATAAGCGTGGCGGTGCCAACGGCGCACGCATCAATTTGGCTCCACAAAATACTTGGGAGGTCAATAATCCGATACAATTAAAGAAAGTTTTGGGTAAATTAGAGGCTATCAAACACGAATTTGATGCCGCTCAAACCGAAAACAAGAAAATATCGCTCGCCGACCTTATTGTGTTGGGTGGCAGCGTGGGCATAGAAAATGCCGCCAAAGCCGCAGGGCAAAACGTGAGCGTGCCGTTTGAGGCAGGCAGAGCCGATGCTACGGCTGCGGACACCGATATTCATTCGTTTTCGGCATTAGAGCCGCTGGCGGACGGATTTAGAAATTACAAAAGCAGCAAGCCATTTTTGGCAAAAATAGCCGCCGAAGCCTTGCTCATAGACAAAGCGCAATTACTTACACTCACTACGTCCGAAATGACGGTTTTGGTAGGCGGAATGCGGGTTTTGGATACCAATTACAACGGCTCGCAACACGGCGTATTTACCAAAAACCCTGAAACCTTGACCAACGATTTTTTTGTAAATGTATTGGATATTGGCACAACTTGGAAAGCGACCTCCGATGCCGCCGACCTTTTTGAAGGCTCCGACCGCAGCACGGGCAGAGTGAAATGGACTGCCACCCGCAACGACCTCATTTTTGGCTCCAACAGCGAACTCCGTGCCATCGCCGAAGTGTATGCCTGTGCCGACAGCACACCCAAGTTTTTGCACGATTTTGTAGCCGCTTGGCACAAAGTAATGAACTTGGATAGGTTTTAAAAACTTCGTAAGTATGAAAGAAATAGCAATGCAAAATGTATATTTTGTGTTGCTATTTTTTTTGGTGGAGGAATATAAACTTAAAATAGTTGTGTTGGTTGAATGAAATAGTTTAATTTTGTGGGTATGCGCAGAGTATGCTGATGATATGGAGCTTTGAAGCAGTGCAGATTCAAAGCCACATAATATCAATAAAAAAACTTAATTAATATCTTAAAATTATTAAATGATTTTTCCAGATAACTATATAAATAAAATTCTGTGTGGCGATAGCCTTAATATAATGCGACAAATGCCAGATAGCTGCATAGACCTTGCAGTAACTTCTCCACCTTATAACTTAAAAAATTCAACCGGTAATGGAATGAAAGCAAATACCAATAGTGGTAAATGGGCTGGAAATGCTTTACAAAATGGCTATAGTCATTACAATGATAACATTCCAAATGATGAATATGCCGATTGGCAACATAATTGTTTAAAAGAAATGTATCGTTTAATAAAAAATGACGGGGCGATTTTCTATAATCACAAGTGGCGAGTTCAAGATGGACTCATTCAAAACCGAAATGATATAATTAGGGACTTACCAGTTAGACAAATCATTATTTGGAGACGGAAAGGTGGAATTAATTTTAACCCGGGTTATTTTCTGCCAACATATGAAGTTATTTATATTATACCTAAACCAGATTTTAAACTTGTACCAAAAGCCAATGCTTTTGGCGATGTTTGGGAGTTTACTCAAGAAATGAATAATGAGCACCCTGCGCCGTTCCCTGTAGCCTTAATTGACAGAATTATTTCTTCAACAAATGCTAAATTAATATTAGATCCTTTTTCAGGTAGCGGAACGACAGCAGTGGTTGCATTGGGACTCAAAAGAAATTATATTGGTATTGAATTATCGCCAGACTACTGCGAAATGTCTGAAAAAAGGATACAAAGAAACAAAAATCAAAGCGAACTTTTAAAATTTAAACCAGCAACGTTATTTTAATAAACATAATGAAAATTTACACAAAAGACAGCCTTATAAAAGAACTAAAAAATATATCTGAAAGAGGTTGGATTCCAAATGCGCGACATGGAAACCATGGAGGCGTAGGAAATACTCTCGAAGATTTATTAGGTATTACAGAAAATAATTTGCCAATACCAAATGCAGCTGAATGGGAATTGAAATCACAACGCATAAATACAAGTTCCCTAACTACTCTATTCCATATTGAACCATCTCCCCGAGCAGTAAAGTTTGTGCCACAAGTCTTACTATTAAATTATGGTTGGGCGCATCGGGAAGCTGGGAAGAAATATCCAGAAAATGAAAAGAGTTTTCGGCAAACAATACATGGATTGTCTCCAAGTGACAGAGGCTTTCAAGTGATTATTGATAGAATCAACTGTAAGGTATTAATTTCTTTTGATAGCAGTAAAGTAGCTGAAAAACATAGCGGTTGGTTAAAACAAGTACAAGAAAAAATTGGCTTTGGACAGCTTGAGCCACAACCTTATTGGGGTTTTGACGATTTATCCAATAAGGCAGGAACTAAATTATTAAACTGTTTTTATGTTCAAGCGGAAGTAAAAAAAGAAAGCGAAAAAGAGTTTTACAAATATAGTAAAATAAAAATGCTACAAAAATTTGACTTCGATGGGTTTTTAGACCAAATCGAAAAGGGAAATATTCTTATTGACTTTGATGCAAGGACGGGACACAATCACGGAACAAAGTTTAGAATGCGACAAAATTGCCTGTCTGAACTTTACAAAAAAATGACTGTAATAATTTAACTTAACTTCAACGGCATCGTTCAACATCGACCTTTTCCAACCAGACTCAACCAAAAATAAAACTAAATTTAGCTCTAACCTGACAAGCCTCGCCAAAAATCGCTAACAAATTGGTACTAATATTCCACAATCATCTGCGGGTACGAGCGGACAGACGAAGTATCACAAAAAAAAAATCTACCTTCAATCTTAAAGGTAAC
The DNA here is from genome assembly GCA_043767025.1 of Saprospiraceae bacterium. Classification (GTDB taxonomy): domain Bacteria; phylum Bacteroidota; class Bacteroidia; order Chitinophagales; family Saprospiraceae; genus JAYUHK01. Next base: position 7,485 of record JAYUHK010000030.1, on the reverse strand, counting down.
AAAAAATTCGATATTTATTTTGTATCTTTGAGAAGTAAAAAATAAGAGCCAAGGACACGCCGAGCAATTATCGGACTGTGTAGAGAAAGGAAAAACTTCAAGGCGTAGTTTTTGTTATACGTTTTTATTTGTAAATTATTATTGAATAGTGGAGTCCAGCAACCACTTTAAAAACGGGGCGTATTCTGAAAAGCCTAATGAGTAAGAGCAATAATTATACATAAAAATGTTAAAAAAATTTAATTTGACCGACAAGATACTGTTTGTATCTGCACTTCTTTCACTTGTTTACTCTGAAATCTTGTTTTTTAGCGGCAACAAAGACCAAGCAATTTTTATCGGACTTTGGGTTCCTTCAATTCTTTGTTTTGGAATGTACTTAAACCTCGTAAATAACAATAAAAATGGTTGATTTTATACCGTATTTCGCAGCATTAATTACCTTACTCTTTGGGGTAGCATTTAGTTATGCCGTCACCGATGGTTGGAATTACTCAGACAGAAATAAGTAACTATTTTCGATTTTTGTTGTGAACACTACAAGTTTACAACAAGGCTTTAGCAAAAAGAGGCACAAGTATTCATCTCAATATTTGTGCCTCCATTTGGTGTTTGTGCCGAACTGGACTTTTGTGCTTTCAGTTAGGAACGCGTCCAAAATAAGCTACTGTATTCTGACTTGTCTTTTGAGCCAAAACTGCGTTAGATTTTCGTTACGATGCAAGGCATCGCGCCTCAAATCTGCCTTGTTTTGACCCAAAATTCTGCTTCACAATATTCAGTACCTTATTTTCTCTTCATTCCTTAGCCTTCGCCAACCCACAAAACGTTGCCAACTAAAAAACAACTTATAAACAATATTTCAAAATTTAATTCGGGGCAATAGGTTGCAAAGTAGTTGCTTTGCCATTAGCAGCAGGCATTTTATATTACAAATAAGGAATTTTATTAACTCTTATGCCAGACGCAGTATTAGAGATGGTAAGCACAGTTGCGGTTGCCATTAATACAAGTTTTTTAAAAGTAAGTAGTTTTTAGTGGTTAATTTTAGTTGCCTAAATAATTGCTAATCAATTAGTTACAATATTATATTACCACAAGTAATTCTTTGCAGATACTTAAAAAATAAAAGATAGCTGTTCATGAAATTATTTATTAAAAATATGGTGTGCAATCGCTGCAAAATAGTGGTAAAGTACGAGTTAGAAAAAATCGGTCTGCACACAATTTGTATTGAGTTGGGTGAAATTGAAATACAAGAAACGAATATTGATAGTATAAAAGACGTTTTGCTCCAAAATTTACATTTAATTGGATTTGATATATTAGATGATAGGCGAAGTAAAACCATTGAGAAAATAAAAATATTAATTGTAGAACTGGTGCATCATTCAGAAGAGGTACTGACTATAAATTTATCTGACTATATCAACGAACAACTGAATCAAAACTACCACTATTTGAGCAATCTTTTTGCAGAAATGCACGGCACAACCATTGAGCATTATTATATAACCCAAAAAATTGAGCGGGCAAAAGAGCTATTGATATACGATGAACTTTCATTGAGCGAAATTGCCTTCAAACTTGATTACAAAAGTGTAGCTCATTTGAGCAAACAGTTCAAAAAAGTTACAGGATTGACGGCTACATATTTTAAACAGATTAAAATAAAAAACCGAAAGCCGATAGAGGAACTGTAAATTATACTACATATTAGCAAGATTGTGTAACATTAATTATTCTGAAACCATCACTTTTGCCAAGTGAATAATACTGTTCACAATAAATAAAAGTAATCATGGAAAACTCAAAAAATTGTATTGATGTTTGCTTGGCGTGTGCCGTCGAGTGCGAAAGGTGTGCTACACATTGTATCGGAATGAACGATGCAGCACATTCAAAATGTATTGCTCTGTGTCGGGATTGCGCAGATATCTGTGCTTTGTGTGCAAGGTTTGAAGCAAGAGGTTCGGCTTTCGCGAAAGCACTCTGTAGATTGTGTGAGCAAATATGCGATGCTTGTGCGGCAGAATGTGAAAAGCTATCCGCTCACAGTTGTTGTAAAGATTGTGCAGAAGCCTGCAAAAAATGCGCCGCCGCTTGCAAAGCAATGTAATGTAATCTTAAGACAGACACTCGCTGTCTTATAAATTTTAAAAATATCTTAAAGAAAATAAAATCGGGTAACAGCGAAACTGAAAATAGGCAACAGTATTTCTGAAGAAAAAAATAAATCTTGATATTATGAAAAAAGTAAATATGCTTAAAGCTATCGCGACAGCTATGCTCACAATAGCGTTATTTTTTGGAGCAAACACCGCATCTGCGCAAATGAAAAATTGCTGCATGATGAAAGACGGCAAAATGATGATAATGAAAAAGGGCAAGACTAAACCTATGACCAAAGATATAACCATGAAAAACGGCACCAAGTGTACGACTAACGGAGAATGTATCATGAAAGATGGTACAACTATGATGATGAATGAAGGTGATTGTATGGAAATGAGCGGTATGATGTGTACCGATAAAATGAAAAAAACGTCCGCAGCTGTGTACAGTTGTCCAATGCACCCCGATGTAACGAGCAAAAAAGCCGGCAAATGCAGTCAATGTGGTATGGCATTAGTTAAAAATAAGATATAAAGTATCTAAAATAATGATTAAAAAAGCAGTTTCATGGAAATAATTCTATGAAACTGTTTTTTTTAAAGGTAATTGTAACACACCTTTTCGATTATAAAAATAATGAATCGAATTCCCATTTTGGAAATCTTTTCCAAAATGAGTAAAGCTATTACCGCACTCTGCTCTATTGCTGAATTAGGTAAAGTAATAATTGTGTGGAACAATAAATAATATTTAAAATTGGACAAACCCATGAAAAAAATTGAAAATACAAACATAAAATACTTTTTTACAGAATAAAAAATTATTATCTGAAAATAGCACAATATTTATCCCAAATAAGTAGTTATAAGTTTTTAGTTTTTAATTTTGAGTCATCATAAACTATTGAAAATCAACGAATTATGTCGAATAATAAATGTCATCTATTTAAGTGTAAGAACTTATATTATATTCTCTGTCATAATAGCACAAAATAAGACCAACTTTTAGCTGAAAATAAGGTCATAGTACGTCACCCTTCATTAATATAGACTTACACACAATCTGACATCTAATAAAACTACACACAACATGGTACCAGAAAGCAGAAGTTATTAAACAAAAGTAAAACTATTTAAAATTGTAGGAAACTCGGCAGTTGGCTGCTAAATGCCAGTCCGTCCTAAATATCCCGACGATGCTTGCTATATTACTCAACACGCCAAAAAAGTAGTCCAAAATCAGAAGATGAAGCAACCTCTGAAACAAAATATTGTCTGTTCGGATATTAACAATTAATACAAATAAAAATGAACAAATTACTTTTATCGCTTTTTGCGATTGCGACTTTCGCTATCTCCTGCAATTCAAGTCGCAATTTAGCAACAATTCAGCCCAAGACAGGCAGCATCGAAATCCCTACGAAAGGAGAATTGAGAATGTGGAAAAACATAAAACATTCCAATTTTGATGTGGTGCTGACCAACTCAAATGCCACGCAATCCTGTGAGGTTTATTCCGTAAAAAGCAGTGGCGAAGAAAAATGGATAAGCCCCTCCCTCCTCGCAAACAGTAGCCTAACTGTAACCGTCCCAGCCGATGGACACTTATTCCTAAAAAATTTCAATCCAAATACTCTGACACTCAAGTACAAAATCAATGAATAAGCGTATTATTTTTGGTTTTTTATTTGTCATTGGTACATTTATAATATGGGCTCATAATTGAAAATCGCTATAGGAGCGTTTATATGACTGATTTTATCGTTAATTTGCATCGGATTGTCGAAATTCACTTGACAAAGATTACAAAAAGGTGCAATATTGTGGCATTAAAAATAAAATATATTTCACAATGCTTTCAAAAATCAATATTCTTAAATTAATTATGAACACAAAAAATCGGGAAGAAAAAGCGGATTCTACTATCAAGATGCACGTCGGAATCGCAATGGGAGCGGGATTTATTCCGGTTCCAGTGGCAGATATTTTTGCTGTTACGGCAGTTCAGTTGGATATGATTCGCCAGTTGGCGAGGATTTACGACATAGATTTTAAAGAAACGCAAGGCAAGGCGATAGTGAGTTCCTTGACGGGTTCGAGTTTGGCACGAGTCGGCGCGAGGGTAGCTATCAAGTTGATTCCGGGCATCGGTTCGTTGGTCGGAGGACTGGCGATGTCCGCGTTTTCGGGTGCGGCGACGTATGCGATAGGCGAAGTTTTTAAAAAACATTTTGAAACGGGTGGCACATTTTTAGATTTTGACACCGAGCGTTTCAAAAATTATTACAACGAAAAATTTGAGAAAGGAAAAGCGGTAGCAGAAGAAATAAAAAAAGAAGATGCTAGCAAAAAGACCGACGAGGGAGTCGTGGCGGCTGCGTCGAGCAGTCAATCGGATATTATATTGAAAATCAAGGAGTTAGCGGAGCTAAAAGCGTCGGGCGTTATCTCTGAAAGTGAATTTGAAACCATGAAAAAGAAGCTGTTGGGTCAGTTTTAATGTATCAGTTTGTAAATATAGTCGGTCGGAGGTGTAAAATTGTAAATTTACACCTCCGACGATGTCTAAAAATTATCGGTACTACTACCGACGTTTCAACTTTTTTTAGCTATCTTTGTACGATACGACCGACATCGGGGCTTACGTAGAATGTAAAGTATTTACCTTTGCTCTTGCCCCAAACCGAAAATTTTGTACATGGCAGCAAACAATTATCATCTTTATCCACCTGTTTTTCCAGATTTGGAGCAGTGGACCATCTACAAGCTGAGCGAAGACCGTGCAGATTTTTTGGAAGAAATCAATAATTTTACCCTCGAAAAAATCCTAAAAAACGCCAGCAACGACGATGTGCAAAATAAAATTGCCGCCGCCTTATATACCGAGCGAATCCGCATCAAAGAAGAACCGTGGAAAGTAGATCCGCCAGACGACCGCGCTTTTTGGAAAAAAATCAGCTCCAAACTTTTCGGTGCGCCACTCGAAACTCCCAACCACGCCGAATTAAGAAGCTCTTACACCAACTTGACTCGACGGATTATAGCACGGTATTCGGACGAAATAGTCGGAAATTTTCGGATTTCTACCTTCCTTTTTGCCCGAAGATTTCTTACTTTCTTTTTTAGCCGACTGCTCAACGTTGCCGCCAGCCGAAATTGGCAACGGCTTTGGGGCAAAAAATACCACCTCCAAGACAGCCTCAAAGTGATGGGCGAGGTAGAAGCTATCCGCACCCTATCCCAAAAAGGAACGGTCGTCGTAGTGCCGACGCATTTCAGCAATTTAGATTCCATTTTGGTCGGCTACGCAATGGACGCGATGGTCGGCTTGCCTTCTTTCTCTTACGGTGCGGGGTTGAACCTCTACAATGCGGGCATTCCTGCCTATTTTATGAATAGGCTCGGCGCGTATCGAGTAGATAGACGCAAAAAAAATGACATTTACCTCGAAACCCTCAAAGCAATGTCCAATCTTTCTATCCAGCGAGGAACTCACAGTTTGTTTTTTCCGGGCGGCACTCGCTCGCGCTCTGGCGAATTAGAACGAAAACTAAAACTCGGACTATTGGGCACCGCCGTAGAAGCCCAACGTGCCAACTGCGAAAAAGGAAAATCGGATAAAATATTTATCGTCCCGTTGGTCATGAGTTACCACTTCGTGCTGGAGGCAAAATACTTGGTAGAGCAACACCTCAAAATCACTGGAAAAGAAAACTATGTACGACAAAAAGACGAGTTTTACAGCCTCCGAAAAGTCGCAAAATTCGCTTGGCAATTTTTTTCTCAAAGCTCTGAAATCTTGCTTTCTTTTGGCAAACCGATGGACGTAATGGGCAATTTCGTGGATACCGACGGCAACAGCAGCGACCAATTCGGTAATAAATTAGACATCGCCGACTATTTTAGAAGTAACACAACGGTAAAAGCAGACCCACAGAAAGAATCCGAATATACTATCCAGTTGGCAGAAAAAATCGTGGAGCGGTTTCAGGTAGAAAATATCGTTTTGAGCAGCCACGTTGTGGCTTTCGCGGCTTTTCGCCTCCTATTTCATAAATACGAAAAACTTGATTTGTACGAAATCCTCCGACTTCCCGCCGATGATTATTACTTTCCGCCCGCCGCTTTTGAAAGTGTTATCGAAAAAATGCAGAGCATTTTGCTGGATATGGAAGCCAAAGGACAGCTAAAAGTAGCGCAAGAAATACGCCAAACGCCTCACGAACTGATGACGCACGGCATCAACCATCTCGGGCTGTATCACCCACAAAAGCCCCTCAAATTTGATAAAAAAAACAACATCGTCAGCGAAGATTTTAGAATTTTGTACTATTATCACAATCGGCTCAACAACTACAACCTTCACAGCCGACTTCGCTGGGAAAGTTTTCAAGCTATCCAGCCAGTAGCAGAATAATTTTTCTTCGCAAGCCTTTGAAAATCAGTGCCTTTGGCTTTTACGAAATAATTTTTAAAAAAAACTGTACCAAAAGTTTGTTAGTTTAAATATTATAATCGTATCTTTGCATCGCTAAAAACAAAAAGCGGAAATAGCTCAGTTGGTAGAGCACGACCTTGCCAAGGTCGGGGTCGCGAGTTCGAGTCTCGTTTTCCGCTCATCTTTGGGGTTTGAGTGTATGGCTAAAGCGTTTTACTCGCAAATTAGTACGCACTCAAACCCTTTTTTTTAGTAGATTTTTGTCGCGTCAAGCGGCATATCATTCGCCCGAATGGTGAAATGGTAGACACGCAGGACTTAAAATCCTGTGTCCGTAAGGATGTGTGGGTTCAAGTCCCACTTCGGGTACAGTAAAAAAAACCGTTTTCAGAGTACTCTGAAAGCGGCTTTTTTTAGGGGTAACAATTTTTTTTGACTAAAAAAACCATAACTTTGTAGAAAAAAATGCAAAATATGATTACCTCACTTTCGCAACTCGACCCCAACGGCAGCTACACTTACGCAGATTATCTGACTTGGAAATTCGATGAATACGTGGAACTCATCAAGGGAAAAATTTTTAAAATGGCTGCGCCCTCGCGCATTCATCAAGAAATTAGCGGTAATTTGTACTATCAATTTAGAATTTTCTTTGCTCAAAATCCTTGCAATGTCTATGCCGCGCCCTTCGATGTGCGGCTCAAAAGATTGGATAAATGGACCCAAAAAGAAATCACAACAGTTGTGCAGCCCGATATTTGCATTATTTGCGACCCAAAAAAATTAGATGACAGAGGCTGCGACGGCGCGCCAGATTTGGTCATCGAAATACTTTCCCCCGGAAATACCAAGAAAGAAATGAACCAAAAATTTGAAGTTTATGAAGAGTCGGGCGTGAAAGAATATTGGCTCGTGAACGCTACCGACAAAAAT
>JAYUHK010000029.1:0-6187 GCA_043767025.1 Saprospiraceae bacterium | reverse complement strand
TTAAGCAAAAACTTTAGAATTTCTACAGAGCACTTGATTTTTTTGGTTACTTTTTTTATCAAGAAAAAAAGTGACAAAGACCAAGTAAATAGCTACAAGTCTAAATTCAAAAAAGTTAATTTAATATCCTTGCGTAACATCAGTTAATAAATGAATTTGAAAAAAAAGATATTATAGAAATTTTGAACTCAAAGTACTACAAAAACTTGTCGTATCTAAAAAATAAAATAATATGATAGCACTCTCTCTCCCCAACATATCGGGCAACGAATGGACTTATGTAAAAGACTGTTTGGATACAGGTTGGATTTCGTCCGTTGGCGCGTATGTGACGCAATTTGAGCAAATGGTGGCTGACTTTGCAGGTGCAAAATACGGAATTGCTGCTTCAAATGGTACTTCGGCGATACATATTGCTTTAGAGTTGGCGGGAATTGAAGAAGGCGATTTGGTTATTTTGCCTAATATTACGTTCATCGCAAGCGCGAATGCTGTCAAATATACGGGCGCGGATTTGATTTTGATGGACGTAGATCCCAATACTTGGCAAATGGATTTGGACGTTTTGGAGGATTTTTTAAAAAATAAAACGTATTATAAAAAAAATAAAACCTATTTGCGCGGGACGCACCAATGCGTAAAAGGCATTATGCCTGTTCACGTGTTGGGCAATATGTGCGATATGGAACGCCTGATGTCGCTCGCAAAACAGTATTGTTTGACCGTCGTGGAAGATTCTACGGAGGCTTTGGGTTCTACTTTCAAAGGCAAAGGCGCAGGTACATTTGGTACATTTGGTACGTTTAGTTTCAATGGCAATAAAATAATTAGTACAGGCGGCGGCGGTGTTATCGTCACCGATGATGAAGTTTTGGCAAAAAAAGCAAAACACATCACAACGCAAGCAAAATCTGACGCTTTTGAGTACATTCACGACGAAATCGGTTATAATTACCGTTTGGTCAATCTTCTGGCGGCGGTCGGCGTGGCTCAAATGGAGCAATTACCTAATTTTTTAGCACGTAAAAAAGTAATTGATGCGCGCTATAGAACTGAATTGGAAAGCGTTGCCGATGTCAAATTTCAAGTTTATACAGAACACGTTTCGGCAAATAATTGGTTGCAAACGATGCAAACGGCTCGCCAAAAAGAGCTTTTACAACATTTACTAAAAAATAACATACAATGTCGTCCGTTTTGGGTGCCGATGAACCAACTGCGAATGTTCAAAAACGATATTTACATTAGCAACAGCGACCAGTCCAACCAAGTTTATCAGCGCAGTTTGAGTATTCCGAGTTCGACGGGATTGACCGACGACGACCAAACTACGGTCATAAAAGCTATTCAATCATTTTACTAACTAATCTTAAACGCGCTCTCTACCGAATAAAAAAAATTAAGTTCTTACGCTTAAATAGCTGACATTTAATATTCGATATAATTCGTTGATTTTCAATAGTTTATGATGACTCAAAATTAAAAACTAAAAACTTATAACTATTTAATGCAATTCATCAACACCCACCAATTCATAAAAACACACATTACCCTGCGGCAGGAAAGTCTTTTTCTGAACGATATTGTAGCCAATAAAGACAAACTTTCTGCGGCTATCGCCCACAAATCTGTGTTGGTCATCGGCGGAGCGGGTACGATAGGCTCGTCGTTTATCAAAGCGATATTAAAATTTGAGCCTTCTCGATTGTTTGTGGTGGACACCAACGAGAACGGATTGACGGAACTGACCCGAGATTTGCGGAGCGCAGAAGGGCAGTTTATTCCGAAAGAATACATCACTTACCCGATGAATTTTGGCGAACCCGTCTTTGAAAAAATGTTTGTCAACGAAGGTACTTTTGATATAGTTGCTAATTTTGCGGCTCACAAGCACGTCAGAAGTGAAAAAGATAAATATTCCGTAGAGGCGATGATTGACAACAATGTAATGAAAGCCCAGCGATTTTTGGATTTGCTCACCCAATATCCGCCGCAACACTTTTTTTGTGTATCCACCGACAAAGCCGCTAATCCCGTCAATGTGATGGGAGCCAGCAAAAAGCTCATGGAAGAAGTCATTATGGCTTATAGCAAAGACCTCAAAATCTCGACCGCGCGCTTCGCCAATGTAGCTTTCTCGAATGGCAGTCTGTTGGACGGATACGTGCAAAGATTGATGAAAAATCAACCATTCTCTTGCCCAAGTGATGTAAAAAGATTTTTTGTTTCGCCAGAAGAAAGTGGACAAATATGTATGTTGGCTTGCGTTTTGGGCGAGTCGGGCGATATTTTTTTTCCAAAATTAGGGGACGATATGATGGTTAATTTTAAAGATATTACCGAATCTTATCTTGTCGCCTTAGGAATGACTTCTCATAGCTGCGCCACCGAAAGCGAAGCCAAAAAATATGCGGAAACTCGAAAAATTACCGACCCTTATCCCGTCTGTTACTTTCAATCCGATACTTCGGGTGAAAAACTTTACGAAGAATTTTATACCGACACCGACGAGTTGGATATGGAAACTTATCAGTCTTTGGGAATCATAAAAAATGCAAAAATTCCCGCCAAACAAGAAATAAACGCGGTCATCGAAGATTTGAAAAATATTTTGAACCAAAAAATATACGACAAACAAGACATCGTAAACGCAATGAAAAGATACCTCCCCGATTTCGCTCACATCGAAACAGGCAAAAGTTTAGACAACAAGATGTAAAGAGCTGCGGCAACTGATAATTTTAAAAAATTTATGTATAAAATAATAAAACGCTTTTTTGATGTCCTGTCTTCTGGTTTAGCTTTGCTGCTGCTGTCGCCGCTGTTGCTGCCCATCTCCATTATTTTGAAATTAACGGGAGAAGGATATATTTTTTATTTTCAAGACCGAGTCGGCTACCAGCAAAAGTTGTTTAAAATTTATAAATTTGCAACTATGTTGAAGAACAGCCAGTTTATGACTGGTGGACTGATTACCTTAAAAAAAGACCCACGACTACTGCCAATAGGAGGATTTTTGCGCTCCAGCAAAATAAACGAATTACCGCAGTTGCTAAATATATTCTTTGGTCAGATGAGCGTAGTCGGACCGCGACCAGTGATGCAAAAAAGTTTTGACGCTTATCCCAAAGACGTACAAAACACTATTTACAACGTCACTCCGGGTCTTACGGGTATCGGGTCAATTATTTTTCGCGATGAAGAGCAACTAATAACAGACGTAAAAGAAAAAGGCGGCGATATTTGGGAATTTTACAAACAAGATATTTACCCCTTCAAGGGAAAAGTAGAACAATGGTATCAAGCCAATCAATCTTTTGGGACGGACTTGAAAATTATTCTACTCACAGCTTGGGTTATTTTATCTCCTCAAAGCCAACTTGTATATTCATGGTTTCCAACGCTTCCTAAAAGACCATTTTGAAGCAAAGTAAAAATTAAAAATGCAAAAAATCGCACTCATCACTGGTGTCACAGGGCAAGACGGAGCTTACTTGTCCGAGTTGTTGCTCTCCAAAGGTTATATCGTACATGGCATTAAACGCCGTGCGTCTTTGTTCAACACGGGGCGGATTGACCACATCTACCAAGACCCGCACGTGGACAACAATAATTTTATACTCCACTATGGCGACTTGAGCGACGCTACCAACATCATCAGGATTATCCAAGAAGTGCAGCCCGATGAGATTTACAATCTCGGCGCAATGTCGCACGTCCGTGTTTCTTTCGATACGCCCGAGTACGCTGCCGACAGCGATGGCATCGGGACGCTGCGCCTGCTGGAAGCTATCAGAATTTTGGGTCTGACGAAAAAAACCAAAATATATCAGGCATCTACTTCCGAACTCTACGGAAAAGTGCAAGAAATCCCCCAAAAAGAAACCACGCCATTTTATCCGCGCTCGCCTTATGCAGTGGCTAAAATGTATGCTTATTGGATTACCGTTAATTATCGCGAGGCGTATGGAATGTTTGCCTGCAACGGGATATTATTCAACCACGAAACTGTGGCAGAAAATATGCCAATGCTTTTCAAAATTGGGGAGCGAGGCGCAATAGACATCAAGCCAATCGCACAAATCGTGAAAGATTACACCAATCTTGGCACAGTTTCTATTGACACCAACTCAAAAGAATATCAGGAAACGGTCGTCACAAGCGACCTTTATGTGTGGGACAGCAAAGGTTGGGTAAAAGTGCTGTATGCTTCGGCTTACCCGCACGACAAAGAACAGGACAACAAAAATCCACGCTGGATTATTTCCAAAAATGCAGCCTACATGGCAACTGGAAGCCACGAGTGCATTATGGAAGACGGCGCAGAAAAGAATTTTGAGGACATCGTGTTGGGCGATAAAGTTCATATTATTGACTATCCGACAGTAGAAACTATCGAGTTTGATATGACCGAAGCGGAAGCCGAGCTAATCGGTTTTGTCGTCGGCGACGGCTCTATCAAGGAGGGAAGACAGTTGCAACTTACTGGAAAGCACAAGTTAGAATTGGCGCGTTACGAAGAAATTTGGCTTGCGCTGAATCCTAAAAATACGGTTCATTATTGGGAAACAAAATCTGCATTTTCGGATAATATTATTTGGCAACTTCGCCTGAACAATGCCGCGAATTTTATCAAAAAATATAAGTTTTATGATGAATTTCATAAAAAACAAATCCCTTTTCAGATTTTAAATGCGTCCACAAAAATACAGACAGCCTTTTTGAGAGGCTACAATGCTGCCGATGGTTTAGCCTCCAACCCGTGTGTTTATGAGTTTAAAAATTTCAAAACCAACTCTGCAACCTTGGCAGCAGGATTGATTTTTGTGCTAAAAAACGTCACCAACCAAGAATACAATATCAACGTTGAGCAATCGAATAAGTGGAAAAAAGAGGCTTTTTATTTTTCTATCAATTTATCATCAAATTCTGAAACTGGACAAAATCATAGGACTTTGACCGACAAAAAAGAAAGCGTATTGGCTTTGGTAAAGGAAGGTGTGTCACAACGTGGCATCAGTGAGCAAACAGGCATCAGTCGAGAATTTGTAAGAAAAGTACAACACGGTTACGAACCTTCTACACAGCATCATTTGTCAAAAGCCAACAATGAAGTAAAAAAAATTATAGATTTGCCTCATTACGAAGGTTGGTTTTACGATTTGACGACAGAATCTGGCACTTTTCATTGCGGCATCGGACAGGGACACGTCCACAACAGCCCCCTTCGCGGCGAAACTTTCGTGACGCGCAAAATCACACGCGGCGTAGCAAAAATTGCTTTGGGGCTGCAAGACAAACTTTTTATGGGCAATCTGAACTCCAAGCGAGATTGGGGTCATGCGAAAGATTTTGTTTTGGGTATGTATTTGATATTACAACAAGAAACGCCCGAAGATTTTGTCCTCGCCACAGGAGTGACGACCGAAATCCGCGAATTTATCCGCATGGCATTTGCGGAAGTCGGTATGACGCTCGACTTCAAAGGCGAGGGAGTTGATGAAATTGGGTACATAACTGCGTGCAGCAATCCAGATTTTCAGGTAACAATCGGCAAAGAGGTGGTGGCGATTGACCCGCGTTATTTCCGCCCGACGGAAGTAGATTTGCTCATCGGCGACCCTACAAAAGCCAATACAAAATTGGGCTGGAAACCAAAATACGACGTAAAAATGTTGTGTGCCGAGATGGTCGCTGCCGATGTCAAACTCTTTCAGAAAGAAAAATACCTCCGCGACGGTGGTTTTGAAACCAAAAATGAATTTGAATAGCGTCCGAAAAAATACCTAAAAAAATGATAACCCAACTCGAGCAACTCAATCCCAACGGCTACTACACCTACGCGGATTATATTTTGTGGAAGTTTCAGGAGCGTGTCGAGCTTTTTAAAGGTCGCATCTTTCCGATGGCTGCGCCGAGTGTTGCGCACCAGCGAGTGTCAGGTATTTTGTTTTTTACAATTCAGAGTTATTTGAAGAAAAAAAATAGAAATTGCGATGTTTTTTCTGCGCCTTTTGATGCCCGACTGCCGCTGCCGCCCGAGCGGGATACCGACCACAAAGTAGATACGGTGGTGCAGCCCGACTTGTGTGTGGTGTGCGATGAAAATAAATTGGACAAAAGAGGCTGCGTCGGCGCACCCGATTTGGTGGTAGAAATCCTATCGGAGGGCAATTCGAGCCGAGAA